>NZ_CALIAV010000019.1 GCF_938045625.1 uncultured Campylobacter sp.
AACGCCTTGCTCCATCTCGAACCAAGAAGCTAAGCTCGTCCTGGCTGATGATACTCTCCCTTACTGGGATGTCGGGAAAGTAGGTCGTTGCGGGCTTTGTTTTTATTCTTTTATTCCTTTATACTTTTTATCTCTTATTTTACATTCTTTATTCTTTGCTTTAGTTCTCTTGCGATATGTTATCTGTTTTTGTAAATTTGTTTTTGGTTTTATAAGTTGTTCTGGAATGTTGGTTTTTGGCTTTGCTTGTTTATATTTTATGTTTGTGCCTTTGGCTGTGTCTTATTGGATGTTTGGTTTTTTTGAATGTTTTATAGCACGTATCATATTAATCTATTTTTGTTTTTATGTCTTATGAAATATGTTTGGGTTTGGGTGGATTGCATTGTCTAGGATTTTATTAAGAAACTATAATTAATAGCTCAAACCGTTATCTTATTTTTGTTTAGCATTTTTGCCTTTATTCCATAGAGAGTTTTTAGTGTAGTTGGCTGAGTATCCAACTTGGGTGTGTTAAGCTAGGTTTTATGCTTTTTAGACTCAAGATAAGTTAAAAACTTTTAAAGGAATTTTTCTCAAAGAGTGTGCAAACACAAGAACTATGATTTTGTAGATGAAAACAAGTATATCTACCGTTCGCGATTTTCTGAGAAGAAATTTAGATAAATTCTCAAGTATTTTGCCGAAGATATATAGAAGTAAAAAATAAGTAAATCTTGCGGTGAGATTTCCAAGCCCGCCTAGAAGCTTTGCTTTGAGATTGGGAAAGCCGCTTTTCTACTTCGCTTCGCTCGTTACTCCAATCGGAACGGTATGTTTAAAATGGACGGCAAAGTTTATACCAAATAGTCATGAGCTGCTCTGTTGGTGAACTAATACCGATACTGTAGAAGTTTCTCAATTTGCTTATTTTATTGACTGTTTTTCTGATACTTTGGAAAATTATGCTATTTTAGAGCTTCTATATCAGATAAAAATGCTATAAGATTTCTATAAATTTATCTTAGAAATTCTTGAACGGATTATACACTTGGCTCTCATGTTTTTCATAGCAACTTAATACTTCTTATATTTAAATTAAGTTCCGTTAAGTCTAATTTAATATTGTATATGGGTGATTGAGAGTTAATTCTTTTTTTGCTTGCTTTTAGAATTTGAGTTTGTGGTTTTTTTCTCTGTATTTTCGGTTGGCGGCGCAGCTTGCTCCGATGCGGTCAAATTTTCATCGGGTTTTAAAAATCCCTCTTCGACCATCAGCTCTACGGCCGCTCTAAACGTCGGTAGCGCGCTCTGTGCGCCGAAATAATAATACGGTTTCTTTGGCTCTCTGGCTAAAACACCTATCGTATAGCTATTGCCCTGTGAGTCGTTGACGAATCCGAAAAACGAGCCGTTATAGGTATTTGCGTAGCCACCGGTCGTGGCGATGTGTGCGGTACCTGTTTTGCCGCCGATTTCTAGGCCTTCTACCTTCGCTCTTTTGCCGGTGCCGATCTCGACGGTTTTTATCAGGATGCGCTTCATCCTTTCGGCCGCTTCTTGACTTATGGCTTCGACCGGTTTTGGGTCGTTTACGACGAAAAATTTGCCGTCTTTATAGAGCGAGTCCACGACCTTTGGCGTCACCATTACGCCTTTGTTATTAAATACGTTATACGCCTTTAAAAGCTGGATAAAAGTCGCTTGCAAACCGTATCCGTAGCTGATCGTAGCTTTGTAAATTTGCGAATTTAGCTTGGCTACCGGCGGCATGTTTCCGACCTGCTCGTATGGCATATCGATGCCAGTTTTTTGCGTGAAGCCGAAATTTAAAAGCCCTGAGTAAATTTGAGAACCGTCTAGGCGCTGGGCGATTTGTATCATGCCGATATTTGAGCTGTATACGATGATATCCTCAGCCGTGAGAAATGGCTCTGGGTGCGTGTCTTTTATCGTGCGTTTGCCTAGCTGGTAGACGCCGTTGTAGGTGTTTATCCGCTCGAGCGGATTGATTTTGTCGTTTGCTAAAAGAAGGGCGAAAATAAACGGTTTAAATACCGAACCGACCTCGTATGCATACTCGGTTGCTGAGGAGTTTAGTGACTTGTAGTCTTGTTTTCTGATGTTTGAGGGGCTATATCTAGAGGTGCTGGCAAGCGCTAGTAGGCCGCCTGTTTTTGAGTCCATTATGCCTACGATTATCTCTTTTGCGTTTAGAAATTCTTTCTTTTCGTCGATGATCTGCTCTAGTCTGGTTTGCAGTTTAAGCGAGGCGTTTAAGATGATATCGTATCCGTCCACGCGGTTAGCCAAATTTGAATCGCTCGTAAGAATGATGTTGTTTCCGATATCTTTTGGGCCTAGCAGTTTTGCGTCTTGGATCGAGGAGATGTAGTATTCGTAGGCTTTTTCTACGCCTTTTACGCCCTCGGTTTTAGTGATACCGTCTTTTTCGACCTTTTTTACGTAGCCTATCATCGGAGTGAGCGCGTCGGCGGCGACGTATTGCCTGCTTTCGCCGCTTTCTACTATGCTCATATTACGCAGTATTGCAGCACCGGTATTTGGGTCTTCGTAGGGGATAAAAATTTTTTTTCTATACAGCTTTTTTGATAGCTCCTGTAGATACGCCGCGCCCTTGGCGTCGATCTTATAGGATAGCGTAACGGCGCCTTTTTGGCTGTTGATGATTTTAGTTACGCGCTTGATATCGTCGCCGCTATATATACAGTAAAGTTTGATAAATAGATCTTTTTTATCGGGGTCGATGTTTCTAGTATCTACCATCACTTTGTAGAGTTTTTGGCTACCGGTGATACTAAAGCCGTCTTTTGTTATTATGTTGCCACGCAGGGCCGTGTTTATGTCGCTAGTTTCTAGTTTTGGCAGTCGTCTTTCTATATTTGCTCGGTAAAAGATAACTGCCAAAAATATGCAGATAAAAAACAGAATAAACGCAAATAAAGCGATTGTTTTTGATTTTCGCTGATTCAAGGCTTAAATTTGCGTTCTTGAGATTTCTTTGTATGCGCTTAGGGCCTTATTGCGGATCTCCAGCATGAGTTTCATCGACGTGTCGGCCTTGCCGATAGCGATAGCGGCCTGATGCAGGTCTTTTACTTCGCCCGTTGCTAGATCGGCGATGGCTTTGTCTGCGTTGATTTGTATCTCGTTTAGCTCTTTTAGCGAGCTATCTAGCATGTCGCCGAAATTTAACTCGCCTTTTTGATTTTGCAGAGTCTTTGCTTCTTTTTTTTCAAACGGTGAAGCGACCGAGCCGATTTTATCTATATTCGTCATAAAATTTAACCTTGTAATAATTCTAACGCGCTTTGAGCGATCGTTTTAGCCGACTGAAATGCCGAAACGTTTGCCTGATAGGCGCGCGTGGCTTCGATCAGATCCGCCATTTCGATGACTGGATTGATATTTGGGTACGCTACGTAGCCCCTCGCGTCGGCGTCAGGGTGAGACGGATCGTATTTTAGCTTAAAATCCTTATCGTCGCGCACTATCTTGTCAACTACGACGCTCATTATAGCAGGTTTTGCGTCTTTTGTATAGAATTTATCGTCTAGCGGATTTTCGTATTCGAGCAAGTTATGTTTTTTTGCTACTTCGTCGTTTAGTACGCTATCAAAATCAACCGCCTTAAATATCACCTCGCGGCGTCTATACGGGCCGCCTTCCGCCGTTCGCACGGTGTTTGCGTTGGCGATATTGGAGCTAATGACGTTCATTCTAAAGCGCTGGGCGCTTAGTCCGTATCCGCTGATATCAAAGTCGCTTAAATAATTGCTCATAATCTATCCTTAAATTTTGCTGCTAGCGTCGATCACGTTTTTAAATATCTGGCCACTTTGTCTCATGGCTCTATCAAGCGCAGTTACCATTATCGCGTTTTTGCTAAGCTCGGTCGTTTCCACGTCTAGATCAACGGTGTTTGCGTCGTTTCGCGCCATGTGTCCGTCGCGTAAAAATATCGTCGCACCGTTTGACGCCGGAAAATCCACGCGAGGAAAGTGCGCACCGTCTGTTTGCGCGAGTTTTAAAATTTTATTTTCGTCTTTGCCGTAAATCTCTTGCGCTGTTTGCGACAAGGCCGCTTCAAACGCGATGTCGCGGGCTTTGTAAAAAGGCGTATCGATGTTTGCTATGTTGCTAGAAATCATCTGCTGGCGTAAATTTCTGCTTGCCAGCGCGCTTTCTACGAGCGGTTTTGATTTTGAGGTTTGGATACCTGCGAACATTTTCTTGCCTTTTTTATCTAAATTTTACGAGATAATAAGCAAAAGACGTTCCAAATTTAGAGTAAATTTTTAAATTCGCCAAAGCCGCTAGGCTGATTTTTTAGTTCGTTAAATTTGGCTAAAAACTCGCTTCGTCTCATCGCTTTTGCGCCCATAAATTTTAAATGTTCGTTCATAACCTGGCAGTCGATGAGAAAATCAAACGGCCCTAAAGCGCGGCAAAGCGCGATGAGAGCAACCTTTGACGCGCCTGTTTTTAGGCTGATCATACTTTCGCCGCAAAAGACTTTACCGAAAATTTGCCCGTAAAGTCCGCCTGCTAGTTCTCCGTCATCATACACCTCTACGCTATGCGAGATACCTAGACGGTGCAAATTTACGTATGCGCTCGCGATATCTTCGCTTAGCCACGTGGGGCCCTTTTTTTCGCGCTCGCTTTTGCAGACTTTTAGAAAATTTTCAAAGTCGTAGTCAAACCGTACTTCAAATTTTTTAAGCGCCGATTTTATGCTTTGTTGCACGCGCACCTCGCTTGGAACTAGCACCGCGCGGGGATCTGGCGACCACCAGTATATGGGCTCGCCGGGCAAAAACCACGGGAAAATGCCTTTGTCGTAAGCTTGCAAAAGAGCCTGCGCGCTTAGGTCGCCGCCGACGGCTAGAGGGGAGTTTGCGGGAGCGTTTGCAGGGTCGGGAAAGTTATAGATCTTTTCCAAATTTGACCCCGCAACCGCTTATTTTATGGCTTCAAATTTAAACGCCAGCTCGCCGTTTTTTAGCGCGATATTTGCGACGCCACCGTTTTTTAGCGCGCCGAAAAGTATCTCGTCGCTAAGCTTGGTCGAGATCTCGTCTTGGACTAGGCGTTTTAGATTTCTGGCGCCAAATTCCTTGCTATAGCCCTTTTGCCAGAGGTATTTTTTTGCTTCGGCGGAGGCTTTTATGACGACTTTTTTCTCGGCGAGGCTTGAGTTTATCTCGTTGATGATCTTTTGCGCAATGAGGCTCAGCGCGTCCTCGCCAAGATCGTTAAAATGCACGATTTTATCAATACGGTTGCGAAACTCGGGGCTGAAAAATCCCTTTACCGCGGAGTCCGCTTTACCGCTTTCGTCTTTGCTAAAGCCAAGCGTCGGAGCCTCTTTTGAGCCCAAATTTGAGCTCATTATGATGACGGCGTTGCGAAAATCGCTCTTTGCGCCCGTGTTATCCGTGAGGCTCGCGCCATCGAAAATTTGCAAAAAGACGTTTATCATCTCGTCGCTGGCTTTTTCGATCTCGTCAAACAAAATCACGCTATAAGGGTGCTTTTTAACGGCATTTGTGAGTATGCCGCCCTCTTCAAACCCGACATATCCAGGAGGCGCGCCGATTAGACGCGAGACGCTGTGTTTTTCCATGTATTCGCTCATATCAAATCGCTCGAAGTGCACGCCCAAATTTCGCGCTAGAGCCGCGCTTAGCTCGCTTTTACCCACACCGCTAGATCCCGTAAATAAAAATACGCCTACGGGCGCGTTTGGCTGTTTTAGCCCCGCATACGAGCGCTTGATCGCTGCTACTAGCGTATCTATGGCTTCGTCTTGACCGAAGATTTCAGACTTTAGCCTTTGTGCTAGATTTTTCAAATTTGCCGCGGCATCTGATTTTAGATTTGTATCGGGGATATTTGCCATCTTGCTTAAAACCGCGCTTAGATCGGACATTTTCACGGTTTTGTTTTTGCTTTGCAGGGCTAGAGCCGCGCCTGCCTCGTCGATTAGATCGATGGCGCTATCTGGCAAAAATCTATCGTTTAGGTATTTTTTGGCTAGCTCCACGCTTTTAGCTAAAATTTCGTCGCTAAATTTGACGCCGTGAAAGCTCTCGTATTTGGCGCGAAGTCCTTTTAGGATCTCGATGCTCTCGTCCGCGCTTGGTTCTACGACGTCGATTTTAGCAAATCGGCGCGAGAGGGCTTTTTCTTTTTCAAAAAAGCTGCGATACTCCGCGTACGTCGTCGCTCCGATGCAGCGAAGCGAGCCGTTTGCGAGAGCCGGTTTTAGTAAATTTGACATATCAAGCCCGCCGCCGTTTGTAGCTCCCGCGCCCACGATCGTGTGTATCTCATCGATAAAAACTATCGCGTCCTCCTGCTCGGACACCTCGTCCATTACGTCTTTTAGGCGCTTTTCAAAGTCGCCGCGGTATTTCGTGCCAGCTATCATCGCGCCTATATCTAGAGCGAAAATTTGCGCCTGTTTTAGTCGCTGCGGCACTTCGCCGCTTGCGATTTTTAGCGCGAGCCCTTCGACTACGGCTGTTTTGCCAACGCCCGCTTCGCCTACTAGGATTGGATTATTTTTCTTGCGGCGGCTTAGCGTTTGCATTAGCCTTGCTAGCTCGTTTTCTCGCCCGATGATCGGATCTATCTTGCCTTCGGCGGCTAGTTTGGTTAAATTTGACGAGTATTTGGCGAGGTTTTGGAAGTTTTTTGCGCGAGTCTGCTTGTCGTCTTTTGTTGCTTGCTTGATCTTTTGCGGATCGACGTCGTAAAATTCTAAAATTTTAGCCCCGTACGTGTCGCCTCTGGCAGCGATTTTAAATAGCAAGTCCCTGATGCCGACGTTTTTATCTTTTAGTTCAGCGTTTAGCTCTTTAAAAATTTGCTCCAAAAGCACCGTCATACGCGGCTGTTTGTGGTGCGGGACTTGCTCGTTGGTTTGCAGTAGATAGTTTTTTAGGTCGCTTTTTAGTCCCTCGACGTCGGTTAGACCCGCGTCAGCCAGGATATCTCTAGTCTCTTCGTTTAAATTTACTAGCACGAAAAGCACGTGCTCGCTGGTTAGATACTCGTGAAAATTCGAGTAGGCAAACTGCCCGGCCTTTTCCAAAAGATAGCTTAAATCCGAGTCAAACATCATTTCCTCCTCTTTGCGCCTTTTGCGCGCCCGTTTTTGCGGGCTATTCTTCCTCGACGACAGCCTTTAGCGGGTAGCCCGCCGCGGCTGCGGCTTTTAGCGTTTGGTTTTGTTTGGTTTGGGCAATCTCTTTGTTGTAGATGCCCGCCACTCCGCTGCCTTCGTTATGGATTTTTAGCATCACGGCTACCGCGCTTTGCATATCGCGATTAAAAATCTCTACTAGCACGCTCACGACAAAATCCATACTCGTAACGTCGTCGTTTAACAAAATAACCTTAAATTTGCGCGGAAATTCAGGTTTTTCCTTTACGTCTATGCCGTGCTCCCGCTCGGTGGCGGTTTTAGCGGGCATTTTTTATTCTTTCAAAATCCTTCGTCATCGCGTCTAGATGGATGCCGCCTAGATAGTATTTCACGCCGAATTTTCCGCTATCTACGTCGGTTAACTCCTGATATACGCCGCCTTTTAGCACCATTTTTATCGGTACGCTCTCAAGCCGCTCGTATTTTATATCCTCTAAAATTTGCGCCGAAAGCTTGTCGTTTGTCTTTATATCGTTTGAGATAAAGTAAAAGGCGTTGTATTTTTGCGCGAAGTTTTCCACTACGTACTCGTTCGTGACGTTTTCAAAGTGTGTGAGTCCCACGATCGTAAAGTCGTTTAGATTGTCGATTTGAAATTTGGTGAGATCGGGAGCTTCTTTTTGACACGGCGGACAAAACGTGCCGAATATATCAAACATCAAAATTTTATCCTCGTCGCCCTTGATAACAAAGCCGCCCTCGACGCGCTTTAGCGTGAGGTCTTTGCCAAACACGCTCTTTAGCGCGATCTCCTCGCCCGTTTTATAGCCCTCTATCTTTACGGGAGCCTTCGCCGTCTCGTCCTCGCCGCAGCCTGCTAGAAATATCGCGCAGGCCAAAGCCGCCAAAATCGCCTTGATGGTTTTTTTCATATTATTTTCCTTGTTTTGATCTTAGTTCAGTTATGCTTTCGCCGCCAAATCCGTAGTCGTCGGTGCTAACTTCCTCTATCACGATGACGGTTCTGCTCACGTCGCGCTTTAGCGTATCGCCTAGCAGCTTCGTCACGCCTGCTATGAGTGCGCGCTTTTGCTCGGCGCTTACGGCCTCTTTTTCTTTTGTGATTTTTATATTTACGTATGGCACGTTGTTTCCTTAGGCGTATTTTTTCATCGCCGCACGCGCTTCTTTGTCGGCTTCTTTGCGTTTTATCGTCTCGCGTTTATCGTGCAAATTTTTACCTTTTGCCAGCGCGACCCGCGCCTTTACGATGTTTTTGTCGTTTAGATAGAGCGCTAGAACGACTAGCGTGAGGCCATCTTGCGTGACTTGACCGAAAATTTTATCTATCTGCTTGCGGTGCATCAGTAGCTTTCTCGGAGCCCGCTCGTCCGGGCGAAACGCCGAGTGCGTCGTATTTAGATGGCTGATGTGCGCGTTTAGTAAAAACAGCTCGCCCTTTATCACGCGCGCGAAGCTGTCTTTTAGATTTGCTCGGCCTGCCCGTAGAGCCTTTACTTCGCTACCCTTTAGCACGATACCGGCCTCGAAGGTCTCGATGATACTAAAGTCAAACAGCGCCTTTTTATTTTTGGCTAAATCCTTACCCATTTTTTACCTTTTTATTTTAAGAAAAACACGCTCGCGCCGCTGCCGCTTAGGAAAAAATCTTTAAATTTATCCATCTGCGGATAGATTTTAAAACACGGCGCAAAAAGATCGTTTAGTTTGCGATTTTCGTATCGCTCCAGCAGCTGCGCCGTCGTCATCTTGCGCATTTTTGCCGCCAAATTTACGTCGATACTATCCATAAAATTTGCTCTAAATTCGCCGTAAACCGCAGGCGTCGAGCAAAAGACGCCGGGCGTTAAAATTTTTACCTCTGGCACTTCGTCGTTAAACTCGCTTATTATCTCGCCGATACCGCCGACGTTTGCCGCGTCAAATCCGCTAGCGAAAAACGCGACGTCCGCACCGATATTTGCGCCTATTTTCATCAAATTTTCGCGTGTTAGTTTTAAATTTAACTCCTCGTTCGCCATCTTTAAAAACGTAGCGGCGTTTGAGCTGCCTCCGCCAAGGCCCGCGCCTAGTGGGATTTGCTTTTTTATCACGATTTTATGCGATGCGAAAAACTCGTCCAGCTCGTTTTTAAAGCCTGCTTTTTCTAGCTCAAATTTGGCCTTTAAAACGATATTGTTTTTGATATCTTCATTATCGCACTCAAGCGCAAAGCCGTCCGCTTTTTCGAAGAAAATTTCGTCGTAAATCTCGCGCCGCAAAACAAAGCGAGAGACGATCTCGTGGTAGTTGCCGCGAGTACCGACGATCTTTAAAAAGGAGTTGATTTTCGCGTAGCTTTTCATTATTTTACGATTTTGTCGCTCAGTTCTTTTAGGCTCGCTTCGCCCGCGCCGTTTAGGGCTTGTTTATTTTCCGCCGCTACGTCTTCTACTAGCTCCGAGCGCAGGATCATCATATTTTTAGGCGCGTCGATGCCGATTTTTACTCCGCCTTTTGAGATGCCCACAACCGTGATTTTGATATCGTTTCCCAGCATTATGCTTTCGTCTTCTTTTCTTGCGAGTATTAGCATTTTCCGACCTTATTTAGTTTATATGTTACGGTTTCGTCTTTGATTTCAATGATACTAAAAAATTCATCAAAGTTTATTAAATATAGCCCCTCGGCGCCAAATTTTAGCTTCGCGGCGTCCAGTTTTTTGCCAAGCATTACGTCCGTGGGATCGCCTAGATATTCGTTTCGCGGTAGCGAGATATAATCAAGCGGATTTAAAAATCGCTCGTTTTCATAAACGAATTTACCTTCGCTAACGCGTTTTAGCGCGCTTAGGGTTGCTTTTACGCCAAGCTTTTTGGCTAAAATTTGAGCATACGAGCGCACGTACGAGCCCTCGCTAACGCTAATGCAAAAGCTCAAAAACGGATGCATATACGCAGCCAAATTTACGTCAAAAACGCTCATCGTTTGGCTTTTTAGTTCAAACTCCTCGCCCGCTCTTGCTAGCTCATACGCACGCTTGCCGTCCACGTGCTTGGCGCTAAATTTGGGCGGTACGTAGGCGATCTCGCCTTTTAGCTCGGCTAGCGCCGCCTTTATATCCGTTAAATTTAACGGCGGGCAAAGCCGGGTTTCCCCGATATTTTCGTTATCTAGGCTAGCACTCGTCGCACCCAGCCACATGGTCGCTTCATAGATTTTTGGCGTTTTATCTATGTAGTTAAAAAGCCGCGTGTGATTGCCTAGAGCCACGATTAGGCAGCCGCTGGCAAAGGGATCAAGCGTACCGGAAAAGCCCGCTTTTTTGACGCCGTATTTGCGCTTTAGCCTGCTTAAAAAATGATTTGAGCTGATGCCTGCTGGCTTATTTGCGACAAAAAGCGCGTTCATTTAAATTCGCCCTTTGGAGGCTGCACTAAATTTACGGCATTTTTCAAATTTGAGCTGCGAGCGTCAAATTTGAGCGCATAAATTTGATCAAATTTGACGTCGCATTTGCTCGGTAGAGTCTCAAATTTACTCATTTTCATACCGCTTTTTCGACGAAGCTAGACATTATCTCGCGGCTGATTCCGCCGAAATTTATCGTTAGTTTTAGCTCTTTTTTGATCTTCGTTACCGCCGTCACGCGTCCGATACCAAAAATTTTATGCTTGACGAGATCGCCTTTTTTGTATTCGCCGGCAGTTTGCGTTTGTGTCTGGATGATGAGGCTGCCGCTGCAAACGCCTGCCTCGCTTAAAAATCTACTCTTTTCCAGCCTCGTTCTCTGACCTTTGTAAAAGCGCGAATTTACAAAGCTTAGCGTTAGCGTTTTTTTGGCGCGGGTGATGGCGACGTAGGCTAGGCGTCGCTCCTCCTCGATGTCGCTGCCCTCTCCTAGCAGCGGGAAGAACCCCTCCTCAAGCCCGATCACGAAAAGATGCTCAAACTCAAGCCCTTTACTCGCGTGGATACTCATGATCGAGATCGCCTCGCCGCCGATGTTATCCTGCTCGCTTTGTAGCGCGATCTCGTTTAAAAACTCCTCGATAGAAAAGCTTGGATTTTGCTTGATTTGATCTTTGATCGTAGCGTAAAACTCGTCTATATTTGCCACGCGCTCGGCGCCGTCAGGCAAGCTCTCGTAGTATTTTTTGATGCCGAATTTCGCTTCTAGTTTATCCACTAGCTCATAGGGCGAGTCGCACTCTTTTAGCTCTCTTAAATTTGACGCAAATTCGCCCAGGCTCGAGACGATTTTTTTGCTTAGATCTTTGTCGTTTTCGTCCAGGCTAGATATCGCTTCAAATAGCGAAAGCTTATGCTCGAAGGCGATTTTTTCGATTTTTGCGAGACTTACTTTACCTAGGCCGCGTTTTGGGCGGTTGATGACGCGCTTTAGCGAGAAGTCGTCATTTTCGTTTGCGACTAGCCTTAGGTAGCTGATGACGTCTTTGACCTCGGCGCGCTCGTAGAATTTGACACCGCCGACCATTTTGTACGGGATTTTTTCCTTGGTTAGGCCCTCTTCTAGCGAGCGGGAGAGGGCGTTTATGCGGTACAAGATTGCGATATCGCTAGCCTGCGCGCCGCTATCAAGCAGCTTTTTGATACGTTTGGCTACCTTTAGGCTCTCCATCGTTTCGTCGTCTGATTCCATTAGCGCTACGTCCTCGCCGCCTTCTTTGGTGCTTTTTAGTTCTTTGCCCAGGCGGTTTCTATTGTGATCGATGAGTTCGTTTGCTGCGCGTAAAATTTGACTCGTTGAGCGGTAGTTTTGCTCTAGCCTTATGACTTTGGCGTCTTTAAACTGATCTTTGAAATTTAATATATTTTCGATTTTTGCGCCGCGCCAGCCGTAGATGCTCTGGTCGTCGTCGCCCACGACCGCGATATTTTCGTGCGTTAGGCAGAGTTTGTGTAGGAGCTTGTACTGAAGGTCGTTGGTGTCTTGATACTCGTCCACCATTATGTAGGAGTATCGCTGCGAGATCTCGCGCGCTAGAGCTTCGTCCTCGTCTAAAATTTTATAGCTAAGGCAGAGTAGGTCGTCAAAATCCACGAGATTATTGGCTGCCAGATACTCTTCGTATAGTTTGTAGATATTTGCCAGCTTTGCGTGGTAGCCGTCTTTGAAATTGTGCCCGTTTGCAAACATACCGCCGTGATTTAACACCTCTTCTACGCTTAAAAGCGAGTTTTTAAAATTTGAGATCTCGCTGGCTAGCACCGAGGTCGGGATATCGCCCTCAAAGCCTTTTAAAATACGCTTTTTATCGTCCGTGTCGATGATGACGAAGTTGTTTTTGCGCTTTAAGCGGTCGATGTAAAATTTCAAAAACAAAAGCCCGAATTTATGAAAAGTGCAAAGCAGCGGAGTGAAATTTTTACCTGCGTCGCCTAGCATTTTTAGCGCGCGGGTTCGCATTTCGCTTGCAGCTTTGTTGGTGAAGGTTAGCGTTAGGGTATTTGACGGCGGGATGCCTAGCTCGCTTATGAGATAGGCTAGGCGAGTGGTGATGGTTTTGGTTTTTCCGCTACCGGCTCCTGCCAAAATCAGCATCGCTCCGTCGGTATGCGAGGCCGCCTCGCGCTGGCTTTCGTTTAGTTCGTCTAGTAAATCGGGCATTAAATTTCCTGCTTTATTTATTAAAATGATTAAATTCTAACAAAATAAGCTTAAAAATCGCCGCTGATTTAAATTTGGGTCTGATTAAGAGCGTTTTCAGATATAAATCAATACAATATTAAAAAGATAATTTTATAAGCTGATATAATAATAAGGAGTCCGATATGATCAATGATTTTAGTAAATTTTATACCTTTATGGAGATAGTGAAAGAAAGAAGTTTCTCAAAAGCCTCAAGAGCACTGGGTATCTCGCAGCCCGCAGTTACTTTGCAGATGAAAAAGCTCGAGGAGATGCTGCAAACCACGCTAATAATGCGTAAGAAAAACGGCATCGTCCTAACTCACGAGGGCGAGAAATTTTACAAACTCTGTACTCAGTTTGAAAGCGCGATGTTGCGCTTTAAAGACGAGCTGTCGCGCATAAAAACCGATAAAGTGCCGCTAGTCATCGCAACCACCCAGCTCATCGCCGAGGCGGTCATCTCGATACTGCTGGATAAAATCTCGCAAAGCGTAGGCAGCGAGCTAGACATCAGGATAAAGGAGCAAAACGAGCTCATAAACTACCTAAAAGACCGCCGCAGCGACATCGCCATCATCCTTGAGCAGTCGCTTGACAGCAGCTTGCTCGTTAAAAAGCTATTTGACTACGAGCTGATTTTGGTTTCAAATAAAAAAATCGCCGAGAGCGTGAAACCCGAGGAGCTTATCAAGTTTAAATTTATCAAAGATAGAACGCGAACCTACCTTGACGATATTTTGCATAAGCACGGCGTGGATGCGCATGCGCTTGACGTGGCGTATTCGCTAGACGGTTCGATAATGGTCTGCCGCGCGTTGGCGTCAAACCATGCCGATACGTACGTGGCGTTTTTACCGAGATTTTTGATCGAAAACGAGCTAAAAAACGGTAGGCTATTTGAGATAAATATCTCTAAATTTAAGCTCACTCGCTCGGTCTATGCCGCCGCATTAAAAGAAAACGAGGAAGTGCTGCATAAATTTTTAAAGATCAAGACGAGTTTTAATTTTTAATCTGCTTTAGAGAAGGTGTCAAATTTGACTAAATTTAGCCTTTTCGGCGCGTAAATTTAAATACTCTTGCGAAAATTGGGCGCAAAATATCCTTGCCGAACCTGGAGATGATCTTGGTTTGGCAATTTTATAACTTCCAAATTTACGATCAAATTTGACGGTAAATTTAATATCTTTAAAAATGGAAAGTATATAAGAATAAAAGCAAGAGACGGGCAAGAGCCCGTCTGAATAAAATGCGGTTTAGAACGTAAATTCCCAGTTTAGTCTGAAATTTCTGCCCGCAGAGTAGAAGCGATTTATACCTAAACCAGTGGTTCTATCGATCATGTTCATGGTGCCAAACGGCCTGATGGAGCGTGCAGCGTCCCAAGTGATGTATTTTTCGTTGGTTAGGTTGTAAACGCCCAGTCTAAACGTCAAATTTTTAATCGGGCGCACGTAAGTTACGACATCTACTAGTGTGTAGGCGTTACTTCGCCATTTAGAGTGGCTGTTTGTATTGTACGGGTTGCCGTACGGGTCGGTGTCTAGGCGCCAGAACATATTATAGGTGTCTTTTGCTTTTTTAGATGCGACGTTAGTTACATAGATATCGGCACCGAATTTATCTGCCGGGCTCGCGTAGCCTAGACCATAGATCGAAGTAGTCGGCTGGATGGCGTTCATCGGTACTTTGCCGTCGTTATCGGTTTGTACTCTGCCTTTTTGCAGCGTTAGTTTGTAGCTAGCGTGAAAGCCCTTTAGCGAGTCTGAAATTTGACCAAAATGTAACATGGAGTTTATCTCAAAGCCGCGTACGGTTGCCTTGCTGCGGTTTACGTTGCCGTATAGCGCAAAAGGTATGGTGTTGCCGCCGCCGCCCGTGGCGTAGCTTTTGGTGCCTAGAGATATTAGGTCGATAAAGTTATCGTATTTGGTCTCAAAAAAGCTAGTTGTTATAAAGCTTTTGTCCTCGTGTAGCGTCAATGCAAGCTCTTTTGTCTTAGCTATTTCGGGTTTTAGATCCGGATTTGGCTGGATGGTAAAATCAGGATGCTTAAACGCCAAATATAGCTCGTCCGAAGTCGGCGCTCTAAAGCCTTTGGAGTATTTTAGCTGTATCCTAAAGTAATCCAGCGGATCGATATCAGCTCCGATGGCATAAGAGCTATTCGTAAATTTTTTATCCCTAGCGATGTATTTTATGTTTGCCAGCGCGTTATTAGGCGCTTCTTGCTTCCATGCGTCGTGGGCTATTTTCCACTCGTCTCTATCTGCATAGTCCCACCATTTTGGCTCTGGGCTAGGATTATACGGTACGAAAAGACCTAGCACCATATCGTCCGGGATTTTAGGCGTAGAGCCCGGGACGTAGTTTGGTTTATATTTTATCTTGTCGTAGCGATAGCCTAAATTTATCCCCAACCAGTCGTTTACTCGCATATCGTCGTTGAGGTATAGTGCGCCTTCTTTTGTTTTAACGGGGATTAAAAACGACGTGAGCGGTTCGGTTCTAGGGCAAAGCGCGTAAAGTAGCGTTAGCGGCGCGTTTTCGCACGTATACGGCGTACCGGTAAAATCCGTACCTAGAGTCTTAGGCGCCCACCACTGATTGTTTGTAGTGTCGTAGCCTTGCTTGTTTGTCATGGATTTTTCGGTTTTGGCAAAGCTTAGTCCGTATGCGATATCGTGCTCTACGTCACCCGTTTTGGCGTATTTATTAAAGTCTAGGTTAAACTGTTTGGTGTTTGTGTCTAGATCTCGCTCTTTCCAGTCACGGCTTATGTAGCCTTTGCCGTATGGAGTGATGAGATATCCGCTCTCGGAGCTTTGTTTAAACGTCTTACCTGTTCGCGCGTCGGTATAGCTTTTATCTAGCGGGACGGTTGATTTGACGTACTGGTCGGTGGCGTAGTCGTATTTTAGCACGTCGATATTTGGCTGAGAGCAGTCAAATACCGAGCAGTCAAGCCACGTGTTGCTTACGTTTTGATTGATGCTAAATTTATTCTGATCATGGACGGCTCCTTGGCTATCTACGAGTCTGTTTACCCACGTTAGTCCGCCGTACTGGGGGTCGATTTCCTGTGTTCGTTGCAAAGTTACTTCGCCGCCGTACTTATCGACAACCTTGTTGTTTTTAACCTGAAGTCCGATAGGATTTGAAATTTCAGCGCAGTTTTCTCCTGCTTGGCAATGTTCCTCGGTTCTGGCGCGGGATTTGATTTTTTGGTTGGAGTATATAAATTTCATCGTATCCCACAACGGAGTTTCGCTAAAATTTTCATAGGCAAAAGCGCGATTTTTCCTATCCATCATATCGTCGTTGTATCTTAGACCGGTATCTATGATCTCGTCCCTGTTGCTAGAAAGCGTAAGCGTGTATGATAGGTCTTTGCCTTGAGATCGGTTTTTGTAGGTATCTGACATAAAGGTAAATCTATGCTCCTCGTGAGGCTGAAAACCTAGCTTGATGAGGCTGCTCGTTTTTTTGATATAGTACGGGTCGGCCTTTTCTCTGGTTCTACCTAGCACGCTATCGTCATAACCCTTGTAACCGTAGTTTTCCGTCTCGTGGTGTCTGCGCTTAGTTTGTACGGCTAGGATATCAAACCACTTAAACCTACCGGCTAAGGTATGCGAGTGCATGGTTTGATTATCGGCGGTATTGTAGCCGCCTTTGTAGCCGTAGAAGTAGTCCTTATCTAGCAAAAGATCCCTTGCGTCTTTTGTTTCAAACATCACGGAGCCGCCTAGAGAGCCAGAGCCCGTACGAACGGAGTCTGCGCCTTTTGAAATAGTGGCTTGTTTTAGCGTTTCAAACTCTACGCCGTTGCGGGTGTTGTTAAAGTTTCCGTATCCTTCAAATAGCTCCTTAAAACCTTGCGAGCTTAGCGTTTGGGCTTGATGCAGGCCGTCTACCGTGATAGCCACGCGGTTTTCCTCCACGCCTCTTATCGCGTAGCCGCTTTGGCCAAAACGCCCGGCCTCTACGGTCGTTACGCCCGTTTCGTATCGCACGAGGTCTTTGTTATCAGAGACCTGCGTTTTGGTTAGTTCTTTGGAGCTTTTTACGTTTTGGCCGACTTTTTTTTGCATCGGATCGCTTTGCGCCTCCGCCTCGCCGCTAACCGTTACTTCCTTTAGCTCGACTTCGGCCTCTTTTGCATTTAAATTTGACAAAAGAAGCAAAGCGGCAAGAGAAAATTTAAGATGATTCATTCTTGTCCTTATTAACGATAGTTTTGATATTCATTTGCTCTTAAATGCGAAATGATAATAAATATTTGTTTATAGTTTGATTAAAAGATTGGAATTTAATTTAAAAATTATAAATCAATTTTTTATATTAAGAAATAAAAGGGTTGCTGTTGGTAAAACCGGCGTAAATAGGATAATATTTTGCTTAAGCAAATTTAGTAAATTTAAGATAAAGCCTGTATCTGATAAAAATCAAACGCAAAGCGCAGTAAGCGCTATAAAGCCGTCTGCTCCTGCAAAACTAATATCGCACGGCTCAAATCAAGGAAATGCGTATAAAATAAATCTATAAAAACAGCGTGAGCAAAACGGCGGGTAAAAGTTTGCTCACTTTTTAAATAGATCTTTATTGTTTGGGTTTGACATTAACGCCGACATCGACTTTTCAAGCTGATTTTTTTGAGATTTGTAAATAGAAAAATTTACCAAAATCGGGCTGTTTTCCACCAAAATTTGCACGATAGCTCCAAGCGGAAAGCTAACGATGCTGGCGAAATTTTCCTTACCAAAACCCGCCTCGAAGCTCAGCTCGTCCGGAGTTAGCTTGGCGCTGCTAAAAGTGTAGCCAGCAAGCGTAAAGACGATAACGGGCGCCGTAAAAGTGCTCTTAATGTACTCCGGCAACTCGGGGTTAAATTTAACCAGATCAAGGTTGGCCATCGCCGAAAACGCGCGGTCGTTTTTTAGCATATACTCCACGCACTCAAAAACGTGGCGTTTCATCATCGCCGAAAATTTTTCGTCGTCTAAAATCTCATCAAGCATTTTGCCTCCTTTTGTGCCTTTTTAAATTTTGCCGTCTATCGCGGCGCCGGATTTGACTTTAAATTAACGCAAAATTTAGCATCAAATTTGTCGCCTTATACTCGGTTCGGCTAGTCAAATTTGGCCGCGCTTTTAAATTTACTCCCCAAAGCGCGTCAAATTTATGCCCGTTACGCCTCCTGGCAAAACTCCTCAACTAGCTTTCTAACCTCGTTTATGCCGATCTGCCAAAACGTAGCGTCCTCGATATCAAAGCCAAACATCCCGACCAGCTCTTTTGGCGAGCGCGAGCCGCCTGCGCTTAAAAACTCGGTGTAAATTTGGACGAAATTTTCGCATTTGCCGCTTTTATAAAGCCCGAAAATCGCCAGTACCAAAAGCTGCGCGTAGGAGTAGGCGTAGCAGTAAAACGGCGTGTGGATAAAGTGCGGGATGTAGCTCCACCAAATTTTGTAGTAGTCGTTTAGCGCGACGCTTTTGCCGAACATTTTAGCGCTTTCTTCGAGCCAAATTTTATTTAGCTCCTCGGCGCTGATCTCGCCGTCATGCGCGTGAACTCGGCGCTCAAAGGTCGTGAAGTTTATCTGGCGATAAAGCGTGGCGAAGATATCCTCAATCTTGCCTGCGAGTAGGGCGGTTTTTTCTTTGCCTTTTAGCGTGCTTTTGACGTGATCAAAAACCAGCATCTCGCAAAAGACCGATGCCGTCTCCGCCGTAGTTAGCGGCGTGTCGGCGTTTAGAAATCCGACGCTTTCATAGGCCAGATTTTGATGCGCGGCATGACCTAGCTCGTGCGCTAGCGTGAAAAGATCCCGCCTCTCGTCGGTGTGGTTTAAAAGCACGTATGGGTGGGCTTTTGCGACGCCTGATTGTGAAAAGGCGCCGCCTCGTTTGTTTTCTGCAGGATAAACGTCGATCCAACCCTCTTTAAACGCGCGAGCGGCTATCTCGCCGAATTTCGGGCTAAATTTAGAAAAAGTCTCAAGCACGATTTTTTTACATTCGTCAAATTTATAAACGCTCTCGCTCTCGCCCAGCGGCGCGTATCTATCGTAGTCGTAGAGCTTTTTAAAGCCTAAAATTTTGCGCTTTTCTTCGTAAAATTTAATCGGCAGATCAAAGCTCGTCTCGGCGGCCTTTATGAGCGCATCCACGCTAGCTTTGGTTGTTTGGTTTGAAAAATGCCGAGGACTTTCTGGCAGATCAAATTTCCTCAGCTCGCAGCTAGTTTTTAGGCTGGTTTTTATCATATTATAGATGTAGCTAAGCAGATGCTGCTGCGGCGCGAGACCGTCTGATAGACTCTTTGCAGCCGCTTTTCGCTCGGCTCGGTCTGGGCTGTGAAGCTTGGATAAAATTTCCTCTTCGCCCAGCATTTTGCCTTTAAATTTAAACTTAAGCGCGCTTAGCGTCTCGTCAAAAAGCCGCGAGAAGCCCTCCGCGCCGGTGTTTGCCGTGCGCAGTAAAATTTGCTCCTCTTTTAGGCTTAGCTGGTGGGCTTTTTCTTTTGCGATACTATCTAGATAGTAGCCAAGTCTTTGGCTTTTTGCGATGATTTTGTTTTGTCTGGCTTCGTCAAATTCGTTAAATTTAAGCTCGAAAAAGAGCAGATGATTTTGCGCTTTTGAGCTTAGCTCGTCAAATTTGGCGTAAAACGCGCCCTTTGAGGTGTCTTTTGAAAAAACTAGGCTCACGTAAATTTGCACGCGAGCGATGTTTTCTAGCAAATTTTCATATTCGTTAAGCGCGGCAAAAAACTCCTCGTCGCTTAAATTTAAGAACTTATCCGAGTATTTTGCCTCAAATTTTTCGCACTCGCTTTGCAAAGAAAGAGCCGAAATCTCCAGCTCTTTTTCGTTTTTAAAAAGCGGGGTCAAGTCCCAAACGTTCATTTTTCAGCCTTAAATTTACTCTACGGTTTCTGAAGCTACGGCAGTGAAAAGCACGTCAGACGCGCTGTTTACGGCTGTTTCTACCGAGTCTTGGATCACGCCAATGATAAATCCTACGCCCACAACCTGCATCGCGATGTCGTTACCGATACCAAATAGCGCGCAAGCAAGCGGCACGAGTAGTAGCGAACCGCCCGCGACGCCAGAAGCCCCACACGCGCCAAGAGCTGAAATAAAGCAAAGCAGTAGCGCGTCGCCAAAATCAACCGTGATAGACGGGATCGAGTTTACCGCTGCAAGTGCCAAGATGCCGATAGTTACGGCCGCTCCGCCCATGTTTATAGTAGCTCCTAGCGGGATAGAGATCGAGTAGAGCTCCTCTTTTAGCCCTAGCTTTTTGCAAAGCGCCATATTTACCGGGATATTTGCCGCAGATGAGCGAGTGAAAAACGCCGTAACCGCGCTCTCTCTCACGCAAGTCATCACTAGCGGATAAGGATTTTTCTTGGTAACCGCAAACACCATCGCAGGGTAAACGACGAAGGAAACGAAAGCCATCGCGCCTACTAGAACGAGGATTAGTTTTAGGTAGCCCGCAAGCGCTTCAAAGCCCGTCTCGTGGATGCTGATAGTAACTAGGCCAAAGATACCAAACGGCGCAAGGCGGATGATAAATCTAACGATTTTAGTAACGCCGTCGCTAACGTCTTGGAACACTTTTTTGGTTTCTTGCGTGCAAAATCTCATCGCGATACCGCCGCCCACGGCCCAAGTGATGATGCCGATGTAGTTGCCGCTAGAAAGCGCGCTGATAGGGTTTTGAACCATTTTAAAGATGAGGTCTTTTAAGACGTCTACGATGCCTTGCGGAGCGCTCATATTTGCGCTTTCTACGCCTTTTAGCACGAGCTCCATCGGGAAAAGGAAGCTAGCTACAACCGCAACTACGGCAGCTAGAAAAGTGCCAACTAGGTAAAGCGTAACCACCTTTTGCATGCCTTTTGCGTGGCCGAATTCTTTTACGATGATAGATGTCGCAACTAGTACGAAAACTAGGATAGGCGCGATAGCTTTAAGCGCGCCGACGAAGAGGTTACCCAAAACGGCGATGGAGTTAGCGACGGAATTTGCCACGTCGGTTAGGTCTTTTTTTGCTGAGGCTAGCTGCGCTGCGTCGCTCACGCCTTTTGCGATTAGTTCGTTATAAGGAGCCGATTGATAGTGCGTCCAAAAGCCGATAACGGCGCCTAGAGCTATGCCGATTAAAATTTGAACGATCAAATTTCCGTCGGCGAACCTTTTTGCCAGTTTGCTAAACATTCTAGTGTCCTTGCCTTAAAATTTAATTTTAGTTTAGGATTATAGCCGAATTTACGCGGAATTTACAAGCTTTGAGCGAGATTAATTTCAATTTTATTATGAAATGTTACAATTGCGAGATTAAATTTCATAAAAGGGAACGCTATGTATCTATTTACTTCAGAGGTGGTAAGTCCGGGGCATCCGGATAAATGCGCCGACATCATTGCCGACAGTATCGTTGATACAATCTTGATGCAAGATCCAAACGGCCGCGTCGCCAGCGAAGTTTTCGTCGCGGGTAAAAACATTATAATAGGCGGAGAGATAAACTCTAAGGTCAAGTTAAGCTTCAAAGACTACGAGGGTATCGTTAAAAACGCACTAGCCAAAATCGGCTACGACGGTAAGTCTAAATTCACGAAAGAGCAGTGCCTGCACCCAGATGACATCGAGATAAAAGTCTGCGTAAATCAGCAAAGTGCGGATATAAATCAAGGCGTCGATCAAGAAGGCGGCGAGATAGGCGCTGGAGATCAAGGCATAATGTTTGGCTTTGCTAGCTGCGAAGCAAACGAATATATGCCAGCAGCCATAACCTACGCTAGAATGCTTTGCGACAAGGTTTATAAATTTGCCAAAGCCAACCCCGATAAACTGGGCGTCGATATCAAAACCCAGGTCACCGTAGACTACGGCACGAAGGATAACTTTGAAAGCTGCAAGCCGCAAAGCATCCACACTATCGTGGTTTCGGCCCCTTGCGTCGAGACGATGAAGATCGAGGAGCTACGCGCCCTAGTGCAAACTCTCATCGACGATGCAGGCTTGCCTAAAGACCTCTATGATAAAAGCAAAACTCTCATCTACATCAACCCTACAGGCCGCTACGTAAATCACAGCTCGCTTCACGATAGCGGACTAACGGGTCGCAAGCTCATCGTGGATAGCTTTGGCGGATATAGCCCGATAGGCGGCGGCGCGCAAAGCAGCAAAGACTACACCAAGGTGGATCGCAGCGGCCTTTATGCGGCGCGCTGGATAGCTAAAAACATCGTCGCGGCCGGCCTTGCTAAAAAGTGCATCGTCCAGCTAAGCTACGCTATCGGTGTAGCAAAACCGACCTCCGTTAGCGTCGATACGATGGGCACGCAGATCGCGGGCGTAAACGACGATATGCTGTCAAATTTCGTTAGCGAAAATTTTGCCCTCACTCCGCGCTGGATCACGAATAAATTCGGCCTAGATAAACCTGGCAAGGATACGTTTTTATACGCTAAAGTAGCAGCCAAAGGTCAAGTCGGAAACGCCAAATATCCGTGGGAAAAGCTTGACGCGGTTGATACTTTCAAGGCTTTGATTAAATAAATTCTCAAGCCCGCTAAATTTAACGCGGGCTTAAATTTACCCTTAAATTTAAGGCTTCGTATGAGATTTTACCCAGCTTTATATCTTAAATTTTACTTCAAAAACCGCTCGGCAAAATTTAAAGAGAATTAAAATGCAAACAGAAGCAAAACAAAACGGCAAAAACAAGACGCTCGGACTCGTTTTGCTCGGGCTTTGCACTTTTTATTTTCTCTGCGCGTTAGGCATTTTTGTATTGCCTTTTGACGTTCTGGCTCGCTCCTCTTTGGCGCGAGATTTCGTGGAAGCTATGCTTAAAATTTACCCCGCAGCAGAGCGAGCCTTTACTCACACCGATTTTACGCAAAAGGCAGCGTTTTATATCGCTTATATGGGGATTATAAAGGTCATCACGCTTGTCGGTTTCGTCGCGGCTTGCTTGCTGTGCGGCAGTAAAAAACATAGAGCTCGCGTGATGAAACAAGCAAGAAAAGAAAATCCGGTAATGGGATTTTTCGTTTCATTTTGCGGCATTTTGTGGGCTGGTTTTTTGATAAATAGGGATTTTACGGGTTATTATATCGGATATCGTAAACCAAGAAATTCGCCTGAATACGAATGGGTGTTGAGGTCTCCCAGCGAGCTGTTTTGGCAGATGTGTATTGATTTTATGTTTGTAGTTTTTGTTGTAGCTTGTATAGTTTACGCGGCGTTGCAAATTCGGCTACTTTTTCGCAAACGCAAAAACGCCTAAATTTAGCAAATCTATCTGAAAAATTTATCGAGCAAGCCTTGCTTTGGCGTTATTATCTCAGACGGCGAGCCGTTTGCGCTGTGATAGATTGCTTTGTTGTATTTCGTCGCGTAGTATCTGAGTAAAATGCGCTGTAAATTTGGCTCCGTGCTAGGCACGAACCAGCCGTTATTCGTCACCGCGATCATGACGTCAAATTCCCCCGTAAAAAGCTCGTCTCGCGTCGCTTCGTAGCAGATCGCGTTTCTGATTTTTAGGCCCTCTATCTCGTAGTCGCTAGGGGTGCTTGCCGTCTCAAAATCCTTCGCGCCGCCGAAAAATATTTTATTTATCAAATCACGCGCAAACTCCGGTAGCGGGATCTCCTCGCCAAAAGGCACGAGGATAAATTTATCCAGTCGCAGCATCTTGCCGCGGTCAAAGAAAAACGCCGAGTTGTAGTTGGTGCCGTTTTCGCGAGCCAGCGCGCCCGCGACGATAGCGATCTTTTGCGATTTTTCGAGTAGTTCAGAGGTCAAATTTCGCTCGTGCGTCATATAGACGGGAAAGGCGCTCTCGGGCAAAATAACCGCTCTAAAACCGGCGCCTATCGCCTCATCAATGATAGCTAAATTTTGATTTATAAACTCGTTTTTTAGCTGCTTGGCCCACTTTAGCTCTTGCGCGACTTCGGTGTTTGCGAGCTTTACTTCAAAAGGCAGAGTTTTAAAATTTGGCGTACCATACTGCACCGCACAGGCTAAAAGCGCGGCAAAAGCGATAAATTTGAGGCGGTTTTTGACGTAAAACAGGCACAAAATCGCAGCAAAAATAAACGCAAGAGAAAGCAGGCTCGGCGCAAAAATTCCCGGCACGAAAACGGCCTCTAAATTTAGCCAGTTAAAGCCGAAAGGATGAATGTTTGAAACCAAGATAAGCAGCAAAGCCTTTAGCCAAATTTGAGCAGGGATGCCCGCTATCAAAAAAAGCGCGCCGTAGATGATCCCGATAGCTAAAATTTCAAGCGGGATGAGGTAGCTAAGCTCGTAATAAACGAGGCTAAAGCTGATCCAGTAGAACCACGAAATCCCGATAAAAAATCCCGTCCAAAAAAAGCCGCGTCGGTCAAATTCGAGTAGTAAATAAAAGCCCGCGATCGCAAAAAACGGCGAGATAAAATTTAAAATTTCGCCGCCTAAAACATCGGCCAGTATAAAATTTGAGATTAAAATCGCGCCGACAAAGGCTTTTATTATAATTTTAGTGCTAAAATAAGGGCTTAAAATTTTTTTTATCAAGGAACCCCATGCAAGAAGGAAATTTCGTTTCATTACTGCCTCTAGTCGTGCTTTTCGCGATATTTTATTTTTTGGTTATCAGACCGCAGCAAAAACAGCAAAAAGCTCATGCCGCGATGCTAGCCGCACTCGAAAAAGGCGACAAGATCATAACTAGCGGCGGACTAATCTGCGAGGTGATAAAACCGGAAGAGGATTTTATCAGAGTTAAGCTTAACGACGACGTAATCGTGCGCGTTTCACGCGAATTCGTCGCGAGAAAAATAGAAAAAACAGAGACGAAAGCAAATGCGTAACGGCAAAATAACGTATAGGCTGATCATCTTTGCTTTGGCTTTGATTTTCGGCATTATCTTTTCCGCGCCGTCTTTTACTGACAAGCTAGGCGGATCTAAAATCAGTCTAGGTCTTGATTTGCAGGGCGGACTTCATATGCTCCTTGGCGTCGAGACCGAGGAGGCCGTACACTCAAAGATTAAGTCGATAGCCGCCAGCGTGAACTATTTTGCGAAAAAAGAGGACGTTTTGATCGATAGCTTTAAGATCCGTGAGGATAAGGTGGACTTTGAGCTGCTTGATGCGGACGAAGCTGCTAAAATCGACGGCATGCTAAAAGATATTAAGGGTCTTAACGTGCAAAAAGAGGGTCTAAAATACTCAGTCGGTCTAACCGACGCCGAGAAGGCCGAGACGATAGAATACGCGATAAACCAAGCGGTCGAAACGATCAGAAACCGCCTCGATCAGTTCGGTCTAGCAGAGCCTACCGTTGCAAGGCAGGGCAAGGATAATATCCTAGTTGAGCTTCCTGGCATTAAAACGGCAGCCGATGAGCAGCGCGCACGCGATCTCATCGCAAAAGCCGCGCACCTCCAGCTGATGGCCGTCGATGAAAAGCGCCAGTCGCAGGCAAACTCGATGAGCGAGGCCGAGGCTGAGAGCTACGGCGACATCGTCTATCCGGACGTCAAAAACGAGCAGATAAAATACGTCGTAAAAAACATCCCCGTACTTGACGGCGCGATGCTAACGGACGCTAGAGTCGCCTTTGATCAGCGCACGAACTCGCCTATCATCAGCTTTACTCTAAACGCCGAGGGTGCTAGAATTTTTGGCGATTTTACCGGTGCAAACGTAGGCAAGCGCCTAGCTATCGTGCTTGACGGCAAGGTTTATTCGGCTCCGTCGATAAACGAGAGAATCGGCGGCGGAAGCGGCCAGATAAGCGGCGGGTTTAGCGTAGAGGAGGCTCACGACGTAGCTATCGCTCTTAGAAGCGGCGCTCTTTTGGCTCCCGTAAAAATGCTAGAAAAACGAAGCGTAGGACCAAGTCTTGGCGCGGATAGTATAAAACAATCTATGATCGCGCTTGCGTCGGCTTCGGTTTTGGTCGTGCTATTTATGATAGCTTATTACGGATTTAGCGGCATTTTGGCAAATATCGCGCTTGTCGCAAATATCTTGATACTAGTCGCCGTGATGGCGATGTTCGGCGCTGCTCTAACGCTACCGGGTATGGCCGGTATAGTGCTAACTATCGGTATGGCAGTCGATGCCAACGTCATCATAAACGAGCGCATCAGAGAGCTACTGCGCGACGGGGCTAGTATCGCAACGAGCGTGAAAAAGGGCTATGAAAACGCGATGAGTGCGATCATTGACGCAAATTTGACCACGCTTATTACCTCGGTAGTGCTTTACGCCTACGGTACGGGACCTGTTAAGGGCTTTGCCGTTACTATGGGCATAGGTATCATCGCCTCGATGATAACGGCGATCTTGGGTACTCACGGTATGTTTGATACGATTATAAATAAAATAGAAAAAAGCGGTAACACGCGGTTTTGGTTCGGTTATAAAAGGGTATAAATGCAATTTTTCTCAAAGGCACATGTTTATGATTTTATGAGCAAGCGCTATATCGCGCTCGCCGTCTCTGCCGTGCTATTTTTCGGTTCGCTTTTTTTGATGGCGACGAAGGGCTTTAACTACGGCATCGACTTTTCGGGCGGTACGCTCATCCAGGTGAAATACGATAGCGCGGTCTCGCTGGATAAAATTCGCGCGGCTTTGGCAAAGGACGAAGCCTATAAAAACGCGAGCGTTACGGAATTTGGCTCAGCGGAAGAAGTTACGATTAGATTTTCAGGGGCAAGCTCAAATTTAGGTAGCGACGTCGGAGCTAGCGTTGCCGAGCTTTTAAAAGATACGGGCAAATTTGAGATCCGCCGTACGGACGTGGTCGGGCCTAAAGTCGGCGATGAGCTACGCGAAAAAGGCGTGATGGCGCTTGCGATCTCGCTTGTTGGTATTTTGATCTACATCGCGTTTAGATTCGAGTGGAGATTTGCGATGGCGGCGGTTGCTTCGGAGATTCACGACGTCGTGATCACGATGGGCGCGATCAGCTTTTTTGCTATCGACGTAAATTTGGACACTCTTGCGGCGATCCTTACGGTCGTGGGGTACTCGCTAAACGATACGATCATCGTCTTTGACCGTATCCGAGAAAATATCAAAACCAGCAAGAGCACGCATCTTGATACGATAATAAACGAATCAGTCTCTGCGACGCTAACTAGAACGATACTCACCTCGGGCACCACGCTCATCACGGTCGTCGTGCTATTTTTGTTCGGCGGAGATATGATACACGGATTTTCTTTGGCGCTGATAGTGGGCATCGTCATCGGTACGCTTAGCTCGATATTCGTCGCTGCGCCTATGCTTTTGTGGTTTAAATTTAGCGTGGAGAAATACCGCGCTATGGAAGCGGAAAAGGCGCGCGTACAAAGAGAGAAAGACAAGCAACGCGCGATGTTTGAAAAAGGCACTATATAAGGAGAAGCGATGAACTGGGGCAAGGTTGTTTATATATTTTTCGCGCTTATGAGCCTGACGACGACGGCGGGGTTTTTATACGATAAAAACGAGATTGCGCTATTTGTAGCGGCGAGCGTAAACGTGATCTCGACGCTGCTAAAAATCGGCGTCAAAAACGTCTTTGCCGCAGAGCTTTTTGCTAGCTCGCTGGTGGCTGATTTGCATCTTATTCCGGCTTTTGTGCTACTTCAGGTGAACGGCAACGCGCATATGGCGTATTCGCTAGCGATCGGCGCCGCGATAGCAAACGTCTTTTCTTTGGCGCTTGTTTTGGTCGAGTCCGGCAAGACGCAAGAAGAATTTTAGGAGTAAAAATGAGTGAAATTTTAAAATACGAGCCGGCGAAAATAGAAAAAAAATGGCAAGAAATTTGGAGTAAAAACGGCGAATTTGAGCCTAAAGACGACTATAGTCTGCCTAAAAAATATATCTTAAGCATGTTTCCGTATCCTAGCGGACGCATCCATATGGGACACGTGAGAAACTACACCATCGGCGACGCCTTGGCTCGCTACTACCGCAAGCGCGGCTACAACGTCCTTCATCCGATCGGCTTTGATAGCTTCGGCATGCCTGCGGAAAATGCGGCGATAAAGCACAAAATCCATCCTAAAATTTGGACTTACGAAAATATAGACTACATGCGCGGCGAGCTTGAAACGCTAGGACTTAGCTTTTCTAAAAAGCGTGAGTTTGCGACGTCTGACCCACTTTATACTAAATTTGAGCAAGAATTTTTCATCAAAATGTACGAAAAAGGGCTGGTTTACCGCAAAAGCGCAGTCGTAAACTGGTGCGAATACGACCAAACCGTACTTGCTAACGAGCAAGTCGAGGACGGATGCTGCTGGAGATGCGGAAATGCCGTCATCCAGCGCGAGTTGCCGGGCTACTATCTAAAGATCACCGATTACGCGCAGGAGCTGCTAGACGATCTAAAGCGCCTTGAGGGCAAATGGCCGTCTCAAGTACTCACGATGCAGGAAAACTGGATCGGCAAGAGCTTTGGCTTGGAGTTTAAATTTGAGCTTGACGAGGAGTCGAAGCGGATTTTAGAAGGCGGCGACCAGATAGATGGCTTTGAGGTATTTACTACGCGCCCGGATACGATTTACGGCGTTAGCTATGCAGCTTTGGCGCCTGAGCATAAGATAGTAAAAAGACTACTTGACAGCGGTAAACTAGAGGCGAATAAAGCTGAGAGAATTAGAAAAATTTTAAATCAAAGTCCGAGAGAACGCCAAGCTAGCGAAAAAGACGGTCTATTTTTAGGCATCAACGTCCTGCATCCGCTAACTGGAGAAAAAGTGCCGGTTTGGGTGGCAAATTTCGTTTTAGCGGACTACGGTAGCGGCGCGGTTATGGCGGTGCCGGCTCACGATGAGCGCGACTATGAGTTTGCGAGTAAATTTGACCTGCCTATAAAATGGGTAGTTAAACCTGCGCAGGGTGAATTTGAGGGCGGCAAGGCGCTAACGGAATACGGAATATCTATAAATTCGCCACTCATAAACGGTCTTGGCAGCGAAGAGGCCAAACTAAAAATCATAGAAAAATTTGAAGCGGACAAGATCGGCAAACGCGTCGTAAATTTTAAGATCCGCGACTGGGGTATCTCTAGGCAGCGCTACTGGGGCGCTCCGATACCGATGGTGCACTGCAAGTGCTGTGGCGTCGTGCCTGAAAAGATCGAAAATCTGCCGGTGACGCTACCTGACGACGTGCAGATAACAGGCGAAGGAAATCCGCTCGATAAACACGAGAGCTGGAAACACGTCAAATGCCCAAAATGCGGCGGTGAGGCTGTGCGCGAAACCGATACGATGGATACGTTTTTCGAGAGTAGCTGGTATTTTGCTAGATATGCGAGCGATGAAAAAACGTGGCAAGAACGCGCATTTGATGCTAAAAGCGTGAATTATTGGATGAATGTGGATCAGTACATCGGCGGTATCGAGCATGCGATCTTACACCTGCTTTACGCGAGATTTTTCCAAAAGGCTTTGCGAGATCTAGGCTACCTCAGAGACGACGAGCCGTTTGAGCGCCTGCTTACTCAGGGCATGGTACTAAAAGACGGCAAAAAAATGAGTAAAAGTAAAGGCAACGTGGTCGATCCAGATGACATCATACATAAATACGGCGCCGATACGGCTAGGCTTTTTATCCTATTTGCCGCGCCTCCGCAAAAAGAGCTTGAGTGGAACGACAGTGCGGTCGAGGGCGCGTTTAGATTTATAAACCGCCTATACGAACGAAGCTCGGGCGTAAAAAGATGCATGCAAATCCCGCAGATAACGCACGCAAATTTGAGCAAAGAAGAAAAATACGCGCGTATGAAGGTTTATGAAGCGCTTAAAAAATCAAACGACGTTTACGAGGAAAATTTTACGTTTAACACCCTAATCGCCGCCTGCATGGAGGCTCTAAATGCCGTAAACGCACAGGACAATCAGGACGTAACGACGGAAGCGTTTTTTATCATCTTAAATTTGCTAGAACCTATCGTGCCGCACGTCGCAAACGAGCTTAGTGAGAAGTTATTTAGCAGGGCAAATTTTGCTCCGATAACTATTTTGGACGAGGTTTTTGAAAAAGATAGCTTAAATTTGGCTATCACAGTTAACGGCAAGAGACGCGGCGAATTTGAAGCGCCGAGTAGCGCAGGCGATGACGAGGTTTTAGCTCTAGCTAGACAAAGTGCGGCTAAATGGCTAGAAGGAAAAGAAATAATCAAACAAATTTACGTGAACGGCAAACTCGTAAATTTCGTAATAAAAGGCTAAATCGTGAAGATAAAAATTTTACTACTTTTGGCGACTTTCATCTTGGTTGGATGCGGCTATAGGCCCGTCTCAAAGATCACGAACGACATAATGGGCGACCGTGTATACGTAAATGTGCTAATAAGCAAAGAAGAGCCTAAAAACAGCGTTTGGATCAAAGATAGCGTATTAGAGGGTATCGTAACAAGGCTGGGCAAACGCATAAGCTACGATAAAAACGAGCCAACCACCATAACCGTCTCGATCAAATCGCTTAACTATCAAGCGCTATTATATGATGAAAACGGCTATGTGACGTCGTATAAAGCGATACTAACGCTAAATTTCGACACTAAGTTAAAAGGTGGCAAAACGCTATCGGTGACGACTTCGGGCGAGCACGACTTTACCGTTTCGCAAAAGGTAAGGGATACTAGATTTGCAGACGGCGTTATCAGCGAGAGCGAAAAGTATAACGCTATAAAAGAGGCTTCGCAGGAGGCTTTTGACGAATATATCGCCGTGCTTGCGGTAAAAGGGCTAAAAAATGGCGACTAGCGTCAGCCAAGTCATAAAAGAATCAATCCAGACCATGAAAGAGCGCGGGCTCATGCTAACTCCGGATAACTACGCCGAGGTTTTTTGCGAGATAGCGAAAAAAAACGGCGTAATAGTGCCTGATTGCCAGAAGCTTGAAAAATACTCGGCTCGCCTAAACGACGAGCTTAAGGCGCAGCTAAAACAAAAAAACGTAAGAAACTTGGACGAGCTTTTTGCTTTTATGGCGGCTAGGCTAAATTCGCCCGGCCTAGCCGAGTATCCAAAACTAATAAATGCACTCGTAGCTATGAATAAAAAGGTTTTTCAAGCCGTAGCTTCGCTACATAATAAAAATGCTAAAAATTTAGCCGAAGCAAGCTCGGAAGCCCTAAATAGAAGACTAGATGCGCAAGCCATAGATAGAATAAAAGACAAATGGTTCGATTTTTTAACCGATTACGACGATAGTTTTTTGAAAAGATTGGGCGTTTACGGCGTTAAAAATTTTAGCGACTTAAAAGATATCGTTGCTGAGCTTGAGGATGTTTTGACGAAAGAGCAGGCTTGCGAAAAACTAGTTCCGCTCGTATCGGATATGCTAAGGCCTTCTATTACCGATAAAATCGACGGCGAGATAGAAAAAGTAAATAAAATTTTAAAAAGCGATCCAAAGCTTTTAGAAGAGTTCTCGGTTAGAAAAAATATAGAAAATTTGACCAAAAAGCGTATCGAGCTTGATAGGGCCGAGGTTTCGACGAAAGTTGGAGCGCTAGATAAGGTTTTGGACGGTATAAACGATCAAATATCAAGCCTGATCAGCAGTTCTTCTAAAAGTTCAAGCCAGATGCAGTTTATCAAAAACGATCTAAATTCGATAAATTTAAACGAAGATAGCTTTGAGGGGATCAGGGATAAGTTAAAAAATATCGCCGATACCTTGGACGTCGAGGTTAAACAATTGGGCGAGCAGATGCTAAGCGATCAGCAAACTATACAAGAACTACAAGCTAAAGTTAGCAGGCTAGAAGTAGAGTTAGAAAGCGCGAAAGCCGAGAGTAAAGAGGATTTTTTAACTAAAACAGCGACTAAAAAAGCGTTAATGGAAGAGCTTGGGCGTTTAGAGATTGATTTTTTACAACAAAATGCCGACTATGCCGTGTGTTTTTTTGACATAGATCATTTTAAAAATATAAACGATATATACGGGCACGACGCCGGCGACGTAATAATAGCAAGCGTAGGAAAAACTCTTAGGGGTAACTCTAGGGAAGTCGATTTCGTAGCTAGATACGGCGGCGAGGAGTTTGTGGTTTTGTTGCCGGGGTTTGATATAGCACAGAGTATAGAGTTTGCGGACAAGGTGCGCGGTGTGCTAAAAAACTCCAAATTTTTATACAAAGACGAGCGCATTAGCGTTACGGTGAGTTGCGGCGTTGCGATACGCAGCCAAAATCAAAGCCAAGCAGCCGTACTAGAAGCTTCGGATAAAATGCTATACCAGGCTAAGCAAAACGGCAGAGATCAGGTGATGCCTAAAATTTAATGAAACTAGAATATTTTTTAGAAAACAAACCCCTTTTTTATAAGGAAATCAACCGCGCGCGTATGCCAAATGCCTTTAAATTCGTGCAGGGCGCGTTTAAAATACCAAAAATCATCCATCTAATCGGCACGAACGGCAAGGGCAGCACCGGGCGATTTTTAGCGCAGATGCTCGCTCGCGGCCATAGCGTCGGACACTATACGAGCCCCCATATTTTCGAGTTTCGCGAGAGATTTTGGATGAACGGCGCCGTAGCTAGCGCAGACGCGCTCGAGACGGCTCACGAGAGGCTGATTAAAATTTTACCTCCCGAGGTCGCGCGCTCGCTTTCGTATTTTGAGTACGCGACGTTGCTTTGCGCTCCGCTTTTTGAGGGGTGCGACTTTTTCGTCTGCGAGGCTGGCGTAGGTGGCGAATTTGACGCTACGAACGTATTTGACAAGCGTCTTAGCCTCTTTACTCCGATCGGTTTTGACCACACGGCGCTACTTGGCGACACGTTAGAGCAGATCGCGACGACTAAATTTAACGCAATGGCGGACGCTGCTTTAATGAACGACGAGATGAGCGAGCTTTGCGTCGGTATCGCGCGAAAAATCGCTGCCAAAAAAGGAGCGACGCTCAAATTCGCTTCCCAAAATTTGACCAACGAGGATAAAAACGAGATCAAAATTTATGCGCAAGAATTCGGCTTGCCCGAGTTTTTGCGCTCAAATTTGACTCTCAGCTCTTCGGCGTTTAAGGAGCTTAGATTTAGCTTAAATTTATCAAATTTGGGTGCGCTAGATCTTGGCGGACGCTGCGAAAAGATCGCGCCAAACGTAACGATCGACGTCGGGCACAACGAGATGGCGGCGCAAGCTCTAGCTAAAAAATTTGCGGGCAAAAAGCTAAATTTGATCTTTAACGCCTTTGCCGACAAGGACATAAAAGCCGTCCTAAAGGCCATCAAACCGATCGTCAAAAAAACCTACATCATCGAGTACGAGACGCCAGGCCGCGAGCTAGCGACAGCGCAGGTAAAAGAGGCTTTGCAGGAGCTTGATATGGAGTTTGCTGACTTTACGGACGTGCGCGCGGACGAGGAGTATCTGGCGTTCGGGTCGTTTTACCTCGTGGAAGCCTTCCTGAAAAGGTACCGCGGTGCAAAGTGAGGTTTTTGAGTATTTTTTAAACGGAGGCGATGCGCAGCTGCTCGTCTGCGAGGATGACAAGGAGGCCATCGCGGCTCTTAGCGCGTCGGAATTTGCCGGGTTTAAGGCCTTTAGATTGCCTGATTTTAGGGCGCGCGAGGGCGATGATCTGCGTAGCTTTAGCGCAGAGCTTTTCGAGCTATCCTCCGAGCTAGCTAAATTTTACGAATTTAAGGGCAAAAAGGTCCTCATTAGCCCTGTTTGCACAGTGCTAAACAAACTTCCAGGCAAAAAGCATCTACAAAAGCTCACTCTAAATTTCGGCGACAAAATCGACCCTAGAGAGCTAGCCGAAAAGCTGCTACGCTTTGGCTACGAGGCGGTGGGTATCGTGGAGAGTGAGGGAGAGTTTTGCGTTCGCGGCGAGATCATCGATATTTTTTGCGTCGGCGCGCAGGAGCCAAACCGCATTTTGCTATTTGACGACGAGATAGAGAGCATCAGGCACTACAGCACGCAAACGCAAATTTCAAACAAAACTGAGCTAAAAAGCGTTGAAATTTCGCCTTTTATCGCGGCTCTGGGCGAGGCTGAGTTTGAAAAAACGTCCGAAAAAATAAAAGATATGCAAACGGACGCACTAATCAGCGATCTAAAGACGCTCGGATTTTGGGCGATAGATGGATTTATCGACTATACGCGCGAATTTAAAACGGTTTTAACGAAAAAATTTGACGGCTTTGAGCGCGATCTGGGCGAGGTGGCAAATTTGCCCGTATTGCCTGCGGCTAAAGTTTATAAAGACTTAAGCGTAACACCAAACGCCGATTTTTTTGAGCTAAATAAAAATAAAAAAATCAAAGTCTTAGCGCGTAACGAGGGGCTTTTTAACGCATTAAATTTGAGCGAATACAAAAACGTAGAGTTTGTGCAAACCGAAGCAGCGTTAAATTTGGTTTCACCAAGCGAGATCATCGTCTCACTAAATAAATTTGAAAAGAAAAAGCGCGCCAAAAAACCGAGTCTAGTCATCGACGAGCTAAAGGCGGGCGACTACGTCGTGCATGAGGAGTACGGCATCGGCAAATTTACGGGGCTTGAAAAGCTAACCGTGCTCGGCAGGACACGCGAGTTTGTCGTGATCGTTTATCAAAACGAGGACAAGTTGCTTTTGCCAGTCGAGCACTTAAATTTGATCGACAGATACGTCGCGGGTAGCGGCAGTATCGCGGTTTTAGACCGTCTAGGCAAGGCAAATTTCGCCAAGATAAAAGAAAAAGTTAGAGCCAAGCTTTTTGTAATCGCGTCAAAGATTATTTCACTAGCCGCCCAGCGCGAACTAATCCGCGGCGAAATCATCGAAAAGGACGATGCGGAGTATCTAAATTTCTTGCAAAACGCGGGCTTTGCCTACACGAGAGATCAGGAGCGCGCCTCAAGCGACATCTCAAACGACCTAAAAAGCGGCAAGGTGATGGATAGGTTGCTTAGCGGCGACGTGGGATTTGGTAAAACGGAAGTTGCTATGAACGCGATATTTAAATGCGTGAAGTCGGGCTTTCAGGCGCTATTTTTTGTACCGACGACGCTTCTTAGCTCGCAACATTTTAAAAGCCTAAAAGAGCGGCTGGGTAAATTCGACGTTAGCGTCTTTAAACTCGATCGCTTCACAAGCACAAAGGAAAAATCGGCCGCGGTTAAGGCGCTGGAGGCAGGACAGCCTTGCGTTTGCGTGGGTACGCACTCGCTTTTGTCGGTTAAGCCCTCAAATTTAGGCCTCATCATCATCGACGAGGAGCATAAATTCGGCGTCAAGCAAAAGGAAAAACTAAAAGAGATTTCAAGTGCCTCGCACGTGCTATCTATGAGTGCGACCCCGATACCACGCAGCCTAAATATGGCGCTTTCAAGCGTCAAGGGCTACTCAGTGCTACAAACTCCGCCAAGCTCGCGCCTAGACGTGCGAACCAGCGTGCGCGAGTGGGACGAAAAGGCGGTAAAAGAAGCCATCATGCGCGAACTGCGCCGCGGCGGGCAAATTTTTTATATCCACAACCACATCGCCACGATGCCTCAGGCAAAAAAGCAAATTTTAGACATCATGCCAAATTTACGCATCCTCACGCTGCACTCCAAGATCGACGCCAAAACGACCGAAGAGGAGATGATGAAGTTTGAAAACGGCGAATACGACGTGCTGCTAAGCACCAGCATCGTAGAAAGCGGTATACATCTGCCAAACGTAAACACCATCATCATCGAAAGCGCGAATAAATTCGGTATCGCAGACCTGCATCAGCTACGCGGACGCGTCGGCAGGAGCGACAAGCAGGCGTATTGTTACTTCCTCGTCGAAGACAAAAACGCCCTAAGCACAGACGCCCTAAAGCGCCTGGTCGCGCTTGAGAGCAACTCGTTTTTAGGCTCTGGCAGCGTGCTAGCCTACCACGATCTAGAAATCAGAGGCGGCGGCAACCTCGTCGGCGAAGCCCAAAGCGGCCATATCGAGGCGATCGGCTACTCGCTCTACATCAAAATGCTCGAAGAAGAGATAAATAAACTGCTAAACAAAGAGAGCTTTGAGAGTGCGAAAATCGATCTGAAGCTTAGCATAAACGCGTTTTTAAACTCGGAGTTTATCGGCGAGGATAGATTGCGCCTGGAGCTTTATAGACGGCTTAGCAAGTGCAAAGAGGTTGCCGAGGTTTACGAAATAGAGGGCGAGATCGAGGATAGATTCGGCAAGCCAGACATCTACACCAAGCAGTTTTTAAGCCTCATTATAATTAAAATTCTAGCGATAAAAGCTGGCTTTAAAGCCATCTCAAACGCCGAGCAAAATATAATGCTAACCGCGCAAAACGGCGAACAAACGAGACTAAGATCAAAGAGCAAAGACGATGATGACGTGATAGAGGAGATATTGATCTATCTTAGAAAACTAAACAAAGGACGGGCGGAAAAATGATAGACTGGAATACGACTGCCGCAGCGATTTATAGGCGTAAATTTGGAGCATTAAAAGGCGTGATAGACGTTGATTTTACGCAGCTTGAGGGGCTTATCGGGATCGAAAAGCAAAAAGAAGAGCTCGTAGAAAATACGCGAAATTTTTTAGAAGGCAAGGGCGCAAATCACGCGATACTGTGGGGCGCGCGAGGATGTGGTAAAAGTAGCCTGGTTAAGGCTGTTTTTACTAAATTTTACCCAGATGGCTTGCGGCTTATAGAGCTAAAAAACGACGAGCTAGAGATGATACCAGAGATCATTTACGAGATCAGGGATAGTAGCTTTAAATTTATCATTTTTTGCGATGATCTTAGCTTTGAGGCGGGGGACAGGAGCTATAAATTTTTAAAACCAGTGCTTGAAGGTTCGATCGAAAACGCGCCTAAAAACGTGTTAGTCTACGCCACATCAAACCGCCGCCACCTGATCAGCGAGCTAAAAAGCGACAACGATGGCGCGAAGGTCGGCGAGACGGAGCTGCACTATAGCGATGCGGTCGAGGAAAAGATCGCGCTTAGCGATAGATTCGGGCTTTGGCTTAGCTTTTATCAGGGCAGCTTTACGGACTATCTAAAGATCGTGGATTTTTATTTTAAAGATTTCGTGGGCGATAGAGCCATGCTGCACGAGCTAGCTAAGCAATACGCACAGCTTCGCGCTAGCCGCTCGGGACGCACCGCGAGGCAGTTTTATCTAAGCTATAAAGATAAAATTTGATGGCAAATTTAACTAGAGTGGGATTTGTCGGCGACATCGTCGGACGCGCGGGACGAAGCGCGGTGATGCAAAATTTGCCCAAATTTAAGCGCGAGTTTGAGCTTGACTTTATCGTTGCAAACGCCGAAAACGCAAGCGGAGGCTTTGGCCTAACCGCAACCAACGCGCACGAGCTGCTAGACTGCGGTATCGACGCGATCACGGGCGGCAACCATAGCTTTGATAAAAAAGACGTAGTCGCGCTTATGGACGCCCTGCCTATCATCCGTCCGTATAACCACTTCGCGGGTACGGCCGGGCGCGGCGCGATAAATTTGAGTAAAGAGAGCAAGAGTCTGAGCGTGGTAAATTTGATGGGGCACTACGGCTTGCCGCATACGAATAACGCCTTTTTGGAGGCTGAGCGCGCGCTAGGGGAGTGCGAGAGCGAAAATATCCTCATAGACTTTCACGCCGAGGCCACGAGCGAGAAAAATGCGTTTTTTAGGCTATTTTGCGGGCGAGTGGGAGCCATAGCCGGCACTCACACGCACGTGGGCACCGATGATCTTCAAATTTTAAACGGTACCGCATACGTGAGTGACGTCGGGCTTAGCGGGGCGTTTGACGGCGTCATCGGCATGGACGCGGAAGCACCCGTAAAGAGCTTTTTAACGGGGCTCAAGCACTCGTTTAAGGTAAATGAAAAATGCAGGCGGATTTTTCAAATGGTCGTGTTTGAATTTGACGGCGGACACTGCACGGATGCCTTTAAGGTCCGCGTGATAGACGGAGTTAGCGAGCCCTTGGTACAGCGAGCGGTTAAATTTATATAAACGAGTTCAAATTTGAGCAAGAGTCGCACGCTAAATTTGCTAATAAACAAAGAAAAAGGAAAACTATGGATAGCACGCAGCTTTTTTTGGCGCTAAAAAACGCGGGCGTAAAGGCTGACGCGAACGGCCCTCTGTGGTGGCCAAATGCGGGCACTTTCGAGGTCGTGGTCGGCGCCGTCTTGATACAAAATACCAACTGGAAAAACGCCGATAAAGCACTAAATAATCTAAAAAACGCAAATTTGATGAGCGTGGAAAGTATCGTAAAAACGCCAGTGGCCGAGCTGGCCCTGCTAATAAAACCTAGCGGCTTTTATAACACCAAGGCAAAACGCCTAAAAACGCTTTGCGATGCGATTTTTAAAAAATTCGGCGATTTTGAAAATTTCAAAGAAAACGTAAGCCGCGAGTGGCTACTTGGCGTCAAAGGCATCGGCGCGGAGACCTGCGACGCGGTGCTTTGCTATGCGTGCGGACGCGACGTGATGGTCGTAGATAGCTACGCTTTACGGATTTTGAGCTTTTTGGGGTACGAGTTTGAAAGCTACGACGAGGCGCAGGAGTGGCTGGGGGGCGTAGATAGCGAGAAAATTTGCAAAGCCTACGGACGCGAGCTAGAGATGAATGAAATTTACGCCAAATTTCACGGCAAGATAGTGGAGTTTTGCAAGGCGCACTTTAACGGAAAGAGGCTTGACGAAGCAGGTGAAGAGATACTAAAATCCATAAAATAGGAGCAAAGATGAAGATAAATTTTATAAATTTACAAGCTCAGTATCAAAAATACAAAAACGAAATCGACGAGCAGATCAAAGAGGTGCTAGATAGCTCGGTCTATATCGGCGGCAAGGTCGGCGAGCTGGAGGAAAATCTGGCTAAATTTAGCGGCGCAAAGCACGCGGTAGCTTGCAGTAGCGGCACGGACGCGTTACTACTTGCCTTTATGGCGCTTGATATAAAGCCCGGCGACGAGGTCATCACGACGCCTTTTACCTTTATTGCGACGGCCGAGATGATAGCTTTTTTGGGCGCAAAGCCCGTGTTCGTCGATATTGACGAAAAGACGTATAATATCGATCCAAATTTGATCGAGGCAAAGATCACGCCAAAGACCAAGGCTATCGTGCCGGTGTCGCTTTTTGGGCAGGCGGCCGATATGGCGGCGATAAACGCCATCGCGCAAAAGCACAGCCTAACGGTCATCGAGGATGCTGCGCAAAGTTTTGGTGCGAGCCAAAACGGCGTAAAATCCTGCAATCTCTCGCGCATCGCTACGACCTCGTTTTTCCCGGCTAAGCCGCTTGGTTGCTACGGCGACGGAGGCGCGATATTTACGAACGACGACGCCCTGAACGAAAAAATGCGCATCCTGCTAAATCACGGCCAGTCCGAGCGCTACATCCACAAATACGTCGGCATAAACGGCAGACTCGACGCCATCCAGGCGGGCATTTTAAACGTCAAGCTAAAATACCTTGACGCCGAAATCGCAAAACGACAAGAGGTCGCGGCGAGATATACTAGCGAGCTAAAGGGCGTCGTAGCGCCTTTCGTTGCGGAGGGTAACGTCTCGGCGTGGGCGCAGTACTGCATCCGCGTAAAAGATAGGGCAAAGATGCTAGAAATCTGCGCGCAAAAAGGCGTGCCGACGGGAGTTTATTACCCCGTGCCGCTGCATTTGCAAGAGGTGTTTGGCTATCTTGGCTACAAGCGGGGAGATTTTGTCGTGAGCGAGGCTGTAGCGCAGGATATAATGGCGCTGCCGATGTCTGCGTTTGTGACCAAAGAGGAGCAAGACTACGTCATCGAGGTTATAAATAATGCTTAAATTTGCGCTCATAGGTCTTGGCGTCATGGGCAAAAATCATTACCGCACGCTGCAAAACGTCGCTGGCGTGCAGATAGTCGCTCTTTGCGATCCGTTTTGCAAGGAAAATTTTGCGCATAAAGTTTATGCTGATCTTGACGAGATGCTAGAGAGCGAAAATCTAGACGCCGCCATCATCGCTACGCCAACCTCGCTACATAAAGAAGCGGCGCTAAAATGCATGCAAAAGGGGCTAAATTTGCTCATCGAAAAGCCCGTTTGCGCAAATGTCGCGGACGCTCAAATTTTACTAGAGGAAGCTAAGCGGCGAGATATAAAAGTAGCAGTCGGGCACGTTGAGCGCTTTAATCCCGCGATCACGGCGCTAAAAAAAGAGCTTGAAAACGAGGAAATTTACAGCGCACAAATAACTAGAAACGCGCCATTTCCGCAGCGAATCACGGACGTGGGGATACTGGCTGACTTAGCGGTGCACGACATAGATCTTATTAGATTTTTAAGCGGCAAAGAGATAAAAATCGCGGATATAAAAAGCTCGCGCAAAATCCACGCCAAATTTGAAGATAATGCGGTTTTGTCGTTTGAGCTTGAGGGCGAGATAACGGCTCTCATCGCCACTAGCTGGCTTGCGCATAGACGCAAAAGAAAGGTCGAGGTCGCTTGCAAAGGGGCGGTTTACGAGGCTGATTTGCTAAATCAGAGCCTTGTTAAATTTAGCGAATTTGACGCAAGCGCGTGCAAAATGCAAAATATATTCGTCAAAAGAACCGATCCGCTAACAAGCGAGCTAGAGGACTTCGTGCGTCTTTTAGGCGACAAGAAAAGCGTGGGCGCTAGCATAGAAGACAGCTTAAAAACGCTAAAAATCATAGAGAGTGCGAGCTAAATTTTAGGCTGAAATATAAAAGAAAATTTATTTTTTTATATTTTATTTATATTTATGGAAAAAGAAGTTATTATTACACGATTTTTTCAAAAGGAGTCTAAATGATATACGAAAACATTGTCCAAACCATCGGCAAAACGCCGATCGTAAAGATAAATAGCGTGCACGAAGAGGGCATGGCTGAAATTTACGCTAAGCTTGAGTTTTTTAACCCGGGCGGATCGGTAAAAGATAGAATCGCCGCAAATATGATCCTAGGTATGCAAAAAGAGGGCGCGCTAAAAAAAGGCGACGTCATCGTGGAGCCAACTAGCGGCAATACCGGCATAGGCGCGGCTATGGTCGGCGCGGCGCTAGGATATAAGGTCGTGCTAGTGATGCCTGAGACTATGAGTATAGAAAGGCGCAAACTACAAAAGGCTTACGGAGCGGAGCTCGTGCTAACCGAGGGTGCAAAGGGCATGAAAGGCGCGATCGAAAAAGCAAACGAGCTCGTGCGCGAAAAGGGCTACGTGATGTTAAGCCAGTTTGAAAATAAATTTAACCCACAGGCTCACGAGCTAACTACGGCGAACGAGATCATGGATGATTTTAAAGAGCTTGACGCGTTTGTGGCGGGTGTAGGCACTGGCGGCACGCTAAGCGGCGCAGCAAGAGCGCTAAAAGCAAACGGCTATAAAACTAAAATCGTCGCCGTCGAGCCAAACGACTCCGCCGTGATCTCCGGCGAAAAGCCCGGACCTCACAAGATCCAAGGCATCGGCGCGGGCTTTATCCCAGCTACGCTTGATACCGCCTATATCGACGAGATAGAGCGCGTGGATAACGATGAGGCCTTTGAGGCGGCTAGAAAGCTGGCTAAAGAGGAAGGTATCTTGCTAGGTATCTCTGGCGGCGCGGCTCTGGCGGCTGCAGTAAAAGTCGCAAAGAGACTAGGCAAGGGTAAAAAGGTGCTTTTCGTAGCTCCCGATAACGGCGAGAGATATCTCAGCACTCCGCTTTACGAGGCGTGAGTTGGGCTTTATCGCTGAGATAAACGAGCTAGTCGCAACCGTACGCGAGAAAGACCCCTCGGTGGTCTCGTGCTGCTACGGGGCTATCCTTGTAAACACTCCAGGCATCCACGCCGTCGTTTTTCATAGGGTAGCGCACTTTTTACACGTTAAAAACTGGCGATTTACGGCGCGCTTTGTCTCGCAGATGTCGCGTTTTTTAACTGGCATCGAGATACATCCGGGCGCCAAGATCGGTAGGCGGCTTTTTATCGATCACGGCATGGGCGTAGTTATCGGCGAGACGGCTGAGGTGGGCGACGATGTACTGATCTATCATCAAGTAACTCTGGGCGGTACGGGCAAAGAGTGCTGTAAGCGCCATCCTACCGTAAAAAACGGCGTCACGATAGCAACCGGTGCAAAGGTGCTAGGGAACATCCTAATCGGCGAAAACGCAAAAATCGGCGCAAACTCCGTCGTACTAAAAAACGTGCCGGATAACGCTACTGTTGTAGGCATCCCCGCTAGGATCGTGCGGATAAACGGCGAGCGAGTCGGCGAGTAGGTCAAATTTGCGCCGACTCAAACTTTTTTATTTCATCAAATTTTAAAATTTAATAAACGGTGAGAGTTAAATTCGGCAAATTTAATTTGGGCAGTAAAATTTGCAGCAAATTTGAGCTAAATTTACTCCTCAAATATCGGAAGTTTAGGTTCTTTTGCTTTTTGTGTTTTACTGCCGATATTTAAATTTTGCGCATCATTCGCGGCGCTCAAATTTTTATTATCATCAAATTTATCAGCCTGCACAGCGTCGTCAAATTTGACCGGCTCGCCGGCTTCATTCGTCGTGATTTTTAGTCGTTTCATTGTCTTGGCTGATTTACTAAATTCTATTAGATCCTCGGTTGTCTTCACTTCGCTTGGGAGCTTTTGTAGGGAGTGTTTAAAAATTTCAGCAGCCGCGATAGCGTCGCTTAGGGCTCTGTGGTGGGTATTGTCGATACCTAAAAGTTCTTTTAGCGTGCCTAGACCGTATTTTGGCGAGGCTATGGTGCGGCGGGCTAGATCGATCGTGCAGAGCTTGCGGTTTAGTAGCTCGCCGTATCCTAGCGCCTCCAGCGTCGCGCTGATAAAGCCGTAGTCGAAACGAACATTGTGTGCCACAAAAACGCTCTGACCTAGAAAAACCTTAAACTGCTCCATGACGAAGGCAAGGCTTGGCGCGTTTTTTAGGTGTTCTGCGGTGATGCCGGTTAGTTCGCTGATATTTTCCGGGACGTAGGGTGCGTGCACGAATGTTTCAAATTTGCCGATTATTTCGCCATTTTGTAGCTTTAGCGCGCCGATTTCTATGATCTGGCCGCTATTTATGCCGCCGCTAGTTTCTATATCTACGACGCAAAAAATTTGATCTTTTATCTCTTTGCGACGTGTTTTTAGCTCGATTTGGTTTTTTTCGGTGCGGGCTATGTCAAGCCCCAGCGCGCGCCACATCTGCACGTCGCGAACATCAAAAAGCTCGGCATATTCGTCCATTTGCTTAGTTGCGGCGACGAAGTCCGCGTAGGCTACGTTTCGCTTGGCGATGACGGCTAGTAAATTTTCAAAATCCTGGTTCAAAACTCGAGCTTTAGCGAGCGGATAGAGTGCTCGTATGAATTTGACGAAAATATATAACTGCCCGCCACGACGATATCCACGCCCGCTTCATCTAGCTGTGCGACGTTTAGCCCTGTCACGCCGCCGTCGACTTCGATCATGCATTTAGCGTTTTTACGCTCGATCATTTCGCGTAGGCTGCGGGCTTTTTCGAGTACGGAAGGTATAAATTTTTGCCCGCCAAAGCCGGGATTTACGCTCATTAGCAGCACCATGTCGACTTCGTTTACGATGTGCTCGATCGCCCAGACTGGAGTATGCGGGTTTAGTACGATCGCAGGCCCCGTGCCGTGGCTACGGATGTGATCGATTAGACGCAAAGGATGCTTTTCCTCCTCGATATGAAAGCTTAAAAATTTAGGCTTCAGAGGCAAAAAAAGATCGGCGAAAAATGTGTTGTTTTGAACCATCAGGTGTATATCTAGCGGCTTTGTGGCGGCCTTTGCTACGGCGTTTACTACCACCGGGCCGATGGTTAAATTTGGCACAAAATGCCCGTCCATCACGTCAACATGCACAAGATCGGCGCCAGCCCCGCAGATTGCCTCGATCTCGGCTCTTAAATTTCCAAAATCAGCCGATAAAATACTCGGTGCTACGTACATTTTATTGTCCTTTTATTTACTTAGAAAAAATATCGCGTCCATGCCGTCTATATCGAGTCGCACGAGGGCGCCTTTGTTTTTTTTGTCTTCGTCTTTAATCTCTTCAAAAACATGCGGCAAGGTGAAATTTGATTCTATCTTTCGGCTCTTTAGCCATGCCTCGATGCGGTCTGAGATGACGCTAAGCAGGTCTGCATAGGCCTCGATCATGCTTGCTTCACCGCCTTCTTGGAGTAAAATTTTGCAGATACCACTAACGGCGTTTTTTTCGACGCAGAGGATAAATTTGGCGTTTATCTCGCCGTAAAACGCTACCGAGCCCATGCAAAATTTCTCCTCGTCGCAACTAAAATTTATTATCTCGGTACTCTTGCGAGAAATAGGCAAATTTGACAAAGACGCTAGTGTATCCATCACTACTTTTAAGATATCCGGTAAAAGATCTATTAACTCTTTGGTTATGTTTTTGGGTTTTTCGTCTTCTATACTGCCGCCGCCTTCTATCGTCGCGTCGTCATTGAAAAAATCCTGTATCGTATCATAAAGTAGTATCCCGCAGTCCTCTAAATCATGAAGCAAGGCTTTTGAGACGTTAGATTTTTTTAGTCCGCACATAGCTATAGTTGCGCCGCTATCGGCACACTCCATCGCAAGTTTAGCCAAAAAGGATACGCCGTGAATATTTATAAAACTTGATTTTTTCATATCAAAAACAAAAAATTTAAAGCCGATTTTTAGCGATTGCAGGAAACTTTTATAAGCGAATTTGTCTGCAAATTCCGAGTCGATAAAGCCGTTTATCTCGTAAACGACGACGTTTTCTTTAAGGGTAGTGGATAATTCTTTTTTGTTTGATTTTATGTCGGTCAGGCGGATGGCGCACTCAAAATCTTTATGTAAACGGTTAAATTCTTCCTCGTCTTTTGCGATAACCGGTTTGTATCCGCGCCCTGATAATGTTAGCGCAATCTGGCGTTTTTGCTCGGTATCGGCGTTAAAAACGATGATTTGTTTGTTTTCCGATTCAAACTTCCCCCAAAATAAAAGCGCAACGCTGAGCGTCTCAAAAAAAGATAAATTTAAAACGTCTTTAGACATTCTTTTTAGGGCTTTAAATTTTATCTCATTGTAGTCGCAAAAGCCTATATCGGCGTCATTTTCCTTTGTTATTCTTGAGACGGATTCAAGGATTAGATTAAAGCCTACCTTGTTAAAATAAACGGTATTTTTAAGCGATATTAGGATATGGCGCGGAGCTTTTTGGCGTAGATATTTTATATTTGCGTCGCTGATTTCGTATTTATCGATATCGCCGTCTAAAAAGCCGGAAGGATAAAATATAGCTACGTCGTCTTTAAAATCTAATCTCATAAGATAAAAGAATTTCCTAAAAAAATGATATTTTTTACGTAAATCGAGCCGGTAATTTTTTAAAATTTAACCGTGTTTAAATTTTGTTATTTTAGCTTTTTTATCCATAAATTCAGTTTAAAAACTAACGCGTTTGTAAAAGCGGCTTTAAGCTTTTATTTTGTTTATTTTGGATAAAATCAGCAGAAATTTTTATTTTTAAGGAAACAAATATGTCAAGAGTATGTGCAATAACAGGTAAAGGTCCGATGGTAGGCAACAACGTCAGCCACGCGAAAAATAGAACAAAAAGAAGGTTTTTACCAAACCTAAGAACCATCCGCGTTACGCTAGAGGACGGCACTACGAGAAAGATCAAAGTAGCTGCTTCTACGCTAAGAACGATGAGAAAACAGTCACGCTAAATTTACCGCAAATTTGAGGAGTTGTCTTTGTTTAGAAAGATTTTAAAATTCCTCAACTGGTCAAGTTCCGCCAAACCTCAAATTAGTCTTAATACCGAACTTTACGAACAACTTCGCCCGTTTCGCTTACCGCTCATCTTAGTCGTTTTGATGATGATGGTCGGAGCTATGGGCTATGTCACGATCGATAATTTTAGCCTGATAGACGCGATTTATCAGGCTGGTATGACTTTTACGACCGTCGGTTTTACCGAGGTCGCACCTATTTCTCCGGCCGGCCGGATTTTTACTATCACTTTTATTTTGCTAGGCTTTGCTGTTTTTACGTTTTCTACGGGTTTGATGCTCGAAGTTTTCAAAAAAGGCGCGCTCGTAGCGATCATAAAGGAAAGACGAATGTTATATAAAATCGCAAGGTTGAAAAACCACTTTGTCATCTGCTATCACAACCAATACACAATGGAATTAAGCCGCGAATTTAGGGAAAATCATATTCCTTTCATCGTCATTGATCCGCGCGAGGATCTGCCAGAAATCGCGGAAAAATACAAGTATCCATACTATATCGTCTCTCAGCCCCACACGCAAACTGCGATTTTAAAGACGCATTTTTCAAGCGCAAAAGGCATGATCACGCTAAGTCCAAACATCGCCGATAACATCGCCCTTATCGCCACCGCGAGGCTATATGAAAAAGAGATCGGGCGCAAAAATCCTTATTTTATAATGACAAACTCTGATAATCAAGACGATACCGAGCGCCTAAAAAAGCTCGGAGCAAACAGCGTCGTGAGCCCGTCAAAGCTCGTAGCTCAGCGCCTTAGCGCGATGAGCGTACGTCCGGATATGGAAAATTTGCTCGAACAGTTTTTGTATAAGCAAGACTCGCCGATCGACATAGAGGAGATATTGGTGCCTGATTATTCGTGGGTGCGCTTTAAACGCCTAAAAGAAACTAACCTGCGAAACATAACAAACGCCGACGTCGTTGGCATCAAAGACGTAAATAACAAATTTATTCCGATGCCAAAGGGCGATACGCTAATCGGCACTGGCACGAAGCTACTAGTCATCGGCACTGGCGAGTCGATACGCCTAACCAAACGCGTCATAAAAAGCAAGCATAAGCCAGAAGAGCTAAAGTACGTTTAAATTTGAGCTTTTTGTGTGACTTGTTCTGCTTAAATTTGTATCAAGCAATCACTTCAAATTTGACGCAAAATAATTCGTCGGCGCAATAAAATTTGATAAATTTAAGCTTGACGTAGGCTAGGTAAATTTTGCCAAATCACCCAGATACGGCGCCTTTTTAACCCGCTCTTAAAATAATATTCGCTAAAATTAAATTAAAATTTAATCTATCAAAGGAGCAAATATGTTTCATGAAGACAGAGAGCTTATAACTAAGCTAAAAGGCACGAATGCGAGATTTACGTCGCTTTTCGACAAACACAACGACTTAGACGAAAAGATCGCCGAGATGCAAAAAGGCAATGTCTATAACGATGCCGAAGTGGATGCTCTAAAACGCGAAAAACTCAGATTAAAAGACGAAATTTACGCCTTTTTAGCCGAATATAAAAAGGAAAATAATCTTTGACTTATCCGCGGCGGACGATTTGTTCCGCCATTTTCTGCCTCAAATTCTTGTCTTTGATTAGCTGTAAATCGCGCCGAATTTAACTCAAAACCAAGCCGTAAAATCACCGTAAAACATTAAATTTTACGTAAAACTGTAAAAATTTACAACACAACTACGTCGAAATCTTTTTTAGTACCCAAAAGACCGCCGTTCCAATGCATAAAATAATAATCGCCCAAATATAATCCATCTTATTTTCTTACCTATTTTTGCCGAAGCTTAATTTATTTTTTGTTTATTATAATGCAAATTTGCGACTTTTTGTAAAGGCCGTGATTTAAGAGAAAATTTGTTAAAATTTATAAAAGTTTAAAAAGGATGGAAAATGGATGAAACAAAGAGCATTTTTATCAACCGCGAGCTTAGCTGGTTGCGCTTTAACTCGCGCGTTTTAGCCCAATGCGAAAAGGCTTTACCGCCGCTTGAAAAGCTAAAATTTATCGCGATTTATATGACGAATTTGGATGAATTTTATATGATCCGCATTGCAGGGCTTAAGCAGCTTTTTGCCGCAGGGGTCGCAGCTAGCGGTAGCGACGGCATGAGTCCGCTCGAGCAGTTAAGAGAGATCAGAAAATACATCAAAGACGAACTCGTGCTCGTGGAAAAACATTATAAAGACGCGCTAAAAGAACTCGCGCAAAACGGGCTTTTTATGAAAAATTACGACGAAATTTCGCCCGAACTTCGCGCCAAATGCGACGAGTATTTTTTCTCAAACATCTTGCCTGTCATCGTGCCTATAGCGGTTGATGCCACGCATCCGTACCCGCATCTAAATAACCTCAGCTTTAGCCTAGCCGTCAAGCTTGCCGACGCGGATAGTCCTGAGATCATAAAATTTGGCATGATACGCATCTCGCGCGTTTTGCCGAGATTTTTTCAGGCTAGCGACAACGTCTACGTGCCGATAGAAACGATCGTGCACCGCCACGCGGAGGAGATTTTCCCGGGTTACAAGCTGCTTAGCTCGGCTGCTTTTAGGGTTACCAGGAACGCCGACATCGTCATCGAGGAAGAAGAGGCGGATGATTTCATGATGATCCTCGAGCAGGGACTTAAGCTGCGCCGAAAAGGCGCCTTTGTGCGCATGCAGATACAAAAGGACGCCGATGCCGAGATAGTCGAGTTTCTAAACTCACACATGAAGATTTTTTACAAGGACATTTACGAGTACACCGTCCCGCTCACGCTAAATTCGCTCTGGCAAATCGTGGGAAATAAAGAATTCTCGCACCTTTGCCTGCCGCCGTACGCGCCAAAGACTCTGCCGCCTTTTAGTAGCCATCTCTCGATGTTTGACGTCATCGACAAAGAAGACGTGCTAGTCGTGCATCCATATGAGAGCTTTGATCCCGTCGTGCAGTTTATCAGGGAGGCGAGCAAAGATCCGCGCGTTATCTCGATCCGCATGACGCTCTACCGCGTCGATAAAAACTCGCCTATCATCCAAGCTCTCATCGACGCCGCGAACGACGGCAAGCAGGTAACCGTTATGGTCGAGCTAAAGGCGAGGTTTGATGAGGAAAATAACCTGCACTGGGCGAAGGCTCTAGAGGACGCCGGCGCACACGTGATATACGGCATCACGGGCTTTAAGGTGCACGCAAAAGTGAGCCAAGTCATACGCCAAGAGGGCGGCAAACTCAAATTTTACATGCATCTCTCCACGGGCAACTACAACGGCGGCTCGGCTAAAATTTACACCGATGTGAGCTATTTTACGAGCAGGGCGGAGTTTGCGAGCGATACGACGACGTTTTTTCACATACTTTCGGGCTTTTCTAAAAACCGCCGCTTGCAGACGCTTTCTATGTCGCCGATGCAGATAAAAGAGCGCGTGCTAGATATGATAAAGGCCGAGACCGCACACGGCGAGCAGGGTAGGATCGTAGCGAAGATGAACGCGCTAGTAGATAGCGACATCGTGGACGCGCTGGTAAGAGCTAGTAGCGTGGGCGTAAAGATCGATCTCATCGTGCGCGGCATCTGCTGCGTGCGTCCGGGCGTGAAAGGCCTAAGCGAAAATATCCGCGTGAGATCGCTCATCGGCAAATACCTTGAGCACGCGAGGATATTTTATTTTAGGCACGCCGAGCCTCAAATTTACATCGCCTCCGCCGACTGGATGCCGCGAAATCTCGAGCGCCGCCTAGAGCTCATGACGCCGATAATCGATAAAAATTTACAAGAGCGCTTGCTCGAGTTTTTGCGATTGCAGCTTAGCGATAACGAGCTGGCGTTTGAGCTACAAAATAGCGGCGAATATGCCAAAGTAAGGCCAAAAGAGGGCGACGCGCGCATAAACTCGCAAGAGGTGCTCGAGGAGTACGTGAGCGGGATATATAAGGCGACGAAAAAGGATACCGATAAGGGCAAGAGCGAGCAGATGGTGGCGAAACTGCTAAAAGAAAGTTGAGCGGCTCGTCTTTTTGCTCTATACTTCGTTGCTTGTAAATTCGGCTCGGTCATTACCTATATGGTAACTCCCGTCGCCAAATTTAAAAGCGCCTCGTCTAGAACAAAAATACTTCGCCTTATCGTTTTACATTCAAATTTGAAGTCAAATTCGCAAATTTCGACTTCAAATTTTACTCGCCGAGGCCCGCACCTTGATGCTGCTAAAATTTGACTCACAAATTTACAGAAATCTCCGCATGCCGCAAATTTTACTTCGCTAAACTTTTGTTGTACGCATTTTGGCTAAAATTTAGAAAATACAAAAGCACGCCAAATTTAAGGGATAAAATGAACTCTTTCAATGCCTTTTTCTCTGGTTTTCCTCTTGGGCTCTCGCTGATTTTACCCATCGGAGCTCAAAATGCCTTCGTGCTAAAACAAGGCATCAAAAAACAGCATGTTTTTCTAGTTTGCGCTATCTGCGCGCTTAGCGACGCCGCGCTGATCTTTGCGGGCGTATCGGGGTTTGGCTACGTGGTTGAGCGCTACCATATCATCAAAACCGCCGCACTTTGGGGTGGATTTGTATTTTTGAGCATTTACGGGCTGCGTAGCCTTTATAGCGCGTTTAGCGCATCGCATGCTCTAGCAGCCGGCGGTGAGGAGACGCACGGAGCGGTAAAAACGGCACTTCTAACGCTAGCTTTTACGTGGTTAAATCCGCACGTATATCTTGACACGGTCGTGCTTCTTGGCTCGGTTTCTACGAAATTTGGCGAGAGTGCGGGACTCTTTGGTGTGGGCGCGATGTGCGCGTCGTTTGCGTTTTTCTTTTTGCTCGGATACGGAGCTAGATTTTTGGCGCCGCTGTTTCAAAAGCCCGCTGCATGGAAAATTTTGGAGTTTTTCGTCGGCATCACCATGATAGCGCTTGGCGTGATGTTAGTAATCGGCGAGTGAGGGCGTTTAAATTTAATGATCAAATTTATGTAGTTTTGGTACGCTGTTTTTATGCCCCGTTGGCTAAACTTTGCTAAAATTTAAGTAAATTTACAAGAAAAGGAAAAGATGAACGACCAAATTTACCTCATCGGCGACATTCACGGCTGCTATAAAACCCTTTGCGCCCTGATAGATCGCTTGCCGCGCGGCGCCGATTCTAAAATTTGCTTCGTCGGCGATCTGATAGACCGTGGCGAGGGGAGTTTTGAGGTCGTGCAGCTAGCGATGCGGCGCGATTACGCGGCCGTGATGGGCAATCACGAGTACCGTCTTTTGCAACACAAAGACGCATTTTTACGCGGCGAAACGCCTAGCGATCCGCGCTGGTTTTACCTAAACGGCGGCGCGCAGACTTTCGCCTCCTACGCCAAAGCTAGCCGCGCGGAAAAGCTCGCGCATATAGAGTTTTTATCAAATTTACCGCTTTACTTGGAGTTTGCCGAGTTTAAAAACGCACAAGGCAGGCGGCTCGTCGCGTCGCATTCGGCGATTGGGCGGATGTGGCCGCTGCGTAACTCGGACGGCGATAGTGCGGCGGAGTTTAGGCGGCATGTGCTTTGCGGCAGAGGCGATTTTAGCCAAAACGAAGGCGTCTTTAACGTCTACGGCCATACGCCGATCGCTGGGCCCGATATCACGGAATTTAGCGCAAATATCGACACGGGCTGCGTTTATAAGCATGATTTCGGCCGTCTTTGCGCACTCGAGTTTCCGAGCATGCGAGTCTTTTTGCAGGAAAATATCGAGGACGGCGGGTGATTCTAGTAAAATTTGAGGCTAAATTTGACTAGAATTTGAAATTTACACGCCGAGACCCGCACTTTGAAAATGCTAAATTTGGTTTGGTTTTGTAGGCTGGATCTCTTTGAGTAAAAAACAACCGTTTGAGGTTGTTTTTTACTTTGTTGTAAAGGGGGTGGGGGCTTGAATTACGCTCTGCTTTGCAGTTGCGAGGCAAAGCCGAAGCAAAAGAGCTCCCCACCCCCTTTAATCCCCCACCCCCTACGACGCTTTTCTTCGTAGGGGCAACTTGTTGCCATCTTGTAACGAGCGAAGCGAAGTTAAGAGTGGCGACACAGCTTTGCTTGCGCAAAGCGTCGCGAGTACTATAAATTTGATGTTTTCAGGGTGCGGGTCTCGGTGGGTAAAATTTAAAACCAGATTTTTACAAAATTTGACTTCAAATTTAAATACAAAACGATAAAGCGAAGCATTTTTTCGTCAGACGAGGCAGCGGCGAGCGAGGCGAGGGAGCGGACTAGTCGTCCGTGACCGAAGCCGACTGAGCCGGTAACGAAGTATGGCGGAAAAAGACAAGCCGTCAAATTTAAAGTTTGCGGATTTTGGCGATCTCGTCGCGCAATGCTGCCGCCTTTTCAAACTCTAACTGCTCTGCGGCTTCTAGCATCTGCTTTCTCAGCTCTTTTATTATACTCGCTCGCTCGGCAGCAGGCATTTTTTCCAGATTTGCGCCTTTTCTTAAGATCTCCGTGCCGTCCTCGACGTGCAGGCTCTCCTCGATATTTCGGCTGGCCGAGCGCGGCGTGATGCCGTGAGCGCGGTTGTACTCCTCTTGCATCTTACGTCGCGCCAGCGTCGTATCCATCGCTTCTTGCATTGATTTGGTGATCTTTTTGGCAAACATCAGCACTCGGCCGTTTACGTTTCTAGCCGCGCGCCCCATCGTTTGGATTAGGCTCGTCGTCGAGCGCAAAAAGCCCTCCTTATCGGCGTCCATGATGGCTATGAGGCTAACCTCGGGCAGATCAAGCCCTTCTCGGAGCAAATTTATGCCGATGAGCATATCAAACTCGCCTCCGCGTAGCCCGCGGATGATCTCGTTTCGCTCGACGGCATCGATATCGGAGTGCATGTACTTGACCTTGATGCCAAGCTCGGTGTAGTAGCGGCTGAGCTCCTCGGCCATCTTTTTGGTGAGTACGGTGACTAGCACGCGTTCGTTTCTCTCGATCGTTTTTTTAGCCTCGTCAAATAAAATCTCCACCTGATTTTCGCTATCTTTTATCTCGATTAATGGATCGAGCAGTCCCGTCGGGCGTAAAATTTGCTCATAGACGTGGCCGCAGCTTAAATTTATCTCGTATTCGTTTGGGGTTGCCGAGACAAAAAGGAATTTAGCGCGTTTGTTTATAAACTCGTCAAATTTGAGCGGACGGTTATCTAGCGCGGACGGCAAACGAAAGCCGTACTCCACCAGCACTTCTTTGCGGCTGCGGTCGCCTGCGTACATCCCGCGAAACTGCGGTAGGCTAACGTGGCTTTCGTCTACGATGACTAGGTAGTCCTTGCCGCCCAGCTCGAAATAATCAAACATCGAGTATGGCGTCTCTCCGGGCTTTTGCCCCGTTAGGTGTCGCGCGTAGTTTTCGATGCCCTTGCACATGCCCGTGCTGCTCATCATCTCTAGGTCAAATTCAACTCGCTGTTTTAGGCGCTGGGCTTCGACGAGTTTGCCTTGCTCGTTAAATTCTTTTAGCCGCTCGGCTAGCTCCTCTTCGATCTGTTTGATGGCGATTTTTAGGCGGTTTTCGCCCACGATAAACTGGCTGGTCGGGTAGAGGATAAATTTTTTCAGGTCGTGTCTTTTTTTGTTTTCCAGCACGTCCAGGCTATACATCGTCTCGATCTCGTCGCCGAAAAACTCGATCCTAAATGCTTCGTCGTTAAAATACGCGGGATATACGTCCACCACGTCGCCGTTTACGCGAAAGTCGCCGCGGTCGAAATAAACGTCGTTTCGCTTGTATCCCATATCCACTAGCTTTTGCAGTAGCGCGCGCTGGTTGATTTTATCGCCGACGTTTAGGTATGCGACCATGCCTTGGTATTCGCTAGGATTACCTAAGCCGTAGTTGGCCGATACCGACGCCACGCACACGACGTCGTCAAAGCTAAGCAAGCTCGCCGTCGCAGAGAGGCGCAGGCGCTCGAGCTCCTCGTTTACGGAGCTGTCTTTTTCTATGAAAAGATCCTGGCGCGGGATATAGGCTTCGGGCTGATAGTAGTCGTAGTAGCTGATAAAATACTCCACGTGATTTTTAGGGAAAAAGCCCTTAAATTCGCTATAAAGCTGCGCGGCAAGGGACTTGTTGTGCGTCATGATTAGCGTTGGCATATTTAGCTCGCGTATAACGTTTGCCATCGTAAAGGTCTTGCCTGAGCCCGTGACGCCTAAAAGCGTTTGGTATTTGTTGCCAGATCTTACGGAGGCTACGATATTTTGGGCTGCGCGGGCCTGATCCTCGCTCGGGCTAAATTTGGACGAAATTTCAAAATTTTTCATTTTTTACCTTAAAAATCAGCTTTTTTTGTTACAATTACGTAAAATTATACCAAAACTAAGGAAAAAGATGTTTGATAACGATAAAGTACTAAACACCCTAACCGACAAGGTAAACGACCTGCTGGCTAGATATAACGAAATTTGCGAAGAAAACGAGTCTCTACGCAACGAACTAATCAGCGTCAAAGCCCAAAACGAAGCAAAAACAAACCAAATCACCCGCCTAGAAGAAGACCTAAGAACCAAAAATACCGAGAGTGACGACGTTATCCGTAAGATCGAAGCGGTACTGGGAAAATAAATAAACGATGAAAAAAATAACGGTAAAAATAGCTTCCACATTCTACAACATCAGCCTCGAGGACGACTTTGCCCAAAATTTTGAAAAAGAATGGGAGACCTTTACCGGAGGCAAAAAGTATCTCGACGTCAAAGAGCTACTAAGCGCCTTTGTACAAAAATGCTATGAAAACTATCAGCAGGAGCGCGATCTGCGCTCTTTAGCCCAAAAAGTAAGTAAAGAAATAAGTTAAATTTTATCCTAGATTACTTTTCTACACGCACCCATATAAAAAGATTTCATTTTAATCTATTTTTAAGCTAATTATCTATATAATCCCGCCAACTGCATAAGTGTATGCAGAATAAACACAAGGAGTCTCATATGAGAAAAGGTTTTACAATGATTGAGTTGATCTTCGTGATCGTTATTTTAGGTATTCTAGCTGCTGTAGCTATCCCAAGACTAACTGCAACTCGTGATGATGCTGAGGTTTCTGCTGCTGCGACAAACATCGCTACATTGATGTCTGATATAAACGCATATTTTACTTCACAAGGTCGCGTTAGCCGTACTATAGCCGATATGACTTCCGTTCCAAATCCTATCGCTATCAGAGGAAATAACTGCCTAACCTTAGTGCCTCCTGCAAATGTTAATGAGAGAGAGATCGCAGTTAATATAGGAGACGCTGGTCTTTGTGCTGACGTATGGGGACTACCTAGCGTGTCTGCTATCAGAACATATCTAGAGGGAGTTGATGGTGGCAAAGCGGCAAACACTATCCGCGTAGGCGGTCTAGCCGTAGTTCGCTAATCTTAATTCATTTAGATAAATGCGATAAAAGCCCGAGCCTAGAGATAGGTCTCGGGCTTTTTAAATTTTATTCTTGATGAAAAATTCAGCTTGTTTGATTCTAGTATATTTTTATGATTTTAAAAACTTGTTTTAGATAAAATTACGAAAATCAAGAACGAAGGATGCTCCATGAGGCGCGGTTTTACGATGATTGAGTTGGTGTTTGTTATAGTTGTGATAGGTATATTAGCCGGTATCGCTATGCCTAGGCTATTTGTTACCAGAGACGATGCTATAATAGCAAGAGCCAGAACCGATTTAGCTTCTATAAGAAGCGCTATCGTTAATGCTTATAACGCAAATATGCTAAGAGGCGCTTTTCAGTATCCTGCTCTTGAGGGAGCCGATAATAACGTACTATTTGAAAACATTTTGCAAACCGGAATCAGACCCAATCCTCAAAATGGATGGACTAGCAACGCAGCCAACGTTTATACGTTTACATTGGGTCGTAGAGTGGCTACTTTTACATACACTCAAAATACTGGAACTTTTGTGTGTGCCGATAACGATACCGGTCGATTTTGTCAAGAATTGGAGTAATGCTCTACTACCAAATAATTCCAAGCGGCTTAAATCTTAAACCGCTTACATATTGTTCAGATTTTAAAATACCCAATTTTACCCAAGTCTTAATCAATATAAAAAATAAAAAAACTATCGGCTACGTCCTCCAAAGCGTAGCCGAGCCAAATTTTAAAACGCTTGAAATTCTAGAAATTTTACCCGCCACGCTTACACCCATACAAATTTCGCTTTTGAAATTTATCTCGCATTACTATGTCGTAAATTTATCTATCGCGGCCGGACTTTTTACTCCGCTTGAGATTGAAGCGCCTTGCTTGCAGAATTTGACGCAAGCGCAAATTCTGAGCGATAAAAACGAGACAAATGCAAAATTTGACGATAGCAAAGAGTTAAATTTGACTACGGAATTAAACGAAACATCGGAGTCAAATTTGCCTGAAAATTTAAATAATAATAGCTTGCAAGAAAATTTGAAATTAAATGAGAGTGTTGCTACTAAATTAAATTTTAATAATCCCGCACGGTCGCCAAAAACAGTTTTCGACCACCCAGATATATCCGAATTTTTCCCAAAAATCCCAAACCTAAACCAAGATCAACAAGAAGCGCTAAATTTTGCCAAAATTCACAAAACGAGTTTGATTTTCGGCGATACGGGAAGCGGTAAAAGCGAGATTTATTTTTCGCTTATCCGCGAATATCTACTTGCGGGCAAACAGGTTTTGCTTTTGATGCCGGAAATCTCGCTAACGCCGCAGATGACGAAACGACTAAAAAGCTATTTCGGCGAAAAATTCGGCGTGTGGCACTCTAAAATAACTCCAAAAAAGCGCGGCGAGATCCTACAAAAATTTCAGAGTCGCGAGATAAATTTGATCGCAGGCGCGCGCTCGGCGCTATTTTTGCCGTTTACCAAGCTTGGGCTTATTATCGTCGACGAGGAGCACGACGATAGCTATAAATCCGCGCAAAATCCGCACTATAACGCCCGCGACCTTGCGCTATTTTTGGCGAGCAAATTTGACATCAAAGTCGTACTTGGCTCGGCGACCCCGAGCGTCGTGAGCTTTAAAAAGCAGCCGCATTTTAGACTAAGAGGAACGTTTTTTAAAAGCGAAAAAAAATTTATCTACGACGAGAGCGAGACGGGGCTTAGTGACGTGATACTGGGCGAGCTTGCGGCGAGTTTTACGAGCGGTAAGCAGGCGGTGGTCTTCCTGCCGACGCGTGCAAATTTCCGCTATCTTTCATGCCGCGAGTGCGGTAGCGCGATAAAGTGCCCGTTTTGTAGTGTCGGAATGAGCTTTTATAAGAAGCGAAACGTGCTAAAATGCCAGTACTGCGGCTTTATGACAGCTGCGACGTGCTCGTGCGAAAAGTGCGGTAGCGAGATGATCGAGGCGAAAAAAATAGGCACCGACGAGCTGACGGACGCCCTGCGCTCGTCGTTTCCAGCGGCTAGGATCGAGAAATTCGACCGCGACGAGATCACGACGCAAAACAAGCTCGAAAAGACGCTAAAAGCCTTTAACGCGGGCGAGATAGACGCGCTCGTCGGTACGCAGATGTTGAGCAAAGGACATGACTATCACAATGTGGATCTTGCCGTCATTATGGGCGTCGACGAGCTGCTAAATTTCCCGGATTTTCGCGCTCGCGAGCGGACATTGGCGCTGGCGATGCAAGTGGCAGGCAGGGCTGGACGCTCGGGCGAGGGGCGCGTGGTCGTGCAGAGTAGGCAGCGGGAGTTTTTTGAAAATTTTATCACGGATTACGACGCGTTTTTGGCTGAGGAGATCGCAGCGCGTGAGCCGATATATCCGCCGTTTGCTAGACTTTTGCGGGTTATCGTTTCTGAAAAAAGCGAGCAGGCGGCAAAGCAAAGGCTTGAGCTTTGCGTAGCCGAGCTTGAAAAATTGCGCATGGCCGAGTCTTCGCTAGAGATCGTCGGACACGGCAAGTGCGCGATCGAAATCCTGGGCGGAAAATACCGTTTTGAGATTTTGCTGCGCTCCGCCTCGCACGCTCCGCTTATAAAAGCCGCTCGCATCTGCGCCGCGCACGGCTTTGACGTCGATATGGATCCGATAAATTTCTCGTAAATTTGATTTCTTTTCGTTTGACTTTCGATGTTTAATTTGGGTGGCTAGAAAGCGTCTTAAATGTTTTGTAAGGTTTGTAAAATCAAATTTCACATTCGGCTTGGTGTCAAAATTTAAGCTAAAACGAGCTCGTTTTGGTTTTGGCGTCTAGAGATCAAGTCTTAAATTTAACGTAAGTTTTGCTATTAATCCACTAACATAGACCAGCCAAATCTACCAAATAGTCTTTAGTGTGTTTTGGCGGCTATTTTGCGGATAAAGATATTATAAATTTAAAATCTTACTTAAATCAAAACTAAAATGTAATTAAAGTTTCCATTTATGATAATGCTTATCTTTTTAAGCCGAATTTTATATGATTTATATATAATCCCGTTATAATTTTATCTAGCCTTAAATATACAGTCTAATTAAAATTATAAAAATCACCCTAAAGGAACTTAATGCAAAAATTTTTACAAGCCCTAGCAGGCTCGCAAAAATATTTCGTAAATTACGTTAGCGTCGCGATTTTCATCGTGATGGCGTGGATAGGCGGACTCAAAGTCGTGCAATACGAGGCCGACGGCATTGTGCCGTTTGTAACCAACAGCCCGTTTTTTAGCTACATGTATAGCAAAAAAGATATCGTAGATAACGGCAAGGGCAAAATGGTCGCCGAGTATAACCTACATAAAAACCCGGAAGGCTTGGTTGTGCCTAAAAACATCGAGTGGCATAAACAAAACGGTACTTATGCGGTTTCGTATCTGATCGGCGCGATGATCTGCACTATCGGTACGCTCGTGCTGCTTGGCATCTGGTTCCCTAAACTAGGGCTTATCGGCGGGCTGCTGACATTTGGCATGTCTATCGTAACGCTTAGCTTTTTGATAACGACGCCTGAGACTTGGGTGCCAAATCTAGGCAACCCAGCACTTGGCATAACCGAAAGCCCTAATCACGGCTTCCCGTATCTATCGGGTGCTGGACGACTGGTACTAAAAGATATAATAATGTCTGCTGCGGGACTAATCGTAGCCTCAAATGCGGCTCGCAGGATTTTGGAGTGCTGCAAAAGCTGCCCGGCTAAGTAAAATTTGCAGATTTTAGCGAGCGGTACGCCTATTTATATTTTTAGGCGACTTGCCGCTCGCGGCCGTTTTTCTCATCTCTACTTTTTACTATCTCGTTAGAAATTTACTTTGCTTTTTTAATCTATATCAAATCAATTTTATCCGTTTGCTCGCTCGTTAAATTTAGCAAACCGTGTCCGCGTAAAATGCTGCCGTAAGCAAAGATCAGGTAAAATGCAACCCTAAATTTAAAGGAGAAAATATGGCATTTTTCGATTTTTTCAAAAAAGGCGGCAAAAATAGCGCAAACGCCGCAAAGATCGGCAAGACCGCGCAGGAGCGCAAGGATATAAGCATAGAAATTTTAAAATCCCAAGGCGTGCCGTACATCGACCATCTGCCGCTACGATACGAGACGGGTGAGATCACTCCGCGCGAAAAGGACGAGGTTATCGCCCGTGCGATCTGCTCGTTTGCTGCGATAATGTGCGCCTGCACGATCAGAGATAACGGCGAGCTAACCGACGAAGACAAGCAGGGCACGAAGGACTTTTTGGATAATCGCTTTGGGTGCATAGACAAGCTAACGCGCATGGAACGCCGCGTCATAGAGGGTGAGGCGAGCTATAACGAGGCCGTAAATATGGGCTGGAAATACGAGTCGCTGTGGGCGCTGATGTGGGCCATGGGTCTCGTAGAGGAGCTAAATTTCCCAAACGAGATCTGCGACTGCAAATTTGTGATGGATACCTTTATCGGCGGTGATTTTTCGGAGCGCGTGAAGCTGCGGGGTACTGATGAAATCCTGCAAGCGCTTGATCTCGTCTATCGTTACCACTGGGCGTGCGTCAATGCCCGCGTGCACGGCACCAAGAGTGCTGGACTCGATGAGGAAGTCGTGATGGAGAGACGCGGCGGGCTAGAGTGGCTGTGCTGCAAGGGTGCTGAGAACGATAATCTGACGGATGAATATAACGCGTGGGATTATCCTGATCTGAATGCTTAGTGGCCCCTCTTTTTCCTTTATACATCGTTGGAAATTTCGCCGAATTTCAGTCACGTATTATAATATACGCTCCTTCATTCGGCTCATTTCCGCCTCGTCTAAAGAAAAATACTGCACCTTATTTCCGTGTAGCGGTATTTTCTCGCATCGCTATATTCGGTCGCTACTCATGCACAATAATCACCATCGTAAAATTTTAAGTCGCTTAGTCTAGCTTCGCGATACTGCCACTCTTGTATTCTTTAACTCAAATTTAAACTAGCCTGCGCTTAAAAATTAAATTTCGCCTCGTTTAAGCGAAAAATACTTCGCCTT
>NZ_CALIAV010000020.1 GCF_938045625.1 uncultured Campylobacter sp.
ACCATATTTTCGCTAGCGGCGATCTTGTTTTTATCCGCGAGCGCCGTGATCTGCGCCTTGGCGTCCTCGTAGTTTTTTACGCCCAAAAGCACTACGAAAAGGCTTGCGAAAATGATGATGAAGTAGATTTTAAAATTATGCTCGCGTAAGGCTTTCATACGGCGAGTATAGCAAAATCGGTCTAAATTTAGACCGATTTAAGCTTTTTTCAGAGTTAAAATTTTGCAAACGAACATCGCGGCGAGCACGACGAAGCAGACGCCAAAGCCCACGAGTGTGCAGTCGGCCATCGACATAAATTTGCTTGATGGGATGAGGTACCAGCCGTCCTGATAAAGATCGACGAGATACTTCTGAAAGCCGCTTAGCGTGACGCCCCCCGGCACTAGCGGATTATCGTAGCCGCAGTCGCCCGTAGGCAAGAACCAATCGGGCGCCCACCGCTCAAGCGGCAGGCCGAAAGGATAGTGCGGCTCGGTCGAGCAGCCCTGCACGCCAAAGGGATCGTCTCCGTGCACGGCGTCGTGGATCTTGGCGAGCTTTACGCTATACATTATGCCCTGGATCGCGCCCCAAAAGGCTAGCAGGTAGCCGAGCGCGGCGAGGAGTAAATTTTTAGGATTTATGATCGCCACAAAGCCCCCCAGCGCCATGCACAAAAATGCAAAGCGGATATAGACGCACTGCTCGCAAGGCGGCATATAGACGTAGTTTTGAAACAGCGAGTGCGCGAGGATAACAAGCCCTACGCTCACCGCTATAAGGATCGCCCACGGCAGGCGGCTATCTGCGAATTTCGCTATTTTTTCCGCAAATTTCATGCCCGCGCCCTATTTTTTGAGCAGCTCTTCAATTAGCTGCGCCATGCCATCGATTGAGCTGATGGACTTCGTCATGATGAGGTATTTGCCGTTTACGACGAACGCCGGCACGCCTTGGATCTTGGCTACGTCATAGCTCTCGTCCCATTTTTTAAGCAGTTCGGCGACTTTTGGATCCTCAAGCTTTTTTTGATAGTCCGCTTCGCTTATGCCCGCTGCGTCAAGCCCCGTCTTTAAAAACGCAGCCTCGTCCTTACCGTCGCTCCAGCGCTGCTTTTGATCGTGATAGGCCTTGTAGTAGGCAAATTTCGCCTTTTTAAACAGCGAGTTTTCATCTAGCAGGCTCACGCCCTTTTCCTCGTCCATCACGGCCAAAACGGCAAAAATTTTACTCGCTAGCTCGCCGTATTCGCCCTTGGTTTTTAGATGAAACGGCACGTATTTTAGCCCCGCGACCTTTTCTACGAC
>NZ_CALIAV010000021.1 GCF_938045625.1 uncultured Campylobacter sp.
CGACCTCGATCAGCATAAAAGCGGAGATTATAAGGAAAGAATTTCTCAAAACGACCTTGTTTAACGCGTGCGAATACGCGCAGTGGGCGTGATTTTCATGCATTTTGACCTCGCTTTTGGGCAAATTTTAGTTAAATTATACCTAAAAAAAGGCGCTTAAATTTTATCTATATCGCCTTCTAGTCCGGCATCTACGCGCTTGCCGATGTCTTTTAGCTTACTAAACTCCTCTATTAGCCTCGGTGCGTCATCGAGGCTGATCGCAAACGCCTTAAATGCGCTATTTTGCATAAAATTCCTTTGTTTAAAATCGCGCGGATTCTAGCTGATTTTAAAACTCGCGTCAAATTTTGTGGAATTTTTTGCTGTAACCATTGACATTACAACAAAATTTTATTATACTTCGCTCATCGGTTGTAAGTTATAGCATTACAACAAAAAATCTAAGGAGAAAAAGATGTCAAACTACAAGATCGTTTCAACGAAAAACGAACCGAGAGTCGAGCTAAAAGAAGCTCTAGGCTTAAGCGGCTGTGAGCTCTCTATCAACGAGCTTCCGGCAAACGCGAGCGTGCCTTTCGTGCATTCGCACAAGCAAAACGAGGAGCTTTACTTGGTGCTAAAAGGCGGCGGCACGCTATTCATCGACGGCGAGGAGACGGCGGTGGGCGAGGGCGACGCGATCCGCATCGATCCGGACGGCAAAAGGTGCTTTAAGGCAGGCGCGCAGGGGATGAAGTTTATCTGTATCCAGACCAAACGCGGCAGCCTGGAGCAGTACACTAACGGCGACGGCGTGATGAACGAGGATGTAAAGCCAAGCTGGCTGTAAATTTACGCGGCAATAAAAACAAATCAAATTTAAAGGAGAAACAATGAAAGTAGCAATCATCGGAGCAAACGGCAAAACAGGCGTAAATTTAGTAAAAGAGGCTCTAAAACAAGGCTACGACGTTACGGCGATCGTGCGAAACAAAGAGTATAAAAATAGCGATATAAAAGTCGTCCACAAAGATATTTTTGAGCTTAGCAAAGCCGATTTAGAGGGCTTTGACGCCGTTATCAGCACATTTGCGGCATGGACGCCCGAAGCGTTCCCGCTTCATAAAAAGGTAGCAAAACACCTTGCAGAGGCGCTTGACGGCACCAAAACGAGGCTGCTCGTCGTTGGCGGCGCAGGTACGCTATACGTGGACGACAAACAGACGATGGTTATGGATACGCCAAGCTTCCCTGCCGAGTACATGGGCGTCGCAAAGGCTACGGCGGAGTCGTTTTTCGAGCTAAAAGGCAGAATCGATGTGCTTTGGACTTACGTAAGCCCGGCCGGCGAATACGACGATCAGGGCGCTCACACGGGCAAATATGTCCTTGGCGGCGATAATCTAATACTAAACTCGCAAAACGAGAGCTACATCAGCTATGCCGATCTTGCGATCGCGATAATCGACGAGCTAAAAAATAGAAATTTCGTGCAAAAGCGCTTTACCGCAGTCGGCGAGAGAGCGTGAGTTTAAAATTTTGCGTAATTTAGTTAAAATAACGCCGCACGAAACTAACGTGCGGTTTTAAATTTAAACCAAGGCCGGTTATGCAAATAGGACAAAAATTTTCCATCGCTATACATATCCTGCTTAGCTGCGAGTTTTTTAAGGACGAGAAAAACACGAGCGAGTTTTTGGCCGGCACGATCGGCACGAACCCCGTCATCGTGCGAAATATCATTAGGCTTTTAAAATCGGCAAATTTAATAAACGTAAGCGCGGGTACGGGTGGGGCGAGTCTAGCTAAAAAGCCTGATCAAATCACGCTGTTTGATATATTTTCGGCGGTAAACGAGGGCGGAAACGACATCTTTAAAATCCACAAAAACTCGCCGCCACCTTGTCCGCTAGGAGGCAGGATAGAGGCGCTTTTGACGCCTAAATTTGGCTCCGCGCAGCAAGCGATGTTTGATAGCTTGGCGGGCGTAAATTTGCAAAATTTGCTAGACGAGCTGGCGGCTAAAAACTAAAATTTGCGTCTTTTAATTTTTTCTCGCTTTAAATTTAATCCGTAATTTAAAAAACAGAAGTGTTTGTAGTTTAAGAAAAATTTACTTATAATTCACGGATTAAATTTAAAGGAGATTTCGTGCAATCAAACGCTAAACGCGGAATAGTTCAGAAATATTTCGAGGCGAATTTGCTTCTAAAAATTTTAGCCGGACTTATTTTGGGCGCCGTTTGCGGCATCATTTTTCAAGACGCAAAGGACGCGATAGTTATCCTAAAGCCTTTTGGCGACGTATTTATAAGGCTTCTTAAGATGATCATCGTGCCTATCGTTATGGCTTCGCTGATCGTGGGCTGTAGCTCCATCTCGCCTTCCGATCTTGGCAGAGTAGGGGCAAAGGTGCTGATTTTTTACATATTGACGTCGTTTTTAGCTATCATAGTAGGGCTTGCGGTCGGGCTTATCTTGGAGCCGGGAGCAGGGCTACATATAACCGGCAGCGGCGACGTAGCCGGCAAAGCCGCAAATGCGCCTAGCATGTCGTCGATACTCGTAAATTTATTTCCCACTAACCCTTTTGAAGCTATTGCAAAGGGCGAAATTTTACAAATCATAACTTTTAGCTTATTTTTCGGCGTCGCGCTTTCGTTTTTAAAGGATAGCAAAGACGAGAGGCTTAGTAGGCTGGGAAATTTGATCTACGACGTATTTGACGGGATCAACCACATCATGTTTTACGTCATAAGATGGATCATGGAGTACGCGCCTTTTGGCGTTTTCGCGCTTATATTTATCGTATTTTCTCAGCAAGGCGTAAAGGCTTTCGGACCGCTTTTGGGCGTTACGGTTAGCGCGTATATCGGCTTTGCGGCTCAAATTTTCGTCGTTTATTTCTTGATTTGCTTGATCGTTAAAATCAATCCGTTTAAATTTATAAAAAAAGTTCGCCCGCCTATGCTGACGGCTTTTGTAACCAGAAGCTCGGGCGGAACGCTGCCTATCTCGATGAAAACGGCCGAAGAAGATATGGGTATCCCAAAGCAAATTTACGGCTTTGCGCTTCCCGTGGGCGCCACCGTAAACATGAACGGCACGATCATATATCTTGGCATCTGCGCGATGTTTATCGCTAACGCCGTAGGCGTGGAGCTTGACTCGGGGGCTAAAATGACCATAATACTAACGGCCGTCCTTGCCGCCGTCGGAACTGCCGGAGTGCCCGGAGCGGGTGCGATAATGCTTTTGATGGTGCTTGAATCAGTCGGTCTAAAAGTCGAGGGCGGAAGCGCGGTAGCCGCAGCGTATGCGCTAATTTTGGGTATCGATGCGATCCTTGACATGGGGCGCACGTCGATGAACGTGACGGGAGATATGCTGGGCGCACTAGTTGTGGCCAAAAATGAAAAAAAATTAGACGAAAGTAAGTGGGCGGATTAGAATTTAATAAATATTTAGATAAAATCGGTAAAAATTTAAAGGAAATATATGATTTTCATCGACGCTTGTTTAAAAAAACCCACGCCTTATACGCCCGTTTGGATGATGCGACAGGCAGGTCGGTATCTACCCGAGTACATGCGAGTTCGCTCTGCGGCGGGAGATTTTTTATCGCTTTGTAAAGATTATAAAAAAGCTAGCGAGGTCACGATCCAGCCGGTTGAAATTTTAGGCGTCGATGCGGCGATACTTTTTAGCGATATACTCGTCGTGCCCCTTGAGATGGGCATGGATCTTAAATTCGTCCAAGGCGAGGGGCCTGTATTTAGCGATCCTATCAAGACGAGAGAGGATCTAGATAGGCTGGACGTCCAAAAATCAATCAAAAATTTAAACTACGTATACGATACGATCAAGCTAACGCGCGAAAATTTGGCACATGATAAGGCTCTGATCGGCTTTTGCGGAGCGCCGTGGACGATAGCTACGTATATGATCGAGGGCGGCGGGACGAAAACCTATGCGGTCAGCAAGAAGCTTTTATATTCAAACCCTGAGTTTATGCATCAAATTTTAGCCAAGGTTACGGCCGCGCTCATAGGCTACATGAAAGAGCAGATAAAAGCCGGCGTAAACGCGGTTCAAATTTTTGATAGCTGGGCGGCCGCGCTGGAGGATGAGGCTTATTTTGAGTTCGGTTGGAAATATATCATGGATATAGTGGATGCGCTTAAGGCCGAATTCCCACAAATTCCGGTTATCGTTTTTCCAAAAGGCATAAGCGGGTATCTGGATAAAATTTCGGGGAATTTCGAGGTTTTTGGCGTGGATTGGAGTACGCCGATCGAGCTTGCTAAAGAAAAACTAAGCCCAAAATACGTCCTTCAAGGAAATATAGAGCCTACGCGCCTTTATAGTAAAGAGGCGATTGACGCGGGTGTGGAACGAATTTTGCAGACTATGAAAAACGCGCCGCATATCTTTAATCTCGGACACGGTATTTTGCCTGATATTCCGGTGGAAAACGCGAAGTATTTTATAAAACGAGTGCAAGAAAAAAGCGCAAGATAAAGGAGGAAGGATGAACAATCTGAGCATAAAACTTAAAATTTTAGTCATAGCTCTAGTCGGACTAATAGGTCTTGGTATCATTAGCGCCTATATGCTAAACGGTATTATCAAAACTCGCGATAAAGCCGATTACAGCGAGCGAATCGTCGATACGATCATAAATCAAAACGACTTCATTCACGAGATGCAAAAAGAGCGCGGTTTTAGCTCCGGAGTGCTAGCCGGGGGAGATAATGCTAAACTCGTGGCTCAGCGCAAGAACGTGGATGCGGCGCTTGAGAAGCTTGCGGAAAAGAACGAAATAGCTTCAGAGATAGCTAGCATTCGCTCGGGCGTAGATCAAAGGAGCGGCGATAATCTAATCGGACGTATAACTAAAATACTAAGAAAAGAGGTAATCGCTATAAACGGGTATAGTGATAAACTAGAGCCTAGCCTCGTTGATGATTTAGAACGCATTATTATCGTCGGGGAGATAAAGGAATCGTTTGGTATCTTACGCGCTACGCTAAACGGAGTTTTTACTAAAAAAAGTATAAGCAAAGAAGACTACAACAAAGTAGTCGCCCTAAATAGCGTAATCAATAAATTTATGCAGGATTTCGACGATTACAATCCAAAAGAATTTAGCGCTGAATTTGATACTATCGCTAGAAAAAAGGCGGACTTTAATGATGCGATGAACATCATCAAAAACGTAGTCGCTACCGAGGATATATCATACGACCCCGCGACTTGGTTCTCAAAAATAACTCTATCTATAGATGCGATGAGGGAGCTAGAGCTAAAGCTATTAAGCGATATGAAAAATGCAGCCTCGCAGGTAAAAAGTGAAGTGACGGCACAGCTCGTATTTAGCGGTATTGTTATCGCCGTGTGCGTGCTTTTGATGTTGCTGGCTTCTATCATAATCGGTAAAAATTTAATCTCAGGTATTGATCAGACTAAAAACGGCCTTGTGAGATTTTTCGAATTTTTAAACAATAAAACCGACAAAGCCGAAACGTTAGAGCGCAGCGGAAGCGATGAGATCGGACAGATGAGTGCGCTAATAAACGAAAATATCAGGCAAATCGAGGCAAATCTCGCCGAGCAAAATAGCTTCATAAAAGAGGCCAACGCGTTTGTAGGGCAGATAGGCAGGGGCAACTATGTAGCCCAGCTAAACGCCGACACCTCAAATCCGGCTCTTAGCCAGCTAAAACAGACATTTAAAGATCTACAAGTCGCGCTAAAACAAGCCATAGCCACAAGCGGCGACGAGGTCTTAAATTTGCTCGAAAGCTTTAAAAATCAGGATTTTACAAAAAGGCTTGACGACGAAGGCAAAGTAGCTGCCGGTATCAATGCTTTAGGCGAAGAGATAGCCGGTATGCTAAGGGCAAATTTAGAGCAGGCGCATACGCTTGAAGAAAAGGCCGAGTTTTTAGCTCGCTCGATGCAGCAAGTCACGCAAGGCGCTAATTCGCAGGCTAATTCTCTCCAAGAAAGCGCTGCGGCAGTTGAGGAGATGAGTAGCTCTATGAACGCTATCAGCCAAAAGGCCGAAGACGTAACGCGCCAAAGCGAGGAGATCAAAAACATCATCGTCATCATCCGCGATATCGCCGATCAGACAAACTTGCTAGCGCTTAACGCAGCCATCGAAGCAGCGCGCGCAGGCGAACACGGTAGAGGCTTTGCGGTCGTGGCTGATGAGGTTCGCAAACTAGCCGAACGTACGCAAAAATCTCTCGGCGAAATCGAAGCCAACGCAAACGTGCTAGCTCAAAGCATCAATGAGATGAGTGAAAGTATCAGGGAGCAAAGCGAAGCTATCAATATGATAAATCAAGGCGTAGCCGAGGTTGATGAGCTCACCAAACAAAACGTCAGGGTCGCAAACGATACGAGCGTCGTAACCGCCGAGGTAGACAGTATGGCAAAGGCGATCGTAGAAGACGTAAGACGTAAGAAATTTTAAGTTATTTTGGCGGTTTCTTATTTTGCGCAGGAACCGTCAAATTTGACTTTATGTATGATTTTTGAAGTTAACATAAAGCAAAATTTGAGTGAAACTAAATTTTCGAATTTTGCTTTATGTCTTTTAAAAAGCTTTTGTATGGTAGATGAATCTCGTTTTAAAATTTGCTACCAGGTCGTATTAAATTTGAATACTTTTCTTGTTATCTGCTTTAATAAAATTTATCCTCGCTTTTAGTATAATCGCACATCTTAAATTTAGGAAAATCAATGCAAATCGTATTTGGTCCCGTTAGCTCGCGCAGGTTTGGCGTTTCGCTGGGCGTCGATCTATCGCCAGCGCAAAAGTGCTGTAACTTTGACTGCGTTTACTGTGAACTCACGGCGGCAAAACCCGTCGCGGAGATAGAAAATTCGCCTAGCGTAGAGCAAGTAATCGCCGAGGTGAAGGCCACACTTGCCGTGCATCCGCATATCGACGTCATCACGCTCACGGCAAACGGCGAACCGACGCTCTACCCGGATCTGGCGCGGCTAGTAAGCGAGCTAAATTTGATAAAAGGTCCCGCCAAAACTCTCATCCTCTCAAACGGCTCAGGCGTGCTTAACCCTCAAATTTGCGAGGCGCTAAAGGGGCTTGATATCGTCAAATTTAGCCTTGATAGCGCGGTGCAAAAGACCTTTGCTAGGATCGACCGCTCGGGCGATAATATCGATGTTGGCGAGCTGGTGGCCACGATGGCTAAATTTAGGCGAGAATTTAAAGGCGAGCTAGTGCTTGAAATCCTGGTCGTAAAAGGATTAAACGACACGAAAGCTGAATTTGAAGCGCTAAATGCGGCGATAAATCAAATTTTGCCCGCTCGCGTGGATATAAGTACAATCGATCGACCGCCCGCATACCCGGTAAAAGGCGTGAGCCGTGAGCTCCTATATGAGCTTGCGCAGCAAATTTCCGGCGTGCCGTGCGTCATAGCATCGGCAAAATACGGCGATGAAAAACTTGAGTTTAGCAAAGAGGGGCTGCTAGAGCTGGTAAAACGCCGCCCGCAAAGCGAAAATGACGTAATAAATAGTTTTTCTGAAGGTTCGAAGCAAAATTTACTGGAGCTTTTGGTTGGTGGAAAGATAAAAATAGTAAATGCGGCGGGGACTAAATTTTACCGACTTGCGTGATTTTGCGGTAAAATTTACTCTTTTTTTCTACTAATTTTTTGATATCCAAAAATTTAAGGTAAAATTTATTGACAAACGATGTTTTTTTGCCTATAATACAACTTCTTTTAAAACGTTCCGGATTAGCTCAGCGGTAGAGTAGTCGGCTGTTAACCGATTGGTCGCTGGTTCGAATCCAGCATCCGGAGCCATCTATGCTAAAAAATCCTTTTTAAATCCCGATTTTATCGATATTTCAAGAGCTTTAAGTTT
>NZ_CALIAV010000022.1 GCF_938045625.1 uncultured Campylobacter sp.
GGCCGCAGCCAAAACGATAGAACCGAAAAAATTCTTACGCATATTCGCTCCTTTTGGGATAAATTTAGCTAATTTTACTACTATCAAATCACATAATAATCACAATAGCTTTAGATTTTACTTAAATATCAAATTTAAAGCTATATTTTAATATGAAGGCTTAAATTTTAACGCGCAAACGAGCTGGGCAACTGATTAAATTTTGATATAATTAGTCTCTATTTATCAAATTTAAGGAGAAAAAATGCCTTTCATAAACGTCAAAATGGCAGGCCCGGAGCCGACAAAAGAGCAAAAGCAAAAGCTGGTCGAGGAGATGACCGACACTATGGTGCGCGTGCTGGGCAAAAACCGCGAACGAGTGCAAATTTATATCGAGACATACGACGCAAGCTCGATAGGCTCGGGCGGCAAGACGCTTGAGGAGATCAGAAAGGAGCAAAAATGAGCGAATTTTCTAAAGAGGATTTGGAGCGAAAAATCACGCTAGTAGCGGGCGATACGGCGCCGGAGTTTAGCCTAGAAAACAGCGACGGCGTAAGCGTCAGCCTAAAAGACTTCGTCGGCAAAAACGTTGTGCTGTACTTTTATCCAAAGGACAACACCCCGGGTTGCACGACCGAAGCATGCGAATTTAGCGCGCTTTACGACGACTTTATAGCCAAAGACACCGTGATCGTGGGCGTTAGTCCCGATAGCGTCAAGTCGCACGCCGGCTTTGCGCAAAAACAGAGCCTAAAGCACATCCTGCTAAGCGATCCTACGCACGAAGTCGCCAAACTCTACGGCGTCTGGCAAGTGAAGAAAAATTACGGCAAAGAGTATCTGGGCATAGCGCGCTCGACCTTTGTGATCGGCAAAGACGGCAAGATCGCGAAGGTGTATAAGAGCGTGAAAGCCAAGGAGCATGCGGCAAAGGTTTTGGCCGATCTTGTGAAGTGATTGCGGCTTGTCTTTTTCCTTTATACTTCGCTTTGCTTCGTTACACTCGCAACTGCAAGCAGAAGGAAATTTCGCCGAAGCTCGGTTACATACTACTTGTATGCGCCCTCGCTCGGCTAATTTCCGCCTCGTCTAAAGAAAAAATACTTCACCTTACCGTTTTATACTCGAATTTGAAGTCAAATTTGCAAATTTGAGTCACTGAGACCCACATTTTAAACCTGCGACGCTTTGCTCGCAGAGCAAAGCAGTGTCGCCACCTCTAACGTGCAGTGGGGTTGGAGAGGGCTTGGGAGAGGAAGGGGCGACGCTTCGTAAGTAGAAACCCCTTCCTCTCCCAAAGAAAAGAGAAAGGTGGATACAAAAGGGGAGCTCTTTTGCTTTGGCGTTGCCTCGCAACTGCAAAGCAGAGCGTAATTTAAGCCCCTTCCTCCTTAACAAGAAAGACTAAAATCCAAATTTGACAAAACCAAATTTAGCATTTTTGCGGTGCAGGTCTCGGTGCGTAAAATTTACAAATTTACCGTCCTCCAAAACGACCGATTTATCAAAAAATCAGCCGAATTTAATTAATATTGCGAAATCGAAACAAAAATCAGGATGAAAAAATGAACGAAAATTTGATAGCTTACGCCGCGGCGTATCTGCTAGGCGGTATCCCCTCGGGCGTGATTTTGGCTTATATCTTCGGCGGAGTGAACATCAGAAGCGAAGGCAGCGGCAGTATCGGCGCGACGAACGTCTTGCGCGTGCTAAAACAAAAAGACCCCAAACTCGCTAAAAAAATCGCGATTTTGACCGTCGTTTGTGACGTTTTAAAGGGTGTTTTGCCGATACTGATCGCGAAATTTTTTGGCCTTGCTCCCGCGACGCTTTGGGCGATGGCGGTACTTTCAGTGCTTGGGCACTGCTATTCGCCGTTTTTGAAATTTGAAGGCGGCAAGGGCATAGCCACGGGAGCTGGCGTTTTGGCGGTATTTTTGCCTCTTGAGATCGCTATCGCGCTTGGAGTTTGGTTCGTCGTGGGCAAGCTGCTTAAAATCTCCTCGCTTGCCTCGCTAGCCGCGCTTGCGGCGTTTATCGTAGCGACTTTTGCGCTTCAGCCGCAGATTCCTGATATCGACTCCTATGCGCCGATATTTTTGATCGCGTTTTTGGTCGTTTACAAGCATCTGCCAAACATAAAACGCCTGATAACCGGGCAAGAAAAGCGCGTAATTTGACGACGATTATCAAAGATTACGAGTTTAGTACTATCATAGGACTGCTTGATTCTGAGCGCGTGACGCCGCAAAAGGTAAGAGTTAGCGCAGAGTTTGAAAGCGGCGAGTTTATAGACTACGTGGAAATGATAAATTTGATCGAGGAAATTTATGCGCGGGAGAAATTTGGCAGCGTGGAGAGCTCGCTTGAAATTTGCGCGAAAAAGTTGAAGGAAAAATTTAACTCGCTTAGCTTTTTGAAAATGGAAATTTTAAAAATCGAGATCGTCAAAAATGCGATGGTTGGCGCAAGAGCCGAGTTTAAATATTAAATTTTTTTTAAAGTATCTTGAAATCTTGCTTAATTTATGCTACAATCCCAACAAATTTCACTGAAGGGAAAAAATGAGAATTTTAATAGTTGAAGATGAGGTAACTCTAAACAAAACCATCGCCGAGGGCTTGCAAGAGTTCGGCTATCAGACCGACAGCTCGGAGAATTTCAAGGATGCCGAATACTACATCGGTATTAGAAATTACGATTTGGTTTTGACTGATTGGATGTTGCCTGACGGCGACGGCGTGGATCTAATCAACATCATCAAACACAAATCTCCGCGCACCGCAGTAGTCGTACTGTCTGCGAAAGACGATAAAGATAGCGAAGTTAAAGCATTTAGAGCGGGTGCGGACGACTATATCAAAAAGCCGTTTGATTTCGACGTTTTGGTAGCTAGAATCGAAGCGAGACTGCGCTTTGGCGGCACCAACGTTATCAAAATAGACGACCTCATCATCGATCCGGACGAGGAGAAAATCACCTATCTAGGCCAAGATATCGAGCTAAAAGGCAAGCCGTTTGAAGTACTAACTCACCTTGCGCGTCACAGCGACCAGATTGTTAGCAAAGAGCAGTTGCTAGATGCGATATGGGAGGAGCCTGAGCTTGTAACCCCAAACGTAATCGAAGTGGCGATAAATCAAATCCGCCAAAAAATGGATAAGCCGCTAAATATCTCGACTATCGAGACGGTCAGAAGACGCGGGTATAGATTTTGCTTTCCCAAAAAAGCCTAAGACTTAGGTTTATAGCGCAATTAGCATCGGCTTCTACGATGCTAATTCTCATCATCTCCGTCCTTTTATATCAGTATATCAAGGTTACGATTTACGAAAATATCTCCCAATCGCTCGCTTACGAAGCTAAAATTTTATCCACGAGCGCAAATTTATCTAAAGTAGAAAAACCGTTTGAATACTTCACGCTAAACGATAGTCCCACGAGGGCAAAGCTCGTTGAGGGCAAGACCGTATCGCCTTATTTCGTCACGGAAAGTGTCGGCCAAAAGACCCATTTGACGTTATTTTACCCGTATATGGACGATACTAGCATCGCGCTAACCAAAGACACCACCCATCAAAGCAAACTCGTAGATCAAATTTTAATCGATATCATCATAGTAAACGCTACGTCGATACTCCTGATTATTTTTTACGTGCTGTTTTTGTCGCGGATGCTGCTTGTGCCGATCAAAATTTTAAGCAGAAAAATGACGAATTTAAACGAGCGATTTTTGCAGACGGTGAGCCTTGACGAGCTACCGCCCGAGTTTAAGCCGCTAGGCAGAAGTCTAAACCGCTTAATCGAGCGTATTCAGACGTTCGTGCTTTATCAAAAAGAGCTTTTTGTCGGCGTCGCGCACGAGCTAAAAACGCCGCTTGCGGTGATGAAAACCAAAAATGAAGTCACGCTAATAAAGCCGCGCGAGAGCGAAAAATATATCGAAGCACTCAAAAACAACAACGAAGCGATCAATCAGATGAACAAAATGATCGGCTCGATCCTAGAGATTGGGCGGCAGGAGGGCGCGCAGTTTGAGGAGGCCGTGCGCATCGATATCATCGAGTTTTTAAATCAATCTGCGAATAATTTTAAAATTTTAGCTCGCGGCGAGGGCAAGGATATCGCGACTGATTTTGCGCCAAACAGACTTGAAATGACGCTGCAAACGACGCTTTTAACGCACGTTATCCAAAATTTCGTCCAAAATGCGATCAAATTTTCTCCTCGCGGCGCTGTGGTTACTCTACGCTCGCGCCTTAGCGAAAACGAATTTATCATCGAGGTCGTAGACGAGGGCTGCGGCATCGACGAGAGCAAGGATCTTTTTGCGCCGTTTAAGCGTTTTGGCGATAAGGGCGGAGTGGGACTTGGGCTATTTTTGGCTAAGGGCGCGGCTCAGGCTCTGGGCGGCTCGGTATCTATCAAAAACCGCACCGATGGGCGCAGCGGTGCGGTCTCGACCCTCACTCTAGCGATAAATAAAAATAATAAAGGCAAATAAATGGCAAAACGAACCGCCGTCATAGATCTAGGCTCAAATTCGATGCGAATGGCGATTTTTGAAAAGACTTCGCGTTACGCGTTTCACATCATCGGCGAATTTAAGATGAAGGTGCGTCTGGGCGAGGGCGCGTACGAACATGGCGGCGAGATCTCGGAAAAGTCCATGCAAAAGGCCTTCGAGGCGCTTAGCGAGTTTAAAAATATCGCAAAAAACTACAAATGCGCGAAAATTTTAGCCATGGGCACCTCGGCTCTGCGCGACGCCCCAAACGCCGGCCTGCTCATAAGTATGGCGCGCAAAGAGCTTGGGATAAATTTAAAGGTCGTTAGCGGCAAGGATGAAGCGACGTTTGGCGGCGTGGCGGCACTAAATTTGCTAGAACCCCTAGACGAGTTTGTCACGCTTGATATCGGTGGCGGTTCTGCCGAGCTAGCGCTTGTTAGCGGTGGCAAGATAACTGATGCCGTATCGTTAAATTTAGGCACCGTGCGGCTAAAGGAGCTATTTTTCGATAAGAAAAATTTAAACGCCGCAGCGCCCTTTATCAAAGAGGCGTTTAAAAGCTTGCCTAAAAACTTTAAAAGCAAAAATCTAGTCGCCATCGGAGGTAGCCTGCGCGCGATATCTTCAGCCATCATGTCGGCGCAAGACTATCCGCTAAAAACCGTGCATAACTTTGCCTACAAATTTCAAAACCACAAAAACTTCATCGAAAATCTCGCGCGAGCGAGCGTGCTTGAGCTCGGGAAATTTGGCATAAAAAAAGATCGCTTCGATACGATTAGAGAAGGCGCGCTCATATTTTTGGGCGCAGTGGATGCTGTGGGTGCGCAAAACATCTATACTAGCGGCGCGGGCTTTAGAGAGGGCGTGTTTTTGAGCGATATCTTGCGCCCGACGCGTAAATTTCCGCCGAACTTTAACCCGAGCGTGAGGAGTTTGCAGGATAGATTTTTACTAGACGATAACAAAACGATCGTGAAATACGCCAAAGATCTATTTGCCGCGCTAAAGCCGTTGCATGGGCTTGAGGGGCGATACGAGAGCGAGCTGGCTGTCGCTGCTAGATTGCATAGCGTGGCGCAGTGTTTGGGATTTTATGGCGAGCACGCTAGCTCGGCGTTTTTTGTGTTAAATGCCCTAAACTACGGCTTTTCGCATGCGCAAAAATGCCTGGTTGCCGCGATCATCGCACAAAACGGCAAGAAAACCTCGAGCGAATTTGAGCGATTTAAAAACCTGCTACCGAGCGAGGATGTCGTGCGCTGGCTGAGTTTTATTCTCGCGCTTGCTAAAAATCTCGATGCAAACTGCGTGCATAAGAAGCTGGAGTTTGAGTTTATCAACCATACTTTGCAAATTTACGGCGCCAAGGAGCTGTTTATGGCGAAGGAAAATATCAAAAAGATGACCAAGCCGGATACTTTTGCGATCTGTTTTGCGTGAACTAGGAAATTCCTAGTTCACTTTTGACTATATTATTAAAAATATTTATTTGCTCTTTAATAATGCCTACTAATTCTTCTGCCTTGGATTGAAGTTGATTTTCTGTAAAATTTTCTAGAGAATCTTCTTTTATTGGTTCGCATATATATGTAAATTGAGTGCTATTGTCTATTTTTAGGTTTTCTCTAATTTTTGACTGTATTTTTATAACTTTATCCTCTTTAATGCTATGATGATAGTATGATATTCTTAATACTTTGTGGTGTTTTCTGAGTTGTTTTTCTATTATTATAGATATAACTTTCGATGAAACTTCCGCCCATGATTTCTCAAATATCTTTTTCGCGATCAAATCGGTTCCATTGGTTTTAATATCGAAGACGTCGGTATTGTATTTTCTTATACCGCACTCCTCTAACTTATTAATAATTAGCCTGTACAATATATCTATGTTTGTTTCTCTATGGCTAATTAAAATTTCGAGTACTCTTTTATATTTTGGGTTATTCCAGACATCATCGCAAATAGCTTGCAATATATCGTCTTCCACGATATTTTCTCCTTTTAATAAATCAACATAACTTAATAAAATAATTTTTGCTTTTTCTGATATTGTTTGATTCTTATTCAATAAACTTTCTATGTTTTTGCTTACCATTTTGTATGTCGCTATTAGCCACCAGCCTCGCTCTGTCTCATCTGCAGGCAAGCGACCGTCTTTTGTCAAGAAAATATAAATTCTTTCAAAATCATTATATTTATCGTCAATAAATTTGCGATATTTGAGCAACTGTTCTTCGCCTTCATCCGCTTCAACCTTGTTTTCTATCGTTATGACAAGTTTATTATTTTCGTCAATTAGCAAAAGATCAATATTATCGCTTTCTCTAAAAACTCTTATATTTTTTTCTTGAATTTTTAGATATTTTTCTAAATTTTTGTAGCCTTCTGAAGTATTATCGCTATTTTCTAACGTAAATTTTAAAAATCCTTCTAAAATTTGATATTTTAGTCCGTGTTCATTATCTCCAAAAAGCCAAGCTAGGGTGTTTGAGTGTTTTATTTCTTGATTGCCAAGACCGGCAATTTCAAAGATATTAAAGTCCATTACGCTATTTTTGATAGCGTTAAATTTTTCTTGAGCCTCTTTATCGTTTATAAATTCTTTTAAAATTTCCAAATCGTTTTTGGACAAATTTATCTCCGATTTTTAGTCTATACTGGCCTTATCTTTATATGCATCAAGAGGTTGGCGGTTTTCGATGTAGGCGTTTAGCTTTTTTTGATTTTCCTCAAAAAAGCTCTGGAAGTCCTGCTCGCTTGTCATCTTTTCTTCGCCGAATTTATCCAAAAGTACGTTTGAGGCGCCCGTTAGCACTAGGTAGCGTCTGTCAAGGTGCTGAAAAAGCACGACTTTATTGACGCCGTCAAGCTGTTTTTCGTAGATTATCTCCACCTCTTCGTCTTTTTTTACCTTTTCAAACCAGTCGTTTTTTTGCTTTGTTTTAAATGCGTTTTGCTTATTTTTTAGTTTTGTTTTGATGAATAAGAGCGTGAGTAAAAGTAGCGCCAAAACGCCCAAAACCGAGTAATATCTATAATCGATCATATCGCTCATGCCCTGCGTCATAAAATTTACGTCGCCGTTTTGCGCGCTTAAATTTAGGCCGGCACCTTGAGCAGACGCGGTCAAATTTGATGCGTTTTGATCGCCGGATAAATTCGTCGCTTCGGTTATATTTTCTCTAGTTTCTTGTGGCGAGAGTGTTGTTGCGGCGGCTGAGTTCGCTGCATTTTCAGACGTCACGCGTATACGCAGGCCAAAGCCGTCGGTGGTTTTTGATGCGCTAACGGCTACTTGCGCGTCGCTTTTTATCACGAGGGCTAAATTTTGGCCCCTAGGCTCAAACAAAAGCTCTTGTAGTATGCTTGAGTTTACGCTTTTTTCGATATTTTGATCGTTTTGCAGGTCTGTAAAAAGCAGGGTTATCGCGCCGTCTTTGCGCTCTTGCAAGATCGCTCCGCTATAAGGTGCATCAAAGCTAAGCATGATATCGACGCGGTCGCTGCGCTCGTAGACGTTATATGTGGATAAATTTGAACCCCAAAGCGCTACGAAAAACAACAAAAGCGCGGCAAAAATCCTCATAGTTGCTCTCGTTTAAAGTACTGGATGACGGATTTTGAGTCGAGGATTTCATTTATCCTGATGGCGAGGTTTTTTTCGTAAACCATAACTTCGCCCTTGCCGAAAATTCGGTTGTTTATAAAAAGCTCCACGCTCTCGCCGGCAGGCTTTTCTAGGTCGATTACAGAGCCTACTTCGAGCTTTAAGAGCTGTTTTACGCTAATAGTCGTGGTGCCGAGCTCCGAGATAAAATCAACTCCGATATCCATCAACTCGTCGTAGCTTTTAAAAAGCCCGCCGCGCTCTTGCAACATCTCCTGAACCCCTTGCAGCGCCGTTTCTACGGCGGTTACTTCTTGTAGTTCTTCGCTCATGCTTTTTTATATCCTATTTGAAATGTTCTATTTTTGATTTTATAGACGCGCTTGTCGTCTAGTTTGACGTGAAAGCTCGTCCTGCCTAGATACTCGGGAGTGCCTAGTTTATAGGCGTTTGCTTCGCGTTCGTTGAGTAGATTTTTAGCGTAGCCGATCGTGAGATTTGCCACCTCTTTGCAGATGTCGCTTAGCTCGTCCTCAGCTAGTTTATCAACGCCAAGAAGCACGCTAGCAAAGCGATTTAGCGTATCTTTTTTAAAGTAAAGATAAAAGTGAAACTCCTCTTTGCCCTTAAAAATCGGCAAGCTCGAGCCGTAAAATTCCCCTTCCGCGCTCTTTGCGCTCTCTACCTTGTAGCCCAGGGTATCCTCGCACAGATGCTTGATCCCAAGCTCCGCAACGTCCATCATCGCGTCGTCCTTTAAACGAAATTTTTTGATTATACTTAAATTTAACGCAAACGCGGCTAAATTTAAAAAAGTTTATTGATTTGCTTTATCAGCTCTTCGCCCTCAAATTTGGCCGTGAGCTTTACTATCTCGGTGCCGATTATCGCGCCGTCGGCATAGGTTTTTACCTCGTCGGCATCGTTTTTATTTTTCACGCCAAAGCCTACCGCGACAGGCAGATCGCTTCTTTTTTTTAGACCCTCTACTAGCGCTTTTAGTCGCTCCTCGCTTGCTCGCTGCGAGCCGCTCACGCCGATAGCGCCCAGAGCATAGACAAATCCTGAGCCAAATTTTAAAATTTTATCCGCGCGGTTTTGCGACGTGACGCTGATTAGCGGTATGAGATCAAGGTCAAATTTAGCGCACAGCCCAGCTACCTCCTCGCTCTCCTCAAACGGCAGATCGGGGATGATAAAGCCTGCTATACCGACCTCTTTTGAGCGGGCGATAAAATTCTCTACGCCGTAAGCAAACACGATGTTAAAATACACGAGAAAAACGACGGGTTTATTTATCTTGCCTTTGCACTCTTCTAGCATGGAAAATATCGCGTCCGTATTTACGCCCTTTGCGGCGGTTTCAAAGCTGGCTTGCGCGATGAGTTTACCGTCTGCTAGTGGATCGGAGTAAGGGATGCCAAGCTCAAGTAGATCTAGGTAGCTGCCGTCTAAATTTAATAAAAACTCCTTCGTCGCCTTGGCGCTAGGATATCCGGCCACGACGTAGCCGATGTTTGCTTTTTTACCCGCGAACGCATCTTTTACCTTAGCCATAAATTTTTCCTTTCTCGTAGCTCATCACGGTGTTTATATCTTTGTCGCCGCGCCCCGAGACGTTTACGACGATGACGCTTTTTTTCGTCAAATTTGGACATAGCTTTTCTAAATACGCTAACGCGTGCGAGCTTTCGATCGCAGGTATGATGCCTTCTAGGCGGCTGGTTAGATATAGCGCGTTTATGCACTCGTCGTCGGTGACGCCGTAGTAGGCGACTCGTTTGCTCTCGTGGAGGTGCGCGTGCTCCGGTCCTACACCTGGATAGTCAAGTCCCGCCGAGATGCTATGCACCGGCTCGATCATGCCGTACTCGTCTTGCAAAACGATCGTTTTCATGCCGTGGATGATGCCTGTGCGGCCCTTGGTTAGCGTCGCGGCGTGATAGGGCGTGTGTGCGCCAAGCCCTGCTGCCTCGACTCCGATCAAATTTACGTCCGCGTCGCCCAAAAACGCGCTAAAGATACCGATCGCGTTGCTGCCGCCGCCGACGCAGGCGATGACGTAGTCCGGATGCACGCCGTATTCTTTTAGCTGGGCCTTGGTCTCGTGGCCGATGATACTCTGGAAGTCGCGCACGATCCTAGGATAGGGGTGCGGGCCAACTGCCGAGCCGATGACGTAAAAGGCGCTTTCTATCTCGTTTACCCACGCTTGGATCGCTGCGGTAGTGGCCTCTTTTAGGGTTTTTAGACCCTCTTCTACGCTCACGACTCTGGCGCCTAAAAGCTGCATGCGAAATGTGTTTAGCTGCTGACGCTCTACATCGGTCGCACCCATATATACGTCGCACTCAAGGCCGAGCAATGCCGCCGCGGTCGCAGTCGCTACGCCGTGCTGACCCGCGCCCGTCTCTGCTAAAACCTTCTTTTTGCCCATTTTTTTGGCTAGAAGCGCCTGGGCTAGGGCGTTATTTATCTTATGCGCGCCCGTGTGGTTTAGATCCTCGCGCTTTAGATAAATTTCATGCCCGTAGTGCGAGCTAAGGCGTTTTGCGTGATATAGCGGGCTTGGGCGTCCGACGTAGTTTTTTAGTAGATCGTCTAGCTCGGCCTCAAATTCAGCCGTTTTTACTATGCGCTCATATGCGTCCTCGAGCTCATCTAGCGCGAACATCACGGTTTCTGGCACGAACTGTCCGCCGAATTTGCCGAAATATGCTTTAGTGTTCATCGGTATCCTTTAAATTTTCGTTTATTTTAGCATTTTAAGTTTTTATTAGGCTTATTTGGGATGTGGTGCGGTCACACCAACCGGCAAGCGGGTAAAATGAGAAAATTTGAAACAAGCGATATTTTATTTAGGCAAGGCGGCAAAGGCGTAAATTTGCCTTCGCCGCAAGCAAATTTACGCCTTTATCAGCTCCAAAATTTTCTTTATTTTATCGGCCGATTTTATACCGTTTTCATCCTCGACTTTTGAGTTTAGATCGAGCACTCGCGGGTTAAATTTGACCGCTTCGCGCGCGTTGTGCTCGCCGATGCCACCCGCCATGCCAAAGTCAAATTTGACCTCCCGTAAAATCTCCCAATCAAAGCTAATGCCGTTGCCGCCTGCGTTTTCACCCTTGCAGTCAAAAAGCGGCATATCGCAAAGCGCTGTATCGACGGCTGGAAGTGCGTCTAGCACGCTATAAACGCGCCAAACCTCTAGCCCCATCGCCTTTAAATTTGCGTACAAATTTGAGCTAACCTCTCCGTGGATCTGCGCCGCGTCAAGCGGGACAAATTCGCAGATTTCCATTATCTCGCAGTCGCTTTGTCCGGCAAAAACGCCGACACATTTTTTGCCCGCCGCGTGTGCGATACTCACTATCTCGCGCGCCGTCTGAGCGCTTACTTGACGTTTGCTTTTGGCAAATATCGCACCCAAAAAATCTACGTCCAGGCTCGCCACCTCGCGCGCTTCCTCAGGCGTTTTGATACCGCAAATTTTAACCAGCGTCACGCTTTGCCTCGCACGTAGTCCTCGAAAAAGCGATAAACTTTACCGCTTTTTATCGCGTCTAAGATGACCTCTTTGGCCTGCGCTGGGCTATCAGCGACGCCTGCTGCATAGAGCGCAAACATCGCGTTTAGCACGACTATGTCAAATTTCGGTCCGCTAATCTCGCCTTTTAAAATTTGCTTTAAAATTTCGGCGTTTTGCTCAGGCGTGCCACCCTCGATCTCGCTGTGAAACGCCCGTCTAAAACCAAACTGCTCGGGCGTGATGCTGTACTCGCTGGTCTGGCCACCGCGTAGCTCTACGACGCGCGTCTCATCGCACAGGCTAATCTCGTCTAGTCCGTCCTCGCCGCGAACTACCAGCGCTCGCTCGCGTCCCAGCAGCTGCAGCGTCTCGGCGTAGAGGCGTAAAACCGGCTTATGATAGACGCCCACGAGCTGATTTTTGAGCGCCAAATTTGGATTTAGCAGCGGGCCAAGTACGTTAAAAACCGTGCGGATGCCTAGGCGCTGACGCACTTCGCGCACTTCGCCAACTAACGGATGGAAAAACGGTGCGTGGAAAAAGGCTAAATTTTTATCGTTTAGCAGCTCGCGTTGTCGTAGGAGCGAATTTGAGCTCTTAACGCCCAAAATTTCCAGCACGTCTGAGCTGCCTGATTTGCTAGAAACGGCTTTGTTTCCGTGCTTTGCGACCTTGACGCCAAGGCTCGCTAAGATAAATGCGACGGTCGTTGATATATTTATCGTCTTAAAGCCGTCGCCGCCCGTGCCGCAAAGATCGATCATCGGCGAAGGATCGCGGTAGGTCTGCGAGTATTTTAGGATGTTTTTGGCGAGGCTTGCGAGGCTTTGCGGATAGAGGCTTTTTTCGCTGATCAGCACCAAAAGCGCGGCTAGCTGCGTGATCTCGTACTCTTTGCTCGCGATGATTTCGCAAATTTGCTCAAAGTCGCGGTCGTCTAGGCGTTCGTTTTCTTGAAGCTTGATTAGAAACGGCTTGAGCGGGCGGATTTTGGGCTCTTTGGCGACGTCTGCCACAGGCGCGGCTTCGTAGTTGATGAAATTTTCGATGATTTTTTTGCCGTACTGCGTGAAGTAGCTCTCTGGATGAAATTGGATACCAAAAATCGGCCTGTCTCTCACGCTAAGAGCCATCACTACGCCGTCCTCGCTCACGGCAGCGGCCTGCAAATTTGACGGTAGCTCATCCACGTAAAGCGAGTGGTAGCGCATGACCTCAAATTCATCCGGCAGCCCCGTAAACAGCGGCTCTTTGCGGCTAACTTTTATGAGCGAAGTTTTGCCGTGATAGGGCCTTTCTAGGCGTTTGATTTTGGCGCTGTAAACGAGCCCGATCGCCTGATGTCCGAGGCAGATACCAAGGATCGGCGCGGTGATGTCGCTTTTTAAAATCTCTAGGCAAATGCCGCTATCTTGCGGGTGTTTCGGTCCCGGGCTTAGCACGATTTTGCTCGGATTTAGCCTGCGGATTTCATCCAGAGTGATCTTGTCGTTGCGCACGCAGCGTACTTCTTCGTCGGTTAGCTCGCGTAGGTACTGCTCCACGTTGAAAACGAAGCTGTCATAATTATCTATCAATAAAATCATTTCTTTCCTTTTAAACGGCTTGTCTCGCGAGCGCTTTTTGTGGATTTCGTTAAAATTTGACTCGATAGGCTATATGCCTTATCTTCGTCAAATTTTAACTTCAAAACCCCAAAAATCATCTCAAAATCCTACGCCTTATCATTTTACGTTCAAATTTTGAAGTCAAATTTGCAAATTTGATTCACCGAGACCCGTACCTTGAAAATGCTAAATTTGGCCGTTTGCGATTAGAAAATCGATCAAATTCTCGTAAATTTACCGAGCCTCACCCTAGCAAAATTTCCTTCCTCGCTTCAAATTCCTCTTTACTTATCGCGCCGCTCTCATAAAGCTCATAGAGTCGTCTTAGCCGCTCTTCGAGGTCTTGCGCGCGCAGTTTGTCTTTTAGCGCTTCTTTTTTCTGATTTTTCTCGACGGCCGCGCCGGTTAAGCGCAGATCAAAGAGCCACCACGCGCCCCAAAGCGCCCAAAATACGTAGCCGACAAGCGCCCACGCTAGGCTATATCCGATGAAAAACAGCACCATCATCGCAAATCCGCTCACGAATTTACCCAGATAAAATCTGTGCCCGCCAAACCAGCCCGTAAGCAGCCAAAGCGCGTAGGCTATATAAACGTTATCGCCCATTTTTAGCACCTTTTCGCCCCGCGGCAAAGCTTTGCCAGAGTATGAGTACGACCCCGACGTCGATCATAACGTCGGCGAGGTTAAAGATCGCAAACTCAAACCACTTGTGCCAGTAGACGTAGTCGACGACGCCACCGTGAACGAAGCGATCGAGCAAATTTGAACTGCCCGCGCCCAGGATTATACCCGCTCCTAGCGCATGCTCCTCTAAAATTTCCTTTTTTTCGCCGTTTGCGCTTAAATTTGGCTCCATTTTTGCCACAGCCCGCGCGTCAAATTTACGCTTTAACCTCCAAAGCAGATAGCCGCAAACGCCCGCGATCAACGCCAGCTGGATAAATTTTAGCCATTCTCTCAGAAACGCGAACATCGAAAACGCTACGCCTCGGTTGTAAGCAAGCACTAGCGAAAAGTACTCGCCCTGCCACGAAAAACCGCCCAAAAATATCTGCTTGACCGCCTGATCGAGCGCGAAAACGATAAAAAACGCCGCAAAAAAAACGCCTAAAATTTTAGCCATTTAGAGCTTTTAGGAAAAATTTCTCGACCTCGTCCATGCGGGTTTTTAGTGCGTCGGCGCACTTGCCCTCGAGTAAAAGCCTGATGAGGTTTTCGGTGCCCGAGTAGCGAAATAGCGAGCGGATGCCCTCTTTTGTGAGGCTTGCTTCAAGCTCTTTTAGCCCCGCGATGCTTTCAAGCGGCTTTTTCTCGGTTATCTTTAAATTTAGCAAAATTTGCGGATACGGTTTTATCTCGCTTAAAATTTCGCTCGCTTTTTTGTCTTTTTTTAGCACCAGTGCCGCAAACTGCAGCGCCGCCACGAGTCCGTCGCCCGTCTTTGCGTAGTCGCTAAATATGATGTGACCGCTCTGTTCGCCGCCGAAATTCGTGCCGTTTTCTTTCATCTTTTCAAGCACGTATTTGTCGCCGACGTTTGCGCGCAGGAGCTTGATTTTGTGGGATTTTAGATAGTCTTCGAGCGCCGCGTTGCTCATCACTGTAGCCACGACTGCGCCGCCTTTTAGGGCTTTGTTTTCTTGTAAAAATGCCGCCATGACGCCTAGCAAACTATCGCCGTTTGCCACCTCGCCGCACTCGTCGACAACCACGAGTCTATCGGCGTCGCCGTCAAATGCAAAGCCTAAATCCGCCCGTAATCGCACGACTTCGGAGGCTAAATTTTGTGGATAGAGCGCGCCGCAGTTTAGGTTTATGTTGCTACCGTTTGGTTCGTCGTTTATGACGATGGTTTCAGCTCCTAGCTCGCTAAAGATAGTCGGAGCGACCTTGTACGCAGCGCCGTTTGCGACGTCTAGAACTACGCGCAATCCGTGCAAGCTGAGGTTTTTAGGAAATGAGTTTTTGATCTGTACGATATAGCGGCCGATAACGTCGTCGATACGCTTTGCCGCGCCGATTTCTAGCATCTGCTTTTGCGATCTCTCGATGAGCGCGTCGTCGAAGTAAATCTTTTCTATCTGCGCTTCGGCCTCTTCGCTCAGTTTATTGCCTTCGCTGTCAAAAAATTTGATACCGTTATCGTAGTACGGGTTGTGCGAGGCGCTGATCATGATGCCCGCGTCGCAGCGCATATCTTCGGTGAGAAACGCGATCGCAGGAGTAGGCATCGGGCCGATCTGACGGACGTTGTAGCCTACGGCCGTGAGCCCCGCGACGATGGCGGTCTCGATCATGTAGCCGCTTTTGCGCGTGTCTTTGCCTAGTAAAATAGTGTTTGTGTGCGACGCAAACTGCCTAAAATATATCCCCGCAGCCATAGCAAGGCGCATGGATGTTGCGGCGGAGAGTTTTTCGCCGGCTTTGCCGCGGACGCCGTCGGTACCGAATAGTTTCATTATTTTTCCTTTTATAGCTTATATCGGCTTGTCTTTTGAGCGTCTTTATAGAAACCCCGCCTGTGGCGTCGCTACGCTGGTTTTGAATGAGTTTAAAATTTTCGCCCTGCGGCAGACTACCTTTGCTTCGCTTTGCTCGCAACTGCAAGCAGAGGTCTAGCCTTGGGACGAAAATTTCCGCACAACTTCAAATCCATCTCAAAATACTGCGCCGCAGAATTTGCCAGACAGCTTTTTGCTTGGCAAATTCCATAAATTTATTAAATTTCCGACCTATTTTATCAAAAAATATCCAAATTTAAGTTGTAAATTTCCTCGCTTTAAATTTTACTTAAATTAAGCGGATTTTAAAACTGATTTTTATATAATCACGGACTAAAATTATGACAAAAGGGACATTATGGCAAACCATAAATCTTCTGAAAAAAGAGCCAGACAGACTATCAAAAGGACTGAAAGAAACAGATTTTACCGCACTAGGCTTAAAAATATCACTAAAGCCGTGCGCGTAGCCGTTGAGGCAGGCGATAAAGAAGCCGCGCTAAACGCGTTTAAAGTGGCAAACAAAGATTTCCACAGCTTCGTTAGCAAGGGTTTTTTGAAAAAACAAACAGCTTCTCGCCGCGTAGGACGCCTCGCAAAACTCGTAAACAAACTATCTGCTTAATCTAAATTTTAATGTTAGCCGACAAACTGCAGCCTTTTTTGGATCGCTACGACGAGCTCTCTCGTCTACTTAGCGATCCGTCTATCACAAACGATATCGCAAATATGACCAAGCTCTCAAAAGAGCAATCAAATTTAGAAGATATCGCTTCGGCTGCAAAGTCCTATCTGCAAACTCTCACGGACATCGAGGAAAACAAGGCCCTGCTCGATGACGCCGAGCTTGGCGAGCTAGCCAAAGAGGAACTCAAAAATCTCGAATCCCAAAAAGAAAATCTCGAAGAAGAGATTAAAATTTTACTCCTTCCAAAAGATCCTAACGACGATAAAAACGTATTTTTAGAGATCCGCGCGGGCACCGGCGGAGACGAAGCGGCGCTTTTTGCGGGCGATTTGTTTAACGCCTACGCCAGATACGCCGAACTTCGCGGGTATAAATTCGAGATCGTGAGCCAAAGCGAGGGCAACACGGGCGGCTTTAAAGAGATTATTTTGCTGATAAAGGGCAAGGGGGCGTACTCGAGGCTCAAATTTGAGGGCGGCACCCACCGCGTCCAGCGCGTGCCCGAGACCGAAAGCCAAGGCCGCGTGCATACCTCGGCCGTCACCGTCGCTATCATGCCCGAGGTTGAAGATAGCGAGATCGAGATAAATCCAAACGACCTTCGCATCGACGTTATGCGCAGCTCGGGCCACGGCGGACAGTCGGTAAATACGACGGACTCGGCGGTGCGTATCACTCATATCCCGACGGGCATAGTCGTAACAAACCAAGACGGAAAAAGCCAGCACAAAAACAAAGAAGCCGCGATGAAGGTGCTAAAAGCGCGCCTTTATGAGATACAAGAAGAGGAACGCCTAGCCAAAGAAACCAGCGAGCGCAAAAGCCAAGTCGGCACGGGCGACCGCTCGGGGCGTATCCGCACCTACAACTTCCCGCAAAACCGTATCAGCGACCACCGCATAAATTTGACGCTTTACCGCCTCGACGCGATAATGGCGGCTGGGCTTTTCGACGAGATTATCGAGCCTCTCATCGCGCATTATCAAGCCGAAGCGATATCGGACGCCGATCTGTAAATTTGAAAATTCACTCAAAATTTCGGCATTTTCAATACGGCATTTTCGTTAAATTTGGATGCAAATTTTGCTGCAGACGGAGTCGTCATGCAAGTTAAATTTGAGAACAACTTATCTTCGCGTTTTAGGTAAAAATCTCTGAAAAATAGTTGTCAATTCGGATCTGTTTTTTTAAATTTAGCTTTAAAAATATCAAATAAAAAACCAAGCCGAAATATATAAACCGATAAATTTTTAGTCGCCTATAACCCGTCCAAATTTATCAAATTTTTAGCCCGCCACGCCGTCAATATGTAAAACAAAAACTGTTTGTCAAAGTCAATCGGCGCTCGAAATCGGGTTTTATTAAAATAGCAAAACCCATAAATTTCTCAAATTTAATAAACAGAAACAAGGCGTCTAATTTATTGCAAGCGGCTTTATAAAAAATTTGAGCGAAGTTTTACGGCAAACTATTCAAATTTAGTGACTAGAAATAATTTAAAATTTCACGCCGAAACTAAATTTAACATCGCGCCGCGTATCCGTCATGCGCAAAACCCGTCCAAAACAGCTTCACTTCGCTAATTCAAGTATATTGCACGCACGTTTGGAGCCCAGATCGCAGGCTTTTTTGAGACGCTCGCCCGATAGCTCAAAGCTCCGCTGCGCGACGTCGCCTTTTAGATAAAACACCGACTCCTCGTAGCAGCTCTCCGCACTCCCAGCGGCGCAGGCGTCTTTATAGATCGCAAAGGCTTTTGCGCCATCCTTGTAGCCCGTTAGCCCCTTGGCGTAAAACTCCGCGGCAAAGTAGCAAGCCAGCGCATCGCCGCCCGAGCAACTTTTTTCTAGCGCAGCGAGCGTTTTTTCACAGCTTGCGGCGTCGCCTTTGTTGATGCAGGCATTTAGCCCAGCTTCGTCTATCGCGGCATTTGAGAGCACAACTGCAGCGGCTAGTATCCAAATTTTTCTCATTTTTTATCTAGTTCCTTTAAATTTTTAAATCTATAAATCCCGTTTTTCACACGCTCGAAAATTTTGCGATTTTCAAGCAGCCTGATAGTCTGCGTGACGGTGGGCTTGCTGGCACTCGTCAGCTCGCAGATATCTGAAATTTTAACGGTTATGAAGCCGTTTTCGTCGGCATTTTGGGCTAAAAATAAGATGATTTCCAACTTTTTCTCGCCCAAAATTTGACCGAAAATCTCCCTCTCTAGCTCCGTCATCGCGCTAAATTTACTTGTATTCTAGTAGTTTAAAGTATTTTTTCGCGACGGGATCGAGAAAAAAGGCATCGTATTTATCGCCCGGGTCATTTCCCATAAGTTCCGGTCTCATGTTGTATTTATACATTTCTCGACCTTTTTCATTTTCGTCTTCGTGGTATACGTAAAACGCGCCGTCTAGGACGACTTGTCCAAATTTACATTTTTTGCTCTCGCTTTCTTCGTTAGTCCATTCGTATTCCCATTTGTATATTTGCCCAAAATTTGAATTTCCGACTTTTAAAAATATATTTTTGAGATGATTGCTGTTAGGCTCGTCCAGCATTAGTTCGCCGTATTCTATGCCGGTGTTTACATCTCCGTCATACCCTTCGCCAAAGTCGTAATTTTTTCCTACGTAGGTTATTTTACTGCCGTCTGCCGTAACGAAACTTTCGCCCAGATGACTATAGTTTTCGTCCTCTTTGCGCTTGGTCGCCTCGGCTTCTACGTATTGCATGCTGTTTTCATTGGCGCAGTAACTTAGTTTTAGCTTTACGATATCGTTTTTATTCTTTTTTAAAAACGATTTTAGCGCGTGCATAGACTTGACGTCTGACAAAAATATCTCGGCGCTATCTACCTCTTTGGCGCCTAAAAACGCGGCAAGCGCAAGCGATAAAACGATGATTTTTTTCATTTTTTACTCCTTAAAATGATCCTAATTTTACTAAATTTTAGCTTATTTTACGGCTCTTGCGATAAAATACGCCAAATTTAATAAAGGATAAAATTTGAAGTTAATCAGCTGGAACGTAAACGGGCTGCGCGCGGTCGCCGCTAAAGACGGTTTTGCTTGGCTAGAGCAGCATAGACCCGATTTTTTGGGCCTTCAGGAGATTAAGGTGCGCGAGAGCGACGTGCCTGCGGAGATCTACAAGCTCGGATTTAACGAAATCAGCGTAAATTCGGCAGCAAGAGCCGGGTACTCGGGCGTGATGAGTCTGGCCAAATTTGGCTCCGCTACGCAAAAGGCGGCGTTTTTTGACGACGACGAGGGACGGGTTTTGGAGCATAGATTCGGCAACGTCGTACTTTTTAACATCTACTTTCCAAACGGCCAAAAAGACGACGCGCGCCTAGCCTACAAGATGGATTTTTACGCTAAATTTCTAGCCTACATCCAGGAGCTCGTAAAACAGGGCAAGGACGTGATATTTTGCGGCGACGTGAACACCGCGCACCGCGAGATCGACCTCAAAAACCCAAAGGCAAACGCCAAAACCTCGGGCTTTTTGCCTATCGAGCGCGCATGGCTGGACGAGGTCGTCGCATGCGGCTTTATCGACACCTTTCGGCACGTCCGCGGCGACGCGGCGGACGCGTATTCGTGGTGGAGCTACCGCTTTAACGCCCGCGCCAAAAACGTCGGCTGGAGGATCGATTATTTTTTCATTTCAGCAAGCCTCAAAGACCGCTTAAAAGACGCGTTTATCCTGAAGGGTATCACGGGCTCTGACCACTGCCCCGTCGGCATCGAGATCGATTTGGAGGGGCTTATTTAAATTTTTTAGCGGCGCGGGTTAAATTCGAGCTAAATTTACGCTTTTACGGCAGGTGATTTTGGGTCAAATTTGACTCGTCGCGCGATTTGCCAAATTTAAGTCCAAATTTTGCGCCCGCTTTTAAAAACCAAACGCTTAAATTTAAGCCGCGATATATGCGTATATAATTATAATATATAACGAAAAAAGCGACAAACAGGCGAGCCTAAAGGCTTTTACGTAATCAAATTTAAAGGAAAAACATGATGAACAAAACTATCTTATCGGCTATTTTAGCAGGAGCTACCCTTTTAACACTAAGCGGTTGTTTTGATTCGGGAGCTAGCGGAAATAAAGAAACCAAAGTCGATAAACCTAGCGGAAAGATAGCAAAGAGCCTAAAAGAAGTTTGCGATAATCCAAATACTAAATATGACGCTTTAGTAGCAGATTTAAAAGTAAAAATGCTTAAAGATGATAATAAAGGCAATAAATGGGTTTTCTTTTATGATCAAAATAACCAAGACTTTAAAATTACGGCAAGAACAACAACAACAAATTATCAAATTCAACATCTAGTTATTCCACAAATAGAATTTTTAAACGTTCATTTAGAAATGCAAGAACCTGAATGCAGAAACGAATCAAATCCGTATAAAGAAAAAATACTGAAAGATAAAGACATAACGCACAAAGAGGCGGCAGAATATGAAAAAGTAATTTCGGTAGGAAACATAATACAAATAAAAAAAATATAGTTTATATAAAAATAGGAAATTTATGCAAGAAAAACGGCGCTTAGCGCGAGGCGCCGTTAAATTTAGCTCAAAAACCCATGATTCAAAAGGTGCGTGATTAGGATTTTAAAACCAAGTGCGATGAGGATCGCGCCGCCTAAAATCAGCGCCTTTTGCTCCAAAAACTCTCCCGCAAATTTACCGACGTAAAACGCCGCGACGCTAAGCGCAAAGCAAACTACTCCGATCACGGCGGCGCTAAAGTAGATATCCGCAGCCGTAAAGCTAAGCGTCACGCCCACGGCTAGCGCGTCGATGCTGGTGGCAAATCCGCCGCAAAGTAGCATCTTTGTATCGAGGCTCACGGCCTGCGCGGGCTCGTTTCTACAGGCTTCGCGGGTCATCTTTACGCCCAAAAAACCCAAAATCGCAAACGCGATAAAATGATCGATCTGCGCGATAAATCTAGCAAACGCCGCGCCCAAAAAATAGCCTGCAAGCGGCATCGCCGCCTGAAAAAATCCAAAAACAAACGCGATAAATAAAATCTTTGATAGCGCGAGATTGCGGTATTTCGCGCCGTTTGCGATGCTAAGCGCCGCCGCGTCCATAGCAAGCGCGATAGAGAGAAGTAAAAGCTCCATTTCGTCCTTTCAAAAAGGCTAATTTTAGCTTAAAATTTACTTCTTGCGGCTAATCTCGCTCAAATTTGCGGCTAAATTTGACGTCTGAAATTTGGAGCCAAACAGACGAGCGCGCCGTATAAATTTGCGCTTAAATTTAGCTCTTAAATCACGGCTCAAATTTTGCATTTTAAATTTGCAAATTTAGCCCTCCGTGCCGTAAAGATGCGGGTAAATTCGCCCTAAAAAGGCCCAAATTTACCCGTTTAAAAGCTGAAATTTAATATCATAACCGCCGAATTTTACTTTAAGGAAAAAACGATGAAGAAAAGTTTGATCTTATGCGCGGTTTTGCTCGCCGTTTCGGCTCAGGCTAATTGGCAAGAGACGCTAAACCAAGGCGCGCAGATACTGGGTGCGGCAAACTCGGGCGACTATAAAAGCGCGGTCAGCTCGGCTCTAAATGCGGCCGTTAAGGAGCTGTCAAACGGGGGATTTTTAAAAAACGCCACGGCTAAAATCCCGCTACCAAAGAGCCTAGAAACGGCGGCAAATTTGGCTAAAAAAGTGGGCGGCGAAAAGTGGGCCAACGAGCTAGTAACCTCGATAAATAACGCGGCAAGCGCGGCCGTGCCGGGAGCTGCGGACGTATTTTCGGGTGTGATAAAAAACATGAGCGACGCGGACGTGAAAAAGGTGCTAGAAGGCGGCAAGGACAGCTTTACGAAGTTTTTGCAACAAAACTCGAGCCAGAAGCTGCAAGCCGTATTTAAGCCGATCATCACCAAAATGATGAGCGACAATACCTTTGCCACGGCGTATAACGGGCTAAATTCATTCGTCGCGGGCAGCGCGCTGGCAAAATCAGACGCCGCAAAGCAGCTAAAAGGCATCGCTACTAGCATGGGCGCGGGCGAATACATCCCGCAAGAAGACGAGGATCTAAACGGCTATATCACGCGCAAGACGCTAGACGGGCTCTTTAACGTGATGAGCGAGAAGGAAAGCTCGCTAAGGGGCGGCGCCGTGGAGCAGGGCACGAAAATTCTGCAGGGAATTTTCAAGTAAAATAAGGGAGAATAGTGAAAAATAGTTTGGAATTTCGCGCCGATGTGGGCATGATTTTTGTTGCGATAGTCTTTGGTCTGGGCTATCTGCCTACCTCGCTAGCGCTTGCTACTAATGGCGTTTTTGGCGTGTTGTTTTGGAGATTTTTGCTAGCGGCGATCATAGCCGGGGCGATATTTTATAAAAAGCTAAAAGACGTAAGCGCGCCTGATATAAAATCGGGCGTGATCTTGGGTCTGTTTTTGTTCGCTGGATTTGTCAGCCAGACTTTTGCGTTTAAGTACGCCGACACCTCGTCCGTGGCCTTTATCATCGGGCTAAACGTGGCTTTGGTGCCTTTTATCGCGGCGGGGCTTTTTAGGCATAAAATTTACTCCTACGCGTATGTGGGCGTGGCGTTTGCGGTGGCGGGGCTTTATATGATAGGCGATACGAAGGTGGGCTTTGGCCTGGGCGAGATTTTGGCTCTGGTTTGTGCGTGCGCCTACTCTTTTCACATCGTGCTCACCAACCGCTTGGTGCAAAAATGCAACCTCGTGAATATGGTTTATTTTGAAATTTTGACCCTAATCGCGCTTTGTTTTGTGGCTATTTTAGTTTTTGAGGACGCTAAAATCGCTCCTGTCGTGGACAAGGCGTTTATCATAGCGATGCTAGTCGTGGGCGTGCTGGGTACGGCGTTTGCGTTTTTTGCGCAGGCCTTGATGCAAAAATTTACCACGCCCGTTAAAACGGCGATATTTTTCACCCTTGAGCCCGTAACTGCCGGAGCGATGGGGTATTTCATCGGCGCGGAGGACATCAGCGCATATAGGCTTTGCGGCGCGGCGCTTATCTTGGTCGGAGTTTTGATCAGCGAGATAGGCAGCTACCTGCGCGCTAAAAAGGAAAATTTAGCCTAAATTTCGGCGAGTTTTGGCGTTTTGCTCAAAGCGCCGACCTGCCGTAAAATCAAATTTATCAAATCGCCGCCAAATTTACTCTCGCGGCGATTTTCTTTCTTAAATTTATCACCGTTTGCCAGCTAGCAAGAGGGCGGCGACTCTCAAATTTGACGCGATAAAGCCCGAATTTAGTCAAATTGCGTTAAATTTGCCCCTTAAATTTAGCTAAAGAAATCAGATGAAAAAATCAACCGAATTTAAGGCCGACCTCGCGCTGTTCGTGATCGCGGTGGTCTGGGGCGTGACGTTTTTGCCGATGGCGCAGACGCTAAAGACAAACGGCGTTTTTACGCTTTTGTTTTGGAGGTTTTTGATCGCGGCCGCGCTGATGGCGCTCATAAGCCTCAAATTTACGCGAAAAATCGACCGCAATTCGCTAAGATTCGGCACATTTTTAGGCGCGCTTTTGTTCGCGGCCTTTACGCTTCAGACCTTTGCTCTCAAATACGCCCCAAGCTCTACTGTCGCCTTTATCACGGGGCTAAATGCCGTTTTTACGCCATTTATCGCGCTCGCGTTTTTCGGACAAAAGGTCGTCGTTTACGCATTTATCGGCGCGTTTTTATCGGCGGCGGGGCTTTATTTTTTAACTGGCAGCGAGCTTGGTTTTGGCGCGGGCGAGGCGCTTAGCGTCGTTTGCGCGCTGGGCTTTGCGCTACATATCATTTTCACGGGCGTTTTGGTGCGCAGGTGCGAGCTTTACTGGATGGTGAGCGCGCAGTTTGCGGTCGTCGCGGCGCTTTGTTTCGTCGCTGCGCAGATTTTCGAGCCTCGCGGCGTCGTGCCCGTTTTAGACGAGGCGTTTTTTATCGCGGTTGCGGTGACGTCGGTGTTTGCGACGGTTTTGGCGTTTTTCGTGCAAACCGCGGCGCAGCGCTACACGACGCCCGTTAAAACCTCGCTCATATTTACCTTTGAGCCGGTAAGTGCGGGGATTGTGGGGTATTTTTTTGGCGGCGAGATACTAAGCGGTGTGCAGATAGCTGGAGCTGGGCTCATACTCTTTGGCATCGTCGTTAGCGAAGTGGGCAGCTACTATAAAAACAAAAGATCGCGGGAAATTTGAGCTAGTGGCTTTGCATGCTTAAATACGGGGCGGCCGAATTTTACGGTTAAATTTAAAAATTTCGACGTAAATTTGGCCGCAAAAAGGAAGGGGAAAATGAACGAGGATGAAAATTTAGCGGCGCCAAAGTGGATGGAGCTTGACGCTGAAGAGAAAATTTTGTGCGAATTTGAGCTCGTGCATACCATCCACAAAGAAGTCAGAGCCGCGCTTTGTATTTTTTATACGCGGGCGACAAGGGTTTTGACGTAGGCGCTGTTTGGTTTGCTATGACGGCGGGCTGCGCATTTTTATTTTGCCTTTTTGCACGGCAAAGCATAAAGACCGCCAAAGCAAAAAAATTATACGTCTCAAACAAGCGCTTTATAACGCAGCGCGATACAGTCGGTATCGGCGACGTGTATTTTAGGTATTTTGACTCTGGCTATTCGTGGATATCGTTTAAAGTCGAGCTTTGTTTTTATGAAAACAAAAAATTTCTCTTTTACTGCGTAGCGGACGAGGAGAGCGATGAGTATAAAAATTTGATAAATTCGCTATACGAGATTTCAAAAAACGACCGCCTCTTGCAAAAGCACCTAGGCTACTACGTAAAGCAAAAGCAAATCAATCCGTAAATTTAGCCAAATTTGAGAGCGCCGCGCAGTCTGTCGCCTGCGGGCTCACAAGCCAAATTTGATCAAATTTGACCCTAAAACGCCGAATCTACCGCCTTTTTATCGCCGTAAATATAAAAAAGCAAACCGAAGCGATGAGGATGATACTAGCACCGCTGGTTAAATTCGCCTCAAAGCTCAGCCACAGCCCGCTCACGCAAAACGCGGCCGAGATGAGCGCGGCGTTTAGCATCATCGTGCCCAGGCGGCTCGAGACCGCGCCCGCGATATAGGGCGGGATCGTGAGCAGCGCGATAACCAGGATGAGTCCGACCGCGCGTATCGTCATCACGACGCTTAGCGCCATCATGCACGTTAGCGCGTAGTATAGCAGCGTCGTGCGCACGCCGCGAAGCCTCGCAAACTCCACGTCAAAGCTAAGCGCCTCAAACTGGCGGTAAAATAGCGCGACGGACGCGAGTATGACGCAGTTTGCGACCGCCATGAAAACAAGATCGCCCTGCGGCACGGCTAAAATCGAGCCGAAAAGATAGCTCATCAAATCGACGTTGTAGCCCGGCGCTAGGTCGGTGAGGATGATGCCAAACGCCATGCCAAACGCCCATAGCGCGCCGATAACCGAGTCCATCTTACTTTTGTCTTTGAGCGTGATCGTGGCGATGAGCAGCGCCAAAAATACCGAAAACAAACTCGCTCCAAGCAGCGGCTCGAGCGAAAAATAAAATGCGATGCCAAGCCCGCCGTATGCGCCGTGCGCGATGCCGCCCGCGATGAAAACCATGCGGTTTATGACCGTGAGCGTGCCGATCACGCCGCAAGCGATACTAACGAGTATGCCCGCCAGCAGGGCGTTTTGCATAAAATTTAAGCTAAGAGCTTCTAGCATTTGTTTCCTTTTTTGCTTTTTTCGGCGCTTTTGGTGTTACTCGCCGAGACCCGTATCTTTAAGGTGCTAAATTTGGTTTTGTTAAGGGGAAGGGGCTTGAATTATGCTCTGCTTTGCAGTTGCGAGGCAAAGCCGACGCAAAAGAGCTGCCTTTTTCTTTTCTTTGGGAGAGGAAGGGGATTCTACTTACGAAGCGTCGCCCCTTCCTCTCCCAAGCCCTCTCTAACCCCACTGCACGTGAGATGTTGCTGCACTGCGTGCAGGTCTCGGCAACTCAAATTTGACTGCAAAAAATCAAGGCGAAGTATCGTGAGATGATTTTTGGGGTTGTGCAGATAAAATTTAGCGTAGGCTAGACATATAGTCTGCCGAGCTAAATTTTATCAAACTCCGCAAAAAGCACTCGCGAGACAAGCCGCAACAAGAAATTTACAATATTACTCGCTCGGCTTAGTTAGCTCATAGGAAAAATTTATCTCCTTGCTCTCATTTGGCTTGAGCGCGAATTTCCACGTTACCTTGCCGTCTTTGCCTATCTCGTTTTCTTTCGGATCGTTTTTCACGCTTACGCTCACGCTCTCGTGCGTGCTAACTGGCGCTTGCTCCTCTAAAACCACGTCCCACGCGAGTTTTGAGCTGTTTTTGACGCTATATTTATATCCGCGCGAGATCTTGTTTTTCGAGCCGAAAAACGACTCTTTCGTATATTCGCCGTTGGCTTCTTTTTTCACGCTAACAAGCTCGTTTTTGCCAAAAAACTCCTTCGCCTCCTCGCCCGCAGCGTAGCCTACGTACCTTTTGCCGATATTTATACCGTCAATCTTAAACTCACTTTGCGCACTCTCGATGCTTCGCTCGGGCTTAAACGCGGCTCTAACAAAAGCGCCCGCGCTGCCGTAGCCGTCGATCACGAGGTGAAATTTAGCGTCCAGACTCTGCTTGTCGTAGGCAAAATCAGCCGTTTCGTCCGCTTTTAGACTCACGCCCTCGATGCGCCACGCGTTTGCGAGCGCGTTTTGCTCGTTGATTGACTGCATGTCTTTGACGCTATTTTTCTTTGCGGGCGCCCTTGCCACGGCCATATCTGCACTCGCCTCCATCATCGGCGCGGCTGCTAGCGGCATCATATTTCGCGGCTTTGGCTTGCCCTCATAGCGCGGATAAAACGGTGCGGGCGTCAAATTTGACGAGTAGTAAAACGGATAAAGCGCGATCGTAAGGGAGTTTAGATCGATGCCTAAAGGATTTGTCACGGTTAAATTTTGCGAGATTTCGACCTTGCCTTTGGCGACATCGGCATGGATTTTGTTTTTCAAACTTACGCTAACGCCCACGGGATAGGATATCTTGACCTGTTTTGAGTCGCATTCGAATTTCAAATCAAGCTTTTGAAAATTTTTAACCTCGGTCGCGCCCATTTTCTTTTTCAGCTCGTCTATTTGCTTTTTGGTTTGCGAAATTTGAGCAAGATTTTTTAGCACGGCTTCATAAAATTTATCGCCATCGGCGTCCAAATTTGCGACGCTTTGTTCTTTAAAAGCGGGAAAATTATTTAAAAAAGCGTTTTTGGAGTTTAACGCGTTTAGTTTATCGTTTAGCTCCCCAAGCTCTTTTTCGTTTTGCTTAAATTTGGCGTAGGCCTCGTTTTCTGCGGGCTTTGCTTCGTTTAAATTTAGGCTCACTAGCTCGCAAGACGCGCTCACGTCGATATCCTCAAGCGCTACGAACTCGGGTAAATTTAGGCTGAATTCGCTTTTTTGGTTGGTGAAACTTTGATGGATAAATGAGGCGTTTTTATAAATTTCTATCAGGTTGCTTTCGGCGCTCGCTATCAGGGCAAACACCGAAACTAAGGCTATCTCTCTCATTTTTTCTCCTTTGGATGATTTAAGAGATTATAGCCTTACATAGATAAATTTTAGCCTAGCAAGATGATTGTGAAAATAATCAATACTAGAATTTGTATCGCGATAAAGGGCACCACGCCGCGGTAGATGTCTGAGGTCTTGACCTCTGCCGGAGCCACGCCTTTTAGATAAAAGAGGCTAAAGCCAAACGGAGGAGTGAGAAACGAAGTCTGTAAATTCATCGCGATAACGATGGCAAAATAGAGCGGATTTATGCCTAAATTTACGGCTATCGGCGCCAAGATCGGTAGCACGATATACGAAATCTCGACGAAATCTATAAAAAATCCGAGCGCAAAAATCGTAATCATAGCTAAGATGATAAAGCCCCATTTTTCGCCGGGTAGATTCGACATCACTTCCTCAACGATCTGGTCGCCGCCGGTGTAGCTAAACACCATCGAAAACGCGGTCGCGCCGATAAGGATAGTAAAGACGACGGCCGTGGTTTTGACGCTCTCTTCGAGCGCTTCTTTTAGCATTTTAAACGAAAAAGTCCTGTAAAAAACCGAAAGCAAGATCGCACCCACACAGCCAAACGCCGAGCTCTCCGTTGGTGTAGCGATACCCTCAAATATCGAACCAAGCACTAGCACAACAAGCACCAAAGGCGGTAAAATCGCGAGGATAGCGTTTAAAATTTGCTTTGATTTAGGCACGTCGCTTTCGACGACGACCGGCGGCGCGTAGTCCTTTTTGACGTAAGAGATGATAAGGATATAGGCTATATAAGCGCCAACAAGCGCTAGTCCAGGATATATCGCCTCGCGGAAAAGATCGCCGACCGGTACCGTAAAGACGTCGCCTAGGATAATTAGAACGATAGAAGGCGGGATGATCTGCCCAAGCGTACCCGAAGCGCAGATAGTGCCGCAGCCTAGAGCTTTGTTGTAGTTATACTTTAGCATCACAGGCAAGCTCATAACGCCCATAGCTACGACGCTAGCTCCGACTACGCCAGTAGATGCGGCTAGCAGCGCGCCCACCAAAACGGTGCTAATCGCCACGCCGCCGCGAATCTCTCCGAATAAAAACGCCATAGACTCGAGCAGTCTCTCGGCTAGCTTGGTCTTTTGTAAAATAATGCCCATAAAAACAAAAAGCGGCACTGCGATGAGGATTTTATTTTCCATTATCGAGTAGATACGGTAAGGCATAAAGCTAAAGGTCTCTTTAAATATCTCAAGCCCGCCGATAAAGCCGTTGCCGTCACCAAAGCTCTCGACCATGCCGCCGATGAGTCCGAAAATAACGGCTATCGCGCCAAAGGTAAATGCGACGCTAAAGCCGATAGCAAGCATAAAAAGCGCGGCTAAAAACATTACGATGCCGGTCATTTTCCCTCTCCTTGTTGCGCAGTTTGGTTTAAATTTGCGTCAAATTTACCCTCTTCGCTTAAATTTGAGCGAGCGTCAAGATAGACGTTTAGCCACTTTATAAAGTAGCCGACGCTAAAAAATATAAGTAGCCAAAAACTAAACGGGATAAAGGCCTTGATAATCCAGCGATACGGCAAACCACCGGGATCGGCGCTACCCTCGCCGCTCTCATACGCCTCTACGACGTAGTCCCAGCTCAGCCACGCGACCAAAAGCGTAAGCGGCAGGATAAAAAAGATAACGCCCGCCATATTTATGAGCGCCCTTTTCTTTACACTCATCTTTTCGTAAAATATATCCACTCGCACGTGCGTATCGTCTTTTAGCGCGTAGCTCATGCCAAGCAGGATGATGACGCTAAAAAAGTGCCACTCAAGCTCCTGGAGGCCTACGTTGCCGTATTTGAAAAAATATCTCGCCGTGACGTTAAAAAAAACGTCCGCGATCATCAAAAACATCACGAGTATACAGACGTAGCCCACGACGTTGCCGACTTTATCGAAAAACCTCTCTACTTTTTTTAAATTTCGTTCCATTTAACTCCCCAAAATTTGTCTTATCATTATCGCTAAAATACAAATCGGCGCGACGAATCGCAGTAAAAAATACCAAATTTCAAAAACCGCCCTACCCATATACGGTAAAAATAGCTCCTCCAGGCTGCCTCTTTTCATCGCGTAGCCGACAAATACCGCTATCACGATGCCGCCAAGCGGTAGCATGATATTTGAGCTAAGATAGTCTAAAACGTCGAAAAATCCCTTGCCGAAAAACGTGAGCGCATCTTTAAATTCGGTAATATTTGAAAGCGCGCAAAGCGTGCCTAGGCAGTAAACGCAAACGCCAACGATCGCAATAGCACCCAGGCGAGGGATCTTAAACTCGTTTATGAGGTAAAAAACGAGCGGCTCGACCATCGAGATAGCTGACGTAAGCCCCGCAAAAATAAGCGCGGTAAAAAACGTAAAGCTTAAGACGTTTCCCATAGCTCCTAGCTTAGCAAACAGCGTAGGCAGCGAGATAAACGCAAGTCCCACGCCCTGACTAGGCTGCTCGCCGTACTCAAAAACAAAGGTAAAAACAATGAGCCCGATGACGACGCTAACGATGATATTTAGCGCAACGACGTAGAGCGAAGATGTGAAAAGATTTGTCTTGTCATCCAGACTAACCGAATACGTCGCGATCGCACCGATACCCACGCACATCGTAAAAAACGCAAGTCCCAGAGCTACAAACACCGCCTCGCTCGTGATCTTAGAAAAATCAGGCACCAGCAAAAACTCCGCCGCCTGCGAAAATCCGCCCATCTGCATCGAGTAAATAAGCATAAAAATAAGCAGTAAAAAAAGCGTCGGCAAAAGCCATAAATTTATGCGCTCGATGCCGCCTTTTATGCCCTTTGAGAGGATGAAAAAATAGGCCGCGAACGCAATGCTAAAGTATAAAATTTGACCCGAGATGTCAGAGCTTATAAATTTGCCGAAATTTTCGCCCGAAACCGCGATACTTTGCGGAAGCTCGCCAAGAGATAAAACCGAATACCTAATAACCCAGCCGATGATAACCGTATAAAACGACGCGACTAAAACGCCGGTTATCATTATGACGCCGGCATACCCCCAAAATTTGCCGTTTTTAGGGGCGAGCGAGCGAAAGGCGTTAACGGGATCGGCGTTTGAAATTTTGCCCATCGCCATCTCCGCAAAAAATATACTAAGCCCGACCGCAACGGCAAAAACTAGATACAAAAGCACGAACGCCGAGCCACCGTTTGCGCCGACCATGTATGGAAATTTCCACGCATTGCCAAGTCCGATCGCGGCACCCACGATGGATAATATAAATCCGATTTTAGAAAATTTATCGCTTGCCACGCTTAGCTCCTTAGCGCATTTATCGTGATGATGACGATACTGATGGGAGCGACAAATCTAATCATAAAATACCAAATTTCAAATACGGCCCTGCTCATATACGGCCCAAAAAGTATGTAAAGCGCGTCTTTTTTGATCACAAAGCCAACGAAAATCGACACCGTGATGCCGCCGATAGGCATGATGATGTTTGAGCTGAGAAAATCAAGGCAGTCAAAAAAGCTCTTGCCGAAAAATACCAAATTTTCTTTTATACCCTCGATGCTTGAAAGTATGCACAAAATGCCCATGCAGTAGATAAAAACGCCGATTAGCGCGAGGGCTTTTTTACGAGAAAAGCCAAACTCGCGGATGAGATAGTGCGTAAACGGCTCCAGCATCGAGATGGCCGAGGTAATGCCCGCAAAAAGCAGTGCCGAGAAAAATGCAAACGCAAGCACGTGTCCGAGCGTGCCCAGTTTCGCAAATAGCGTCGGCAGCGAGATAAACACTAGTCCCACGCCCTGACTAGGCGTCGCACCGAACTCAAACACGAAAGTAAAGATAACAAGTCCCATCAAAATGCCCATCACGACGTTTATCACGACGATGATAATGGAGGAGCTAACGAGATTCGTATTATCAGGCAGCGACGCAGAGTAAACGATAATAACGCCAACGCCCAAAGATAGCGTAAAAAACGCGAGCCCAAGCGCGGTAAGAATGCTACTTACGCCCAGTTTTGAAAAATCGGGAACCAGCAAAAATTTAGCCGACTGCACGAAGCCGTCCATCGTAAACGAGTAGCTAAGCATGATGATAAGCAAGATAAGAAGCGAAGGCATCATCCATACGTTTACGCGCTCGATGCCGCTTTTTATGCCTTTTGAAACGATAAAAATGCAGAGAAAAAATACGATCGTGAAGTAAAAAATTTGAGACGCGGCGTCGTTAGCGTAAAAGCTGCCGAAAATTTTCTCCGAAGCCTCGACATCCTTTGGCAGCTCGGTTATTACCATAACTGCGTATTTTAGTATCCATCCGATGATGACCGTGTAAAAAGAGGCGATGATGATCGCGCCTATCATCGTAAAACCCGCAAATTTCCATGCTTCTTTATGCTTTGGTGCAAGTTTTTTAAAGGCATTTACGGGGTCGGATTCGGAAAGCTTACCGATAGCTATCTCGCCGAAAAATATCGCAAGTCCGATAAAAAACGTCATAAAAAGATACAAAAGCACGAAGGCTGAACCGCCGTTTTGGCCGACTAAATACGGGAATTTCCACGCATTTCCAAGCCCCACCGCAGAGCCCGCGACGGCTAAGATAAAGCCGATTTTAGAAAATTTATCCTGCGCCAAATTTAACCTTAGTATTTAAAATTTCAGAAGCGAGGCTAGCATAAAAAAGCTTTTAAAATTCTAATTTTTAAATAAATTCGTGGAAAAACGAAACATCGCTGAAATTTTTTGTAAATTTGTAGCACTACAGGGCGGCAAATTTGACGAGTAGAAATTTTATGAAAATTTTTCTCGGTTTTAAGTAACTCAAAGCTAAATTTTTATAAAATGCGCTCTCAAAGCTTCAAAGTAGGGGTCTGATCCGAAATAGCTTAAATTTACAAGGAGACTTTATGAAAAAAGTTGTTTTCTTAATGATGGCTTTTGCTAGTTTCGCGTTTGCGGACGGTGGCGAAATGCTAAAATCTTACTCTGTTCTTGCAGCGGCAGTTGGTCTAGGCCTAGCGGCTCTTGGCGGCGCTATCGGTATGGGAAATACCGCATCTGCGACAATCTCAGGTACAGCTAGAAATCCAGGCGTTGGCAGCAAGCTAACTACGACGATGTTCGTTGCTCTTGCGATGATCGAAGCGCAAGTTATCTACGCACTAGTTATCGCACTAATCGTTCTTTACGCAAACCCAATGTTATAATCTCGGGCGGGTTCGTCCCGCTCTTTGCTTCTTTTTTAATCTACGTGCGACCTTGGTGGAACGGTAGACACGCTACTTTGAGGTGGTAGTGCCGAAGGGTGTGCGAGTTCAAATCTCGCAGGTCGCACCATAATACTTATTAGCCTTAACAAAAATCCCTAAAATAGCCAAATGCATCAAACCCATTGACAGGAAAACTATCAAAAAATTGCCAACTAACTGACCAAATTTGCTGACTAACCAAATTTTAGTCAGTACTTGTAAGTATAATCTAAAAATCACCTTCTAAAATATTATTATGATTATTTAATATACTTGGCTGATTGTCAATTATGTCTGATTTTTGGGCCTTATTAAAAACCATAAACCGTAATTTAGCAATAATTTTGGACTTTGCTTAGTAATAAGTCTCAATAGTTAAGCTTTATTCGGAGTCGAATTTAGTATATTTCCTCTTGGATTACGATATTATAACCCTATTTCAAGCTAAATTTAGATTTTGGAGCTAAATTAAGTCATAAATTTAGCTCCAATCTTTTGCTTTACATAAATACCGGTATCGTGGTGTTTTGTAAGAAATACTTGGTCGTACCGCCCAAGAAAATCTCCCTAAAACCGTTTTCTGCATATCTAGCCGCTACGATTAGGTCGAAATTTCCATCCGTAGCGGCTTTTAAAAGCGGTTCGCCCGGGACTGAAAAAGTTCCTACGACCTCAAAATCCGCATTTATGCCGTGCAGCGCGAAGTATTCATCCAGCCTCTTTAAGCTAGCCTCGCTTTGATCGCCCAAATTTGCCTTTGAAGTAATGCATTTTACGCGCTTAGCCTCTTTTAAAAGCGGTAGCGAGCTGGTAATGGCGCGCGAGCTCTCAGGCGTACCGGTCCAGCTTACCAGGATATTTTCCGCGCTAAATTTAGTAAGTTTTCTAGGAATCGCGATAACGTTTTTACCGCTTTTTAGCACCGCCGCTTCAAACGTACCCGTTATCTTACCGTCAAGCGGTACGGCTGCTACGACCATATCGCAAAATTTAGACTCTTGCTCGACGATTAGGCTTCTTTTACCGCTTTTGGTTATAAATTTCGCGCTCGCCTCGCCTTTTAACGGGGTATCGCTGACGCGTACGCCAAGCTCGGCGCAAAGCTTATTAAAAATAGTCTCGTTTTGCTCGTGCTCTAGTCCCAAATCAGCCTTAGCAGCTTTCAAAAACTCTTCGTAAAGCACGCCGCCTCGAAGCGTCATTTTCATATTATAAACGACGCTAGGATCTAGCTGGCAAGCCAAAATCTCGATGTGGCTGTTAAAATGCTTAGCGACCAGCAAAGCCCCTCTGATACGCTCTTTTACGTCGTCGCCCGCGCCGATTGGGAAAAATATTTTTTTATACTGCATCGGTTCTCCTTTAAATTTATTGCGCTAGAGAAAGGGAAATTTTGTGCCCTTTTTGCTCGCTGATTTTTACTTTGACCTTATCGCCGGCTTTTAGAGGCGTTTTGATCTTTGAGATATGCAAAAGTCCGTCCACGCCGCCGGGAAGCCCAATAAAGGCGCCAAATTCTACCACGCTTTTTACCTCGCCCTCAAATTCGTCTCCGATATTAAACTCAGGCGTCTTTTGTGGCTTGCCATCTCTGCCGCCTCTTTTACCGCCAAAACCCTTGCCGCCGTCTTTTGAGACGATTTGTATGATGTAGTCTTTAGCCGCATCTACGCTTGATTTTTGCGCGCCGGCGATCTTTACCTCGCCTTTTTCGCGGTCTAGATCGATGGCGACGTCAAATTTCTCTATGATCTCTTTTATCGTTTTGCCCGCTTGTCCGATGATATCGACGATCTTGCCCGGATCCACGCTAAAAAGCTCTAGTTTAGGCAGTATGTCTTCGTTTACAGAGATATTTTCGTTTGCTTTTTCCATCAAATTTAATATATGAAGCCTGCCCTCGCGCGCCTGCAAAAGCGCTTCTTTAAGCACGTCAAGGCTGATACCGCCCAGTTTTATATCCATCTGAAGCGCGGTTATGCCGTCTTTGCTGCCCGCAACCTTAAAGTCCATGTCGCCGTCGTGATCCTCTAGTCCCATGATATCGGTTAGTACGGCGTGTTTTTCGCCCTCGAAAATTAGTCCCATCGCAACGCCCGCAACTAATTTTGGCGTATCGACGCCTGCAGCCCTCAGCGCTAAAGAACCGCCGCAAACGCTGGCCATCGAACTTGAGCCGTTACTTTCTAAAATTTCGGACACGAGTCTGATCGTATAAGGCGAATTTACGTCGATACTAGGCGCAAGGGCACGCTTAGCGAGGTTGCCGTGTCCCAGCTCGCGTCTGCCCGGAGCCTTTAGCGGACTAGCTTCACCGACGCTAAAGCCGGGGAAGTTGTAGTTAAACATAAATTTATCCGTCACAGCGCCTTTTTCCGTTAGTATATCGTACATCTGCGCGTCGCCGTCGGTACCTAAAGTCGCCACCACGAGAGCTTGCGTCTGGCCGCGGGTAAAGAGGCAGCTACCGTGAGCTTTTGGCAGAATATTTGTCTCGATGCTGATCGGGCGGACCTCTTTAAGCTCCCTACCGTCGGCGCGCACGCCCTCGTTTATGATCTGCTCGCGGACGATTTTTTTCTTAAATTTAGCTAGGACGTTAGAGACGACCTCCTCCTCCCAGCCCTCTTTTTGCGCTACTTCGTCGGTTAAAATTTGCTTTGCGATCTTGGTTAGCTCGCTGGCGCGCTCACTTTTAGCCATCTGATTTATCGCAGCTTTTACGTCATTTTTGTAAAATTCGTTTAGATAGACGGCGACGCTCTCGTTTTCGATCTCCGGTTTTAGCTCGAGCTGCGCGTCTTCTTTTTTATGCTGGCTAAATGCCTCTTCATAAGCGTTTGAGGCGCGAAGTATGGCTTTACCGGCTTCTGCGATCGCCTCCACGATGAGATCCTCGCTAAATTCGTTCATATCCTGCATCGCTATCACGCCGCTTAAATTCGGATCCATCATAGGATCTAGCGCGATAGGCACTATCTCGTCTTTTTCGGTCGGGATGCTTCTCATCTCGATCATCAAAAGCTCGTCTTTAACGCCTGCCACGTAAAGATCAAGCGCCGAAGTTTTTAGCTCGGAGTTGCTAGGATTTATTACGAATTTATTATCTATATATCCCACGCGAACGCCGCAAACGGGCGCATTTACAGGGATGTCGCTAAGATAAAGCGCGACTGAGGCTGCATTTAGAGCGACGACTTGTAGATCAACCTCGGGGTCGCAGGATAACACCATAACGACGATTTGCGTCGGATACGCGTAGCCCTTTGGAAAGAGAGGGCGCAACGAGCGGTCGATGATGCGCGAAGTTAGCGTCTCAAAATCCCCCGGCTTTGTTTCTCTTTTTACGTAGCCGCCCGGGATCTTGCCCGCAGCGTAGCTTTTTTCGATGTATTGCACCGTTAGCGGTAAAAAATCCTCGCTAACTTGCGTGTCTTCGCGAGCGACGGTAGCTAAAACGACGGTGTTTTTTACACGCAAAAGCGCCGCGCCGCTAGCTTGTTTGGCGACCTTGTTTATATCGTAAATTTCAACTTGATTATTTACTTCTATTGAATACTGCATGCCCTGACGTCTCCTTGTTTTTGTAATGGTATATAAAACGGACTCTCCTCTAGGATGGAAAGCACGGTTTCGGGTTTTGGTTCGATTTTATTTTTGTAGTAAAAATCCACTTCGATAAAATTCGCGATCTTATGCACGGCGTAAATTTCATCCACTAGCGGCGCGATAGCTGCTGCGACGTCCATAGCGATGAGCGGCGTAGCGTAGGTGACTGATTTTACCCGCTCGCGCATTAGCGTTTTTAGGCAGGTTAGCGCCGTGAGTCCCGTCTCGCAGCCTTCGTCGATGAGCAGGATGTTTCTATCCTTTAGATCGCCGATGAGATTGCCTTTTCTAAATTTATAGACGTTTTTTAGGATCTTTTCGTCGTACTTACGATCCGCCTCGCCATAAACGAAATCGTAGCTAATGCCAAAGCTCTTAATCAGCTCGTCGTTTAGCACGACGTCGTCTTTTTCGCTAACCATAGCGATCTCGCACTCGGGATTGTTTGGCGCAAAAATACGCTCGCAAAATAAAATCTCGTAGCTCAAATTTAGCCCGCGAGCTACGCTATCGACCATGATGACCGAGTCTATAGAGCCGCATATCATTAGGTATTCGCCCGCGGTTAGCTCTTTTTTGGGTAAAATTTCAAGCAGTTTTTCGGCTGCCTCGAGCTGGTTTTCAAAGACCAAATCCTCGTAGCCGCCCATCAGCTACCTTGCGTCTGACCTACGGAAAAGTCGTAATGCACGCCGCCCATCGGATAGAAATTTATAAAGAAATAAACGCCTCTTGATTTCTTTGCAGCCGTTCCGCTCGTGGTCGTCGTAGGCTCAAGCTCCTCTTCATAGACGAATGTATAATTCCAACACTTTCTGCGGTGAGAGACGCCTAGTTGCCACTGCTTATTGTAGTCTCGCTCAAGGTCGTACTGCGAACCGCCAAAAAGCCTATAATTGTGCGGAAGCTCGACGTAACCGTTTAGGTGTAGATAGTTTTGCTTTTCCTGCGCATTTTTCCTTTGCATGGTGTGCCAAAGGCTGGCGCCAAATTTATCGTGCGTATAGCTAGCTCCGCTTTGAATTTTTTCAAAGTATTTATTGTCGTAAGAGTACTCGAGTCTGTTGTAAAAAGATAAATTCGCTAGCGGATACCAGCCGATGACATTTTTAAAATTCGAGCGTTTGTTCTCTTTCGTATAATAACCCTGCGAAATCGTGTGGCGTAAAAATTTTCTTCCGTTTTCGTTAAAGAAATACTGCGTCACTCTGGCCGAAATCTCGTCTCTAGTATGCTGAGGATTTATAAAGCTTTGGTATTTTCGTCCAAGCGTATCGTAGACATATACGTTGCCGTCATCCTCGGCAGTTTCGTATTTATCGGGCAGGTCGCCTTCGTTGTAGGCTTTTACGACATAGTCAACGCCTAAATTTACGCTATGATAAAAGCTCTCGTAAGCTCTAGCCAGATCCGTATAAAGCGAGAATTTGTGATAGTTTTCTATATAGTTTGCGCTCTTGTCCTCATCCCCGGTCGGGCGATACATTTTTTTTCCGTAATCCACGTGAGTGGCGTATAGATAGTGGTAGTAAGAAAATTTAAGATAATCGTCCGCCAAAGGCAGGTGAAATGAAACCGGTAGGTTAAATTCGTACTGCGTCGCCTTTACGCCGATTTTTCTCGTGTAGTTGTGCGAGTGGAGATCGACCGAATAAAGCACGTTCGGCAAAATAAAGCTATCGGTAAATTTATGATATTGAAAGCTCGGGTACTCTTGAAGCGTGTCTTTATTTTCGTTCGGACTACCGATCTTTGACGTATCCGTGTAATACCTCGCATATGCGCCGAAATAGTGCTTGTCGCTACTTAGAAAATAGTTTAGCTTTGACGTCACGAGAGGATTATCGTCGCTACCCGCGCCGCGCTTTTTCAGATTTATATAGTCGATATCGTTTAGAGCCGTCGCATCAAGCCACAAGCCCTCCTGCAGATCCTCGTTTATCAGGTGCTTAACGAGCCTATCGCGCTCGTATTTGACCTCAGCGCCTTTATGCGTTTTATTTTTTAGAGGAAGCCTTAGCGAGTTTTTCTCGATCTGTCTTTGGCGGTAATCCTCGGTATCCCTAAACGCGCCTAGCGTTACCGAGCCTCTGGAATACGGCGAATCGGCAAATCTAAACGTACCGTAGATACCCGTGCCACGTCTAGTGCGAATTTGCGGATCAAACTGTAAGTCCCAGCTGTCGTATTCGGCGATATAGATCGGCTGTTTGTAGTAAAATCCGTCGTTTTTACCGTAACCAAGCTCCGGCGGCAAAAGTCCGGTACGTCTGCGCGTATCGGTAGAAAAGCCAAAATACGGCAAATAAAACACCGGGACGTTTCCGACGTAAAATACAGGATTATAAAGATGCAAAAATTTACTCTCGCGGTTTAGCTTGCCGCTGCTAAATTTGATCTTCCAATCAGGGTCTTGGACATTACAGCTCGATACGACCGCGCCGTTTACCTCGTAAAATTTAGACGTGCTGTTACTCTCGTCACTTTGCATCCACACTTCCATGTCGCGGTTCATCATAAATAGCGTCTCGTAGTTACTATCTTTACTATTTAGGTCAATCTTTGCGTACGAGCAGCGCGAGATTTCGTCCTTGTTTCTTATCAAATTTACATTACCAAAAAGCTCCAAAATTTCTTTTTGCTGATCGTAAACAGCTCTGTCTGCGCTCATCAAATAATCTTGCGAATACACAAGTACGTTTTTATCTGCAGTAACTATACCCTTATCGCGTTTTACGTCATCAGCCAAAAGCTCGAAATTTTGAGCCGCAAAGCAACTAAAAGCCCCAAACATTAGTAACAAAAAAATTCTAGTAAACATTTATAACTACCGTTTTCGCGGCCTTGTCTTGCCACGTTTGAAATAATGGATTTGAAAACGCCCATGCAAAACCTAGGAAAAATGCGTTTTCACCGATGATGCGAACCAAAGATCGAGTGAGAGAATTTAGCAAGCCTGGCTTATCAAGCAGATCGATATCCACGCACACGATCTTCATCGCGACCTTGCCGATACTAGCGCCGCAGTACCACGTAAAAAACGTCTGATAAATAACCTCGAGCAAAACGATCTGCGGTATCATTTCCATAGCTAGCGCACTGATCTGCTCATAGTCCAGCCCATCAAATTTTTCGTAGTAGACGGCATAAAACAAAACCGAGATTAAAAACTTATCTATCCCCCACGCGACGGCTCTTTTACCGACGCTAGCGAGCGTGATATTTTCATTTTCGAGCTTGTCTATGACGCTCCTGCTCATTCGCGTCCTTTTAGCATTTGCCAGGCAATATCTTTTCGGTACTGCGCGCCGTCAAATTCTACGTTTTCGCAAAGCTCATAGGCCTTTTGCTGCGCTTGTTTTATGCTTTTGCCAAGCCCCACGCACACGAGTACTCGTCCACCGTCAGCATAGATCTCGCCGCCCTGTTCGCTCACTCCTGCATATGCTATGTGCGAGTTTTCAGGCACGTTTTTTACGCTTATTTTAGCCTTAGGCGAGCTTGAAAAAGGATAATTTTTACTAGCCATCACGACGCCTACGGCAAATTCGTCTTTTAATTTTACCGGTTTTAGATCGCCTTTTGCCGCGTTTAACAAAATTTCGCCCAGATCGCCGTCGATCAGCGGCATTAGCACTTCACACTCCGGATCGCCGAAACGCACGTTAAACTCGAGTACGTACGGCACACCCTTAACCACCATAAGTCCCACAAAAAGCACGCCGCAAAAAGGATTTCCCTCGGCTTTCATGCCTTTTAAGGTCGGTTCTACAACCTCTTCTTCAACCTGTCTTATTAGCTCTTGGCTTGCTAGAGGACTAGGAGCGTACGCACCCATACCGCCAGTATTTGGTCCCTCGTCGTTATCTTTTAGGCGTTTATGATCCTGCGCTACGGGCAGGCTGACGAAATTTTCGCCGTCGCAAATAGCAAAAAAGCTAAGCTCGAATCCGTCTAAAAACTCCTCCACAACCACGCGTTTACCGGCCTCGCCAAAGCTCTCGCCGCTTAGCATATCGCGAGCCGTGGCCTTTGCTTCATCGCGGCTTTGCGCGATTATCACGCCTTTGCCGGCGCACAGCCCGTCGGCCTTGACGACGACGGGAGCGGTAAGAGAGTCGATAAATTTAGCGGCAGAATCGTAATCGTCGGTATTTAGATAAGCAGCCGTTCGGATCGCGTTTCTAGCCAAAAAATCCTTCATAAACGCCTTGCTACCCTCGAGTCTAGCCGCAGACTTACTTGGTCCAAAAATGTTTAAATTTCGCGCCTTAAATATATCCACGACGCCGTCGCTTAACGGCGCTTCGGGACCGACGATCGTTAGTTCTATCTGCTCCGTCTCGGCAAATTCTGCGAGCTGATTATAGTCTTTGATGTTTAGATTTGTGCCGAGCTTTGAGGTGGCTCCATTGCCTGGAGCAAAAAAAAGCTCGTGTTTGCGGGATTCTTGAAGTTTAAGAGCTATTGAGTACTCGCGCCCGCCGCTTCCGATTATCAAAATTTTCATAATTTCTCCAAAAATAAAAAACCCAAGTGAGCGGTGCGCATATAAGTGGCCCGAAAATTCAAAGCCAACCTTGCAAATAGGCGGTTCCTTTAGGTCGCAACTTCTCGCGCTCGCGCGCTCAAACGAAGCCACGTCACACAGTTCCGCACATCTTCGCCTATACTAATGTGTTGGACCCTATAAAAATACGCTGCCAAATCACTCAGGCAAGGTTATTATATAAAATTTTAGCTTAAAGTAGCGTTTTTGCGAGGCTTACGCAGGAATTTATATTTTGCTGAGCACTCACTACGGGCGAGGCAAAAGCTTCTAGCTCTTTTGCCGTCGTAAGTCCGATAGCGACGGCTTTATAGCTCTCATCCCAGCCGAAATTTCGCGTAAAATTTCGCACTGCTGAGGGAGCTGTAAAAATAATCGCTGAGTTTTTAGGCGGTTTTTGCTCTTCATTAAGCGGTTTAAAAACGTTTTCGTAAGCGATTATTTGCGTCAAATTTACGCCGCTTGAACGCAAAATTTCACCAACGCTCGAAGCCGTTTCGCGCGCCCTTAAAAACAGCGTTTTTTTGCCTTGCAGAAGCGGTGCGATCTCTGCGGCAAAATCGTTTCCATGAGCGTTCCCTGCAGTGTAAATTTGAGCGAAGCCAAACTCGCTAGCCGCGTGGCTAGTGCCTTCACCGATGGAGCAAATTTGCAAACTAGCAGGCAAAATTTGATTAAATTTTAGCGCGTTTACGGAGTTTTTGGAGGTCAAAACCAGCGCGTCAAATTCGGCTAAATTTACGCTAAATTTATTAAATTTTATCTCGTTTAAAACCAGCGTCTTTACGCCATCAAATTCCACATTTGACCCGACTAGATAGATCATTTTTGCCCTTAAGTTTATGACTTTGCGTCCAAATTTTACCGCAAATCCTCAAATTTTAAAAGCCGCACACAAAACACAAATTTTACTTAGCCGCATTGCGCTTGCTTAGGTACTCTTTTGCCTTTTGCTTTAGCGCTTTATATAGCCTGCCAGCCTCGTCTGCGCCGTATTTTTTCACGAGCCCGTTGTGAAAATCGCCCAAATTTTTACTTTCAAATGCGATTTTTCTTATATCTTGCTTTTTAGCCTCATCTATCTTGGGCGCGAGCTGCGTTTTTACCGCATTTTTAGCCTCATTTTTTACTTCGTTTTGCGGTGCTGGAGCTTGCTTTGATTTTTGCGGCGGATGCTTGCTTGATAAATTTTGCCCCTTTTCGTCCGCATTTAGATTTTCGCCAGAAACCTCGATCTTCGCATCTTTTGAGCGCTCGGTAGAAGCGAGTTTATCACTCAAATTTGACTCAGCAACCTTAACTTCATCATTTGTCACCGCACCACTTTCGCCCTCTAAAGATTGCGGTTTTAGAGACTCCAAATTTTGCTCTTTTGCCGAGGCGCTTTGAGCATGTAAAGTCTCGCCACTCAAATTTGACTCCATTTGCGACTTTTCTCGCTCGTCAAATTTTTGCTCATCGCCTTGCGTCGCTGGCCTAGATTTTGCAGAATTTGGCGCCGCGATACGCTTTGCCTCACCTTTTTGTGAGCTTTCTATTTGAGGTTTTTTGTAGATCTTCCTTGCGTCCTCTTTTAGTGCGTTATACACGCCGGCACCATTTTTACTGCCAAATTTTGAGATAAATTTCATATGAAGCTCGCTTAGGCTTCCCGAGTTTCGTATCAAGATCGCGATTTCGTCTTGATTTTCTTCGATGAGCTGCGCAATGTGCGAGCGATTGAAGTCAAATTTAAGTTTATAAAATTTACCGCCGTTTTTATCTTGTTTATTAAAAAAATCTATCACGTCATCATAAAATTTATCGTTGCTGACGATGTAAATTTTGTCTTTTTTATGCGAGAGTTTGCCCATTAAAAACGTAATTATTTTATCGGCATAGTCCTTGTGAGCGCTTTCTAAAAGTATAATTTTTATTTTGATTTTTCGCGCCAGAAACCACGCCAAAACGGAGATGCTTAGTTTTTGCCTATTGTTGGTTACGATGTAAATTTTATCTTTTTGCCCTAGCTTTTTTAGCGTCGCTAGATTATCTACGCTTATGTTTTCATCGTCTATTATAAATCTTGCCATATATTTCCCAAACGAGTCGGGGCAATCGCCCCAAAACTCTACATCTTATCTTTTGTTACGATGAGTAACATTTTAAATTTTTCCGGGATCTTTAGCCCGTGCGGGATTTTGCCCGGAAGCACGATGGTATCGCCTTTTTTGATATCAAAATGCTCATCGCCGATGGTTAGCTTCATCTCGCCGTCAAGCGCGACCAAAAGAGCGTCGCCCGGAGCCGCGTGAGTGGAGAGCTGTTGGTCTTTTGAAAATGACAGCAGCGACATCGAGCCGCTTTCGTTTTTGACGAGCGTTTTGCTCACGATTTTGCCTTCTTCGTATTCGACCGCATCCACTAGGCTAAAAATAGCCGCCTTAGGTAAATGATCTATCATTAAGTCCTCCTTAAAATCGATTAAGACGTATTTCGTTGGTTCGTTGAAAACTAGTTTTCGCCATACTTTTTTCTCTATCAGGCAGGCCTGTTCGTCGCCTAAGCGCATCTGCTTTTCGCCGTAGTACAAGCTCGCGCCGCCCTCTACGACCCACGCGAGGCTGTCGCAAAATAGCATCTCGTGATCTAGCTCCTCGCCAGCGTCAAAGGCAAACACATCGACGTGAGAGTTCTCGCAGTCAAAAATTCTCTTGCTAACGACGCTTTTTGCGATCACTTTCGTGTCGGCGTTTAGATTGTAAATTTTACTCATTTTCCTTCCTTTCGTAAATTTACGCGTCATTGTAGCTAAAATTTTCGGACGATTTGTTGATAAGGGTTATTCTATAAATATTAATTGAGCCTAAAAATTTAAACAGGAACGCCTGCGTCTATTGCCTGTCCATATAATTTTATTAACCCTATTTTAAACGACCAATATTAAGACTCCATCTATTAAATCAAATAAAATATCATTTCTTAATGTTTATATTCTTCATCCTCTGACACATTTCGTGCTTTCAAATTTTTTATATTCTCTTTACTTTATAATGGGCATTTATATATTTCTTAAAATCTTATGGTAGCTGCTCAAGCCCAAGCTCTTTTAAAAATACATTATGCTTGTCTTTTGCATTTTTGATGTCATTCTCTATTGTCCTCAATTCTTTTGCCACTTCTTCAATATTAATTATTTTTTCTTCAGGAGCTGTGCTTACATATCGAGAAATATTTAAGTTGTATCCATTCTTCTCAATTTCTTCCATAGATACACGACGCGAATACCTCTTGTCATCTTCCCTACGGAACTGATATGTCTCAACAATCTTGTCTATATGTTCAGGTAAAAGAACATTTTGTCTTTTCCCTTTTTCGTAATATTCACTTGCATTGATAAATAATACATCATCAGGTTCCTTGCATTTTTTCAATACAAGAATGCAAACCGGTATTCCTGTTGAAAAGAATAAATTAGCCGGCAGTCCGATCACTGCATCAATATTTCCGTCTTTCAGAAGTTTAGTTCTAATTTTCTCTTCTGCACCCCCTCGGAACAATACGCCATGAGGCAAGATAATTGCCATAGTTCCATTTTTGCTCAAAAAATGAAATCCATGTAGTAAAAACGCAAAATCAGCTGCCGACTTTGGTGCAAGTCCATAACTTTTAAAGCGAAAATCTTCGGCTAATGTATCATCCGGTTCCCATCGATAACTAAAAGGTGGATTTGCTACTACAGCATCACACTCCAACTTTTTAGCCGGATTCATTTCATTGAGCAACGACCAATCATTTAACAAAGAATCTCCGTGAAAAATTTGAAACTCCGAATCCTTAAACCCATGTAATAACATATTCATTCGTGCAAGGTTATATGTCGTTATATTCTTCTCTTGTCCATATATTTGGCTAATACTATTTGGTTCAAGATGCTTTTTTACATTGATAAGCAATGAACCGGAACCACATGCGAAATCCAAAAGATTATTTATAAAATTCCTTTTTCCTAACTCCGGTTTATGGCTATCCAATATAACAATTCTGGAAAGAATATTAGAAATCTGCTGTGGGGTATAAAATTCTCCAGCTTTTTTACCGGAACCAGCTGCGAATTGCCCTATCAAATACTCATAAGCGTTGCCTAACAAATCTACTTCATTGGTAAACTCGGCAAGTTTTTCAGCAATTTCCGTTATTATAGAGCAAAGCATTTCATTACGTAATTGATAATTTTTACCAAGTTTATCCGAATCAAGATTCACCTCTGAAAATAGTCCATGAAATGTACTATCAAACGATTCATTTTCAATAAATTTAAAACCGGCTTGCAAAGTCTTCAAAAGTTGATTATTTTGTGTTCGAGATAACTCATAAATATTACTCCATAAGTACTGTGGCTTAATGACAAAATGAACCTTTTTGCGCATCTGCTTTTCAAAAAAGGATACTTGATCCAAATTATTGATATACCATAAACTCAAAGGAGTTAGCTTCTGACTTTCAAGTAAGCTGACATATTCATCGACAAGAGTTTGTCTTGCTCTTTTAATGACCTCATTATTTGTCTCATTTTCCTTTACGGGAATCTTACTTACAGGCAATGTATTAAAATAATCCGTTATCTTTAATTTTAACTCGGCTATAACTTTATCTATATTCCCATTGCTTTGTACATTTTCAATTTCTTTCTCACAATCCATATACTCTTTGCCAAGCTCCTTATTTGCCGCAGTTTCATAATTGCCTGAAAGATATCTTAGGAAAAGAAAGGATAACATATAATCACGGAAGTCATCCGCATTCATAGCACCGCGAAGTTTATTCGCTATGCTCCAAAGTGCATCTCCTAATTGTTGTGTATCATTCATTGCTCTTCCTCCTGATTTTGAGTTTCCTCAAATATTCTCTGATTAAAATTATAGTCTTCCAGAAAGTTATTTAGGATGTTTCTAAAATATTCTTTATTTTCCTCTACCATTTCTTTAGGATCAAATAAAGAATAGTTTCCATGACTCAAAAGGTTGACTATCCTTGTATATACTGGCTCATTTTCCGCATCACCTTTTCTAATGCATGAAGAAAAATGAGCATAACCATGAAATGACGCTGTTTTTTCTAATATGTTTCTCAATATATTGAAATGATAAGTGTATAATATATCGGTATCGGACGCTTTTTTTAATTCTTTCAATAATGCAACATGATGAAAAAACGGCGTTTTGGTAGTATCTTTTAAAATATACGTAGCGTTGTCTTTGCTTTTTTGCAAAAATAACTGCTCAGCTCTGCTAATTTCATTACACAAAACATTAAAAAACAATGTGTGATGTGATGATACGATAACTTTTACACCTTCTCCTTTCATAAGTGCCGCCAAATGACTAGCTACGGCAATTACATTGTTATCATCCAAAGAAGATATCGGATCATCTACATAAATATATTTTACCCACTCATATGCCTCCGCTTTGTCTATTACCAATTGGACAATAGCCAAGAAAAAGCACCAAATAAAGATGTTCTCTTCGCCCCGAGAAACTTTAATATTGTCTATTCTTTGCATACTGCCTTTAACCAATTCTTCTCTATAAAAACTAATTTCCGCCTCATCATAATCAATACTAAAGTTAAAATCAGCGTAGCGATGAAGAAGTGGACGAATTTTGTTATCCATATCAAGGTCTTTTAATCCATTAAAAAAACGTGAACTCTTATTAAACTTTAATACACGCTCCGCATCGTTATCTAAATCATTATCCCAATAAAACAAATCTTCTGTAAAAGCATTATAGTAAAGGGTATCAGCCGTTTTTTCTCCAGTCTCCTCATTCAAATGTTGTCCCAAAGACTTAAATTCACCGGAAAGTCTCGTTTTGCCTGTTCCATTATAAGCGAATAAAATAATATATTTCTTCTCATCCAATAGTTTCTTGAAATACTCGGCTATTTCTTTAATAGAACTAAATTTTTTATGTCCGATCCTTTTGAAAATAAAATCAATGTTCACAAGTAATTCTTGCGATACATTTTCTTTTAAAATATAATTCCCGGAAGTTTTATCTTTTTTATAATTTTCTGTGATTATTTTTTTGTAATGTTGAAACTCATCATTACCCAGGGTTTTATTTGTTAATTTTTTAAACTCTTGTTCGGTAATGCTTGAGGGGATATTTATGCTCATTACCACACCTCCTCAGTAGCGGGAAACAATCCTTGCATTAATGCTTTTTTATGTTGTTTTAATGCTTCTATTCTATCTGTTTGTTTATTTACTAAATCATCTATACCAGATAAAAAACCAGCAATTTTTTGCTGTTCAGGAAGATTGGGGAGAAATATTTTAATTTGAATTAAATTTTCATAATTCAGAGTATTTCTGACTCCTCCTTCAAAGATCATTTGTTTAGTAAAACTAGTAGAATTAAAAAACATCCATAAGAAAATATCGTCAATTACATCATTGTTTGCTTTAAAGCTTACATAAAGCGGACTAATTATTGAAGTTCTGTCATCATATTTGTATGCTAATGAACCAACATCAATACGGGAAGGATTGTAAGCAAAATACCCTTTCTTAATTACATAATAATTTGAAGTGTTTTTACTTGCAACTCTTCTATTTTCAAAATATTTATCTTGTCTAACAAAGCCAAATTTATTACTTATACTTTCGATTAATGAATATTTTTGATTCTTATTCTTCATAGAATTTTTTATCAAAACTTTCTTTAAACTATTCTCTTCCCAATCGCCACTATTCATAAACTCTGGGAATCTCCATTCAGGAACTGTTTTTCCTTCGGCTGGAAAGAGCTTTTGCATCCAACCTTTTTTATAGTCATTTAGCAATGACAATTTCTTTTCTTCAACAGAAATAAGGTCATCGATAGAAGATAAACAGTCTGCGATTTTTTGTTGCTCTGGTAATTTTGGAATTAAAACTTTAAGTTTCGAAAATATTGAAATCCAATGTCTCTTATGAACAGAAACCTCATAACTTACCATTTGCATTATTTCAAA
>NZ_CALIAV010000023.1 GCF_938045625.1 uncultured Campylobacter sp.
ATATTTTGTATCTGTTGTTACAACAGTGCCCACTATGTTTTTATCTTGTTTTCCAAGAATATTATGAATAAGCCCTTTCTTTTCTATATCTTTAATGGAATCGCTTGAAATATTGTCAAAATTGTAGAAAATTTTATTAGATTGTTCTTTTTTAAAATTTTTGTGCGATATCAATTCATTGTCTATTTTTAGGCAATACTTTTCTCCAAAAAGTGGCTTTACTATATTATTAAAAAAAATCTCTTTACCTGTTTTTTCTTTGCCAACAAGAACCAATATGCTTTTTAGTAATTTTTGGTCAAATTCTTTATTGCTATTATTCGCAATATATTTAAACATATTGGCCAGCCAACACATAATATAGTTAAATTTGTCCTTATTGTATCCAGATATGTGGTATAAATATTGCATTGTAATAGAATAAATATCGGGGGTTTTCAAAATAAAGATATTATGTAAAAGATTATCGCACCGGTAAAATTTATTTATGTAAAATGTTTTTCCACCATCATATGTTGCAAATCTTTCTTTATGAATATCAAAAACATCACCAAGTACAATAGGTAAAGTATCTAGTGCTACACAAACAACATCATTCCTCGGTTTAAATACCAACTTTTTTAAGGGATCTTGTATTTTGTTATATTTTTCTTCGCACTTTGAAATCCATATGCTTAGTTCAATGCTTGTTTTAAATATTTTTGTTTTTTTCCCAGACAGTTTGTTTAAAAAAAATTCTAGCTTTTGAAAAAGTATTTGATTGGACTTATTCTGGTGGTTATAAATTATATTGCCGTTTTGATTAATCCAAAAATAGTGACCATCGTCTGCCAAGCACAAAAATATGTTGTTTGTATCCCTTAAAATGGAATTATTATTATAGGCCATATTGTTGTTATTGCTATTATTGATCAAAACTGGATATTGATAGAATAAAGCTACTTGGTTTAAAATATTCTGATAATCTAATTGTTTTATATAACTGCAGTCTTCTACGCCCATGACATATCCTTAAATAATGCAATGAATAATTATACAATATCTAGTTGCTGAATTAATATAGAAAAATATAAAAGTAAAAAAATGTGTACCCTAATGTGTACCCTTGATTAAAATTTTGTATCTTTTGGATTTTTATAAATGCTTTGTAATAACGACAGGATCGATGGTGCCCGAGGTCGGACTCGAACCGACACAAGGTTGCCCTTACCAGATTTTGAGTCTGGCGCGTCTACCGGTTTCACCACTCGGGCTAATCAAAGAAGTGAGATTTTACCTTGAAAGATATAAAAAAGAGATTAAAAAACATGAAAGCCCAATCTTGAGCTTTCATGAAAGGGTGATTATTTCTTTTTGCCTTTTTTGCCTGCGCCTGCTACTACTGCTTCTTTTAATTTTTTGCCTACTTTAAATTTAACCGCTTTGCTAGCAGGAACATCTATAACTTTCGTAGTTCCCGGTACTCTTGCTTTTCTAGCGGCTCTTTCGGCAGTAGCGAATGTACCAAAGCCTATAAAGCTAATGCTATCGCCGTTTTTAAGAACCTCTTCGATAGTCTCTAGTGCGGCATCAACTACCTTTAGAGAATCTTTTTTAGAAAGACCGGCCTTGTCGGCAACAGCTTGAATAAAATCAGCTTTTTTCATAGAACCATCCTTAATAAGAAGTGATATGCGGGCATTTTACAACGTTTTTATAAAAAATACAATAGTTTTTAGCCGAAAATTTAACGATTTTTGCGCGAATTTGACTAAAAAGCTCGAATTTTAGACTATTTGCACCAAAAACTCGCTTTTTAGTCCAGTTTTTTTGATGTCTATAAGGCGCAAATTTTCTATATCGGTTTTGCAAAGTTCGCTGAAGTTTTTTACCCCGTTTTGCGCTACTTGCCTCAAAACTATCCCGCGGTATGCTTTGGCATAGTGACTGACGACTTTACCGTTTTTTAGAAATTTAAATGTCGCAAACGGTTTTTGTATGCGGTAAAATTTCTCGTAAAACTCGGCTCTAAGGTCTAAAATGTCGTCATCTCCTAGCCATTTATCTATCTCGCCGCTGAAATTTTGGCTATAAAATTCCTCCAAATTTAGCCCGTTTATCCGCTCGCCTTGCTTTAGTTTATATTCGGGCAGGGCGTCTGCGGCAAGTACCGGGCCGAATAAATTTGAAAAAATCAGCGTATTTTTATCTATAAACTCCTGTGCGGCGCTATCAAGACAACGGTAGTCAAGGTGCTTATATGCTACTCCGTCGTATCGCAAGATGGCTTTTACCGCTCCTTTTTTAAAAAGGCTTTCGCGCAAACTCGGCTCATCGGTCAAATTTTTAACTCCAAAAAGTTTTGAAATTTGCTCCAATCCGGCCGTTTGCAAGAATTCATCGTAAATTTTTAAAATTTTGCACCGCTTTTCATATAAATTTGGAAAAATAAAGGCGTCCTTATCTATAAATTTGTTTGAACCAACGGCGGTTTTGGCTTCGCTTGGCGAAAAGAGTATTTTCATTTATTCTCCTTAAATTTGTCAAAATCATATCTAAAACTAAATAAATTTTGAAATTTGACGATATAACGAGTGGAACTTTATTTGCTTACAAGAGCTCAATTAAATTTAAGGAAAAATGCGATGAGAATGACGAATCAGCTGATGAAATTTACGAATAACTACGACTATCAGACCAATATGAAAGCGCTTTACAAGCTAAATACGCAAATTTCAAGCGGTCTAAAAATCCAAAATTCTTTTGAGGATAGTAGTGTTTACAATGATGGCATGAGGCTTGATTACGAGGTTGCGACGCTTGAACAGGTGCAAACGGCGACGTCAAAGGCGCAACACTTTTCAAAAAATACAGACAAGGCTTTGGGTGAATTTAAGCAGCAGCTTCAAACTTTTAAAACAAAGCTGGTTCAAGGCGCCAATGAAATCCACTCGCAAACATCTCGCGAGGCTATCGCAAACGACCTTCAAGGTATCAAAAATCATCTAGTAAATATCGCCAACACCTCGATAAACGGGCAGTTTTTGTTCTCTGGAAGCGCTATAAATACAAAACCTATAAACGGCGATACGAATGAATATTTCGGCAATGCGCAAACAATGAAAGCTGTAGGCGGAGCTCAGGTAAATTTGACCTACAACCAAAACGGGCAGGAGCTATTTTTGGGCAAGGACGGCGACTATAATAAAAAAGTCACCTCCAATACGATGTTAAAAGCGCAAAATTTGGACGATAAAAATAAAACCGTTTATATCGATAGCGAGCATAAAATGCGCGATCTAATCGGTTTTAAATATGTAAAAGACGAAAAAACTCTAACCAATCAGGATTTCACCGGCACGGGCGTGAGGCGGTTTCAGGATACGACGTTTTTCTTGCAGGGTAAAAAACCAAACGGTACGAGCTTTACGAGTAAATTTAAGATGACTTCAGACGCCTCTATAAACGATCTGCTGGAAAAAATCGGTACCGAATACGGCAACACTCCGACTAATAAAGTCGTCGAAGTAACGATAAATAACCAGGGTCAAATCAACGTAAAAGACCTAAGCAAAGGCAATCAGGTTATTGATTTTCACATGATAGCGGCGACGAAAAAAGTGGCAAATGCAGATGCTCTAGCGGGCGGTATAGCAGGAGCCTCAAGTGCCTTTGATACGGTAGATAGCCTAACTAGCGGCGCAAATCCGCTCGAAGCCATGGTGCAGGCAAACCCAGACGACTATGAAATCACTGAATTTGTTAAGAGCAAATATGAAGACTTAGACGGCGCCGTCACAAACGCTTACGACTACGACAAGATAAACTTTAAACAAGAGGGCAGAAACCTAATAGGCACTGTATCGCAAGTAGAGCGCGGTAGCGGTAAATTTGCCGACGATAACACGACGCTAAGCCAAGTCGTGGGCTCAAAAGAGCTATATCCCGGCGAAAGAGACAAATACGACATGAATGATCAGGCCTTAAAAATGCAGATCAAATCTAAAAGCGGCGGAGATTATAAGGTTGACGTGATTTTCGGTAGCGCCGTACCGCCTGCAACATCAGGTAATGCTCAGGTAAGCATAACAAGACCGGATGGCACCACATACACTACCGAGGTTTGGGATAGTTTTTACAACGACACCACAAACCCGCCGACCACCGAGGGTAGAGAAACGCAGTCAAAAAATATGACTTTTAGGCAACTAAATGACATTATCGGTATGGTAGCTAGTGACAATGTTCCTGCGGGCGCCGGCGGTAGTGCCCAGGCTGATTATGTCGCCTACAAACAAGCTATCGCAAAATCGCAAGGCAGCGTAGAGGCAAATATGGATCACCGCGGCCGCATAAAAGTAACCGACAAGCAAAACGCCGTCACGCCGATAAAAGTCGGAATTTATGACGAGGTAAATTCTGATCAATTTTACGGAGATAGCACCGGTACGACGCCTGCAACCATGCAAGGAGACGGTTCACTATGGAACTTTTCGGCAAACAACGGTATCGAAATAGATAGCCCGAGCGTGGATATTTTTGATGACCTGGATAGGATGATAGAGGCTGTAAGAAGCGGTCAATACCGTGCCGATAGCCAGAGTGAACACCCGCGTAACTCCGGTATCCAAGGCGCGATCGAGAGACTGGATCATATCGCCGATCACGTAAACAAAATCCACACTAAAGTTGGAAATCAAACCAATACGCTAATACAGACCAACACGCACGCTAGCGTCATGGAGGTAAACGTAAAAACCGTCAAGGCCGATATCACAAATGCCGACTATGGCGAGACCTATATGAATCTCATGCAAAAAATGATGTCGTATCAGGCGATGTTGCAGTCTGTGGCTAAAATAAACCAGCTCTCGTTATTAAACTATATGTAAAAACTCGCTATAATCTACGGTTTTATTAAAGTTTCGTTATCAAAGCGGGCGGAGCTAAAATAGGGTCAAATTTTGATAAATTTGGCTCAAAACTTAGCTCTCTCGCAAATTTAAATTTACTAAATTTAAAAGGACGCGCCATTTTAAGAGAATCGGTTTTAGTCGTAGTTGTTTGTTTTTTGATATTTTTCGGGATCGCCACCATCGCGCCCGCGGCAAATTTCGTCGGTAGTTTTGGCAACGCGATAGGACTTTGGAACTTCAAACTTTTCGGCTTTATAGCTTACGTTTACCCTTTTGTTTTTATATTTTTCGCGTATTATATTTACAAATATTTTAACGGCTTTAACGCCGAATTTGCCCAGACCGCGCTTGGAGCGACACTACTATTTTTGGCGTTTTTGATGTTTCAATCAGGTGCGGACGCTAGCTACGGCGGACTGGTCGCAAACAGCATAAATGATGCGCTAAAAGACGTCGCCGGCGTGATAGGCATGTGGGTATTTATCTTGATGCTTTTTGTGCTGAGCTTTGGTCTCATCGCGCAGGATAACATCATAGCTATCCTAAAAAAGGCTTTCGTTGAGCCCAGCTCCAATGAGGATAAATTTGAAAATATGGGTGAGGTTAAACCAAAATCGCAAAAAAAACCTAGACAAATCAAAAAGCCTAAAGCTCAAAGCGAGTCAAATTTGAGCGAGGAAAACAGCGAAAAGCTAGAGGACGTAGACGAGCCGGACGATGAAGACGATGCGCAGGATGAAAGCGAGTCAAATTTAGAAGAAAAAAGTACTACTATAAACGGCGTCGAGATTCTAAACGAAGTCGCCGAAAACAAAAAACTACTCGAACAAATGGAAAAAGGCAAGGTCGAAAAACCTAAGGATTTCGCACTGCCGCCGCTTAAATTTTTAGCCGATCCGCCTAAAAGATCAAACAGCGTAAACGAAGCCGAAATCGATCAAAAAATCTCCGATCTACTCGATAAACTACGCAAATTTAAAATAGACGGCGACGTCGTGCGCACCTACACAGGGCCGATCGTCACGACTTTTGAGTTTCGTCAGGCGCCGCACATCAAGGTGAGTAAAATTTTAACCCTGCAAGACGACCTCGCGATGGCTCTACGCGCGCAGACTATCCGTATCCAGGCGCCGATCCCTGGCAAAGACGTCGTGGGTATCGAAGTGCCGAATCAAAACATCGAAACTGTCTATCTAAAGGAAATTTTAGATAGCGAGGTTTTCAAAAACTCGAGCAGTCCGCTAACTATCGCGCTGGGCAAGGATATCGTCGGCGCGCCCTTTGTTACCGATCTAAAAAAACTGCCCCACCTGCTAATCGCGGGCACGACGGGATCTGGCAAGAGCGTAGGTATAAATGCAATGCTGCTAAGCCTTCTATATCGCAACAGCCCACAGACGCTTCGCCTGATGATGATAGATCCAAAGATGCTGGAGTTTAGTATCTATAACGACATCCCGCACCTACTCACGCCTGTCATCACGCAGGCCAAGCAGGCTATAACCGCGCTATCAAACATGGTCGCCGAGATGGAGCGCCGCTACAAGATCATGAGTCACACACGCACCAAAAATATCGAAAGCTACAACGAAAAGATGAAGGAGGAGGGCGGCGAGCAGTTCCCATACATTGTCGTGATCATCGACGAGCTGGCCGACCTCATGATGACTAGCGGCAAGGACGTGGAACTATATATCGGGCGCCTGGCGCAGATGGCTAGAGCCAGCGGCATACATCTCATCGTAGCCACCCAGCGCCCGAGCGTGGACGTCGTTACGGGGCTCATAAAGGCAAATTTGCCTAGCCGCATCAGCTACCGCGTAGGTCAGCGTATCGATAGTAAGGTGATCCTAGATCAAATGGGTGCGGAGAGCTTGCTAGGACGCGGCGATATGCTATTTACCCCTCCGGGAAGCCCCGGCGTCATCAGACTGCATGCGCCGTTTGCTAGCGAAAAAGAGATCGACACCATCGTAAATTTCCTAAAAGCGCAGCAAGAGGTGGTCTATGACGAGAGATTTTTAGCCGAGGAGGGCGCTAGCGGCGGTGCGGGCGCAGGCTCCGGTGCGGTAGCGGGCGAGCTAGACGAGCTCTACGAAGAGGCTAAAGAGATTGTGCTAAGCGAGCAAAAAACCTCGATCAGTTATCTACAACGCCGCCTAAAAATCGGCTACAACCGCGCAGCTACGATCATCGAACAGATGGAGCAAATGGGCGTGCTAAGCCCGATGAATGCAAAAGGGCAGAGGGATATTTTGTAAATTTGGCTCAATTGTAGACAGGCGCTGGCTGTATTTATTTTTAGCTTAGCGCCGTTAAACTTGAAAATAAGCGTCCGTTGGGGGCGGCAGGCTTTGCGCGGCGTTGCGGTATATTTAAATTTGCCGACCGAATTTACGGTCAAATTTTAAGCTCATCGTTGGCGAAATTTACCGCCGAAAAAGCAAAATCATTTATAAACATCAAGACTCAAATTTAGTTCGTCGATTATGCGCAGCAGTTGCGAGATCTCATCTTTTATGGCCTGCGCGTCCGCGAGGCTCGGCGGTGGAGCAAAGAGCGAACTCTCGAAACGGTCTTTTGCACCGTTTAGAAAAAGGTAAAATTTATCATCCATGAACGCCGCACTCAGCGATACCGCTCCGTCAAATTTGAGTTTCACATCATGCAGTCGCCGCATAAAACCGGGGCTTAAAAGATAGCGCGCCTCTATCTTATCGTCGGTAAATACGCGAAATTCGTTGTTAAACTCCGTATCGTCCAGCACCTCTTTTTCGCCTATCATTTTCGTGTTCATAGCCTTTTTATCCGCCAAAATCGTCACGCCTTTGAAGGTTTTATAAAATTCGCAGACAAAAACCGTATCCTTAAAATCCATATAAATATCAAACATCGCTTTAATCGCCATAAAAGAAATCACGTAGATATTGGTTGAAGTCGCGTATTTTCGCTTCTCGCCGATAGCTTCGCTTAGCTGAAATTTAACGTTATTATAAACGCCGCTGATGAGATCCTCGCTCCTAAACTCAAGCTCTCTGTAAATTTGAGCTTTCAAAAACTCACTTCTTGAGATGCCTTGAGCGGGTTCGTAGCTAAATTTGCCGTCGATACTTTTGATGACAGCGTTTATAAAAACGTTTTTATAAAACCGCTTGTACTCTGCCATTGCATTTTTGTTTAGCTTCTCGCCGTTTATCTTATATAAAATATCTGCTATAAAAGTTGCTAGCGCTGCTTGTACAAACAGTGCGATGACGAGCAGTACGCCTACGACTTCAAACGACGGATCGATAAGCAGCGCATAAACGCCAGCAAAAAACAAACGCAACGGAGTTTATGGTTAAAAACTAGGCGTAAATACTGCGTAGAGCCTTTTGCTTTTGCGTTACGGCAGCAATAGCTTCTTTTATTTTTTGATTTCTCATTCGTAAAAAACTCGGTTTAAATAAAGACCGTTTGGCGGCGCGGGGATGCGCGTGAGCGGCTTTTGCTCGTAGATAGCCTGGCGCAAAAGCTCTTTTGCTTTGAGGAAATTTGTATCTCGGCAGTTGTTTGCGACTTCGTTTAAATTTGAGTTTTTATCGTCAAATTTTGAAGCGACGTAAACCACGTGTTCGGCGGTTAAATTTGTGTTTTTTTCAAATTTCGCCAAATTTACGCTTTCGTGACTTGCCGTCAGGATATTATCGTGGCTGTTTTTGTTTAAATTTGTATCCAAATTTGCCGCCTCTGCGCGCTCAAATTTAAACTCCTGTGCCTGCGTTTGTCTAAATTTACCGTTTTTTGCAAGCTCCAGCGCCTTTAAAACGCTAGCGACCATGAGGCGAACCTGGGCGCGCAAAAAGCCGTTTGCTTTAAAAACGATGATCGACCGCTCGCCGCGCGCGTAACAAAAAGCCTTTGAGATGCGCCGCACTGGACTTTTGATATCGCTGCCAAGCTTCATAAACGCGCTAAAATCGTGCTCTCCGACAAAAAGCGCGAGTAGTTCGTTTGCTAAATTTAGGTCAAATTTTGGTAAAAAAGTCTCGTAAGACGATAAAAAAGGAGAAAACTCGCCGTGATTGATGACGTATCGATATGCGCGCGCCGTAGCGTAGTAGCGCGGGTGAAAGTCGTCTTTAACGCGGCTTATAAATTTGACGTGAACGGCCGGGTGGGCGTGGCGGTTGATGAGAGCTTTTAGACGCGTAAAGTCCTTAAAATGCTCGCCGCACTCGACGCAGGCTACTTGGTTGTTTGCGTGCACGCCCTTGTCTGTGCGCGAGCTAGAGATTATCTTGCTAAAAATACCCACGTGCGCTAGAGCAGCGCCCAGAGCGTCCTCAACGCCGTTTTCGTGCGGCTGTGTCTGCGAGCCTTGAAATTTCGACCCATCGTAGCTAAAAACGAGTTTAAGCCGCACTTAGTATCTTTTTAAAATTTTAGCCCTAAAGCTAAAAATAGAGGCGATAAAAAATAGCGAAAATATCGCTGCAATCGCGACAAAAACGCGCGAACTAAAGAGCATGATGAGCGTAAAATAGCCAAACAGTACACCAAATATCCCAAAATACACAAAACCTTTTTCGTAGCGGTAGGTTACGATACCAAGGCTCAAAGCAAAAAGCGTCGTAGCTAGCGGAAAAAGCGCGATGAGAACGTAGGTTGCGAAGTCTTTGGCGCGCTTTTTATCCTCGCTCATTGCCTGCCAATACTGCACAAACGACTTCGTCTGCGCGACGCTGTCCTCTTGGACGGTGCTGATTTTCATCGTGCCAAAGTCTGTTTTATGCCACGAGGCGTCTCTGATATCGTAAATTTTGCCGTCTGATAGCGTAAACTCAAGCACGGCGTTGTTGTTGGTTAGTCGAGCGTTTTTAGCAAGGACGAATCGGTGCGCGCCTTCTTTTGGCGAATAAAGCGTCACGCCCTCGTAAAGAGTACCGTTTTCGTCGTTTTTTTCGTTTTGGATGAAGACCATCCAGTCGGAAAATTTTTGCCCAAATTCGGTTGTTTTCAAATTTAGCTTGGCGACGGTTTTTTTGTACGAGACGAAATTTGAGTTTAGCTCTGCGGCCGTAGGGATCAGCACTATCGCGGTGACGATGAGAAAGATTGAGACCGCGCCGCTAACGATGAGGAAAAATTTAGCGATCCTAACGGGCGAATATCCGAGCGTAAAAAGCACGATGCTCTCGTTTTCGCGCGAAAGTCTGAAAAACATGAGCGCAAGCGATGCGAAAAACGCGATAGGTACGGTAAAAAGCAACACTCTAGGCAGCATAAACATATAGAGTTTAAAAAGCTCTATAAACGTAATCTCGATGTATGATGTGATACGCGCTATCTGGATGAAAAACACGATCGACATTATGAGAAAAAGCGTCGCAAATAGTGATGCAAACGTACTTAGGAAGTTTGAGAAAAGATAACGCGCCGTCCTATCCATAAATCAGCCTCAAGATGTAGATAAACTGCTCCTTAAACGCATAAACTATAAGCGTAGCAAGGCTCAAAAACGGCACGAAAGGCAGCTCGTATCCGCGCTTTCGCACGATGACGTAGGCTGGCAGCGTCAGTAGCGCCGAGACATAGATCGCCATGAGGCCAAGCTTGATACCTAGTATCGCACCCATAACGCCCGCTATAAAAATATCCGCAGAGCCCATGGCTTCGCGCTTAAGAGCTAGGCTGACGACAGCGCGCAGTAGCCAAAATGCAAACATAAAAATCGCGGCGTTTATAAACGAATCAAAGGCGCGCAAAAGCTCATCAGAGTCAAAAGAGGCGGGTAGATTAAAACCGTAAAGTAGCGAAAATGCGACGCTGGCAAAAAGCAGAGAATCCGGAACAGCCTTGTAACGAAAGTCGATCAGACTAAGCGCTAGCAGCAAGATAAAGCAGACGCCAAGCATCGCCGCCTTAAAAATCGCGGCGTAAAAATCGTCCGCAAGAGGCTCTAGTCCGTGCGTTTCAACGCAATACGCAAGCACGCAAAGCAGGGCGCTAGCGAGTTCTACGAGCGGATACTGAAAGCTGATTTTTTCGCCGCAAAACGCGCATTTGCCGCGCAAAAACAGCCACGCAAAAATCGGGATGTTATGATACGGTTTTAGCGGAGTTTTGCAGCTTTGGCAGTGCGAGGCGGGGAAATTTATGCTCTCGCCGCGCGGTATGCGGTAGATCAGGACGTTGCTAAAGCTGCCGACTACGGCGCCCAAGATAAAAAATAATAAAATAAAAAATACAACGGCAAAAATCATAACTCTCCTAATTTAATTTATAATGCATTTGGCTGCTTGCGATTATTTTTGAGCTAGCGGCGACGTTTTTAAGTAATGTTTGTGCAAATTTGCTGCGCTGATTTGAACTAAAATTTGACTCGTTATTTGCGCCGCAAAAAGCATAAAAACAGAAATTTAAAGGCGATTTTAGCGAAATATTGCCTTGAATGATTTTAAATTTAAAGATTTCGGTTCAAAATTTATGCAAAACGGCCTTGCGGCAAGGCTTTTATTTGTCAAATTTAAAGGCACTTTTTTAGCGAGCGAATCAAATAAAACGACGTAAATTTAAAAGATAGCGGCAGTCAAAAACATCAAATTTTAAAGCCCGCCAAACCTTCTATCTTTTTTCTTAAATTTTGCCGTTATCAAGGCTAGCTCCTCGCGCGTAAAATCGGGCCAAAGCGTAGGCGTAAAGGCAAACTCGGCGTATGAAGCCTGCCAAAGCATAAAATTTGACAGTCTCTGCTCGCCGCCGGTGCGCACGAGAAGGTCGATGGGCGCGGGCTCATCGAGGCACTTTTGCAAGCTATCTTCGTTCAAATTTAAAGCTAGTATTTCGGAGTCAAATTCGCCGCCGTTTTTTTCGCAAAATCTCCTAAAAGCTCTTAAAATTTCATCTTTTGCGCCGTAGTTTAGGGCTAAATTTAGCTTTAACCGCGAGTTTTGTGCAGTTGCGTTTTTGATCTCGTTTATCTCGTTTTTTAGCTTATCGCTTAGCGGGTTTTCGTCGCCTATGACGTTAAATTTGATACCGTTTTTGATAAAACTCTCGCGTTTTGAGAGCAAAAATTTATGTAAAAGCTCCATCAAAAACGCGACTTCGCTCTTCGGGCGCTTCCAGTTTTCGGTGCTAAATGCATAAAGGCTCAGCACCGCCACGCCTTCGTCGATACAAAACTCGCACATCTGCTCCACGACGTTTGCGCCAGTTTCGTGCCCTTTGGTGCGTAGCAAACCGCGGCGTTTGGCCCATCTGCCGTTGCCGTCCATGATGATAGCGAGGTGATTTAGCTCGTTCATTTTAGCCCTTAAAATCAATTATTTTTCCACTTGGATCAAAAAAAGCGGCGATGTTTTGAGTCGTTTGTGTTTCGCAGCTAAACTCGTCTCGCAATAGCCTGGCAACCTTGTCAAACGGCGTTTGCGCGCTGATTATTTGAGCGCCTTTTAGCGTAAAAATAATCGGAGCAAAATTTGAAAAAACAAGGTAAATTTGACTCGTTTTAGCGCCATCAAATTTCATCTGAAAAACGCCTTTTACGCCGTTATAAACAAACGAAATATTAATGATATTTTTTTGTAGCGCAAGTATCATTTGAGCTAGATTTTCAAACGATTCCCGCGAGTCTGCCGTACTAAGACCGTTAAATATATATTCATAAAACCAGTTTAGATCGGGCTCGCTTATCAGTCTTTCTATTAGCGCTAGCCCATCAGGTGCGGCGTAGGCTAAATTTGGCTTTTTAAAAAGATTTCTTATCACGATATTTTCGGTGCCGCTTGCGATCTCGCCCCAGTATTCGCCCTCCACGTCGAGGCTTTTCATGCTTTTTGTACTCAGGATTTTGTTGCCCATTTTGAGATTGTAGCGATTGTAGCCCGTCTTTTCGGCGACTTTGATGCTGATTGGCAGACTCGCGTTTAGAGCCGTGCCCGCGCCGCCGCTTGCGATTTTTTGCACTCGTGAGACGGGATTTATCATAGCTTGCTTGCTAAATTTACGATTTGCCGCGCCGCGTCATCTTTAGATGTTAGCGCGATATTTTGCGCGTCACGGGTCGTTATAAAGGCGATTTGCGTGCTATTAGAGCCAAAATTTATATCGCCGCCAAGCACGTTTAGGCAAACGGCGTCGAGGCTCTTTTTCTCAAGCATATTTTTTGCGTTTCGCATGGCGTTTGCGCCGTCCGTTTCCATTTTAAAGCCGATTTTCTTTACGTTTTTAAAATCTGCCAAAGAGCCCAAAACATCGCCGTTTTGCGCTAGCTCTAGCGTCCAAATTTCGCCTAAATTTTGCTTTTTTAGCTTGCCTTCAAATTTGGTTTTTGGAACGTAGTCGCTAACCGCAGCCGCCATCGCGAGCAAATTTGCGTCCGCTAAATTTTCGCGTAGCAGCTCTTTTAGCTCCGACGAGCTTTGAAATTTGAGCGTTTTATAGGGCGCGTTTGTCGTCTCAAAGCTAGCTATCAGCGTCACGTCCGCGCCCGTGTAGTAAAATGCGTCAGCAAGCGCTCGCGACATCTTGCCGCTGGATAGATTCGTCACGGCTCTTACGTCGTCGATCTTTTCGCTCGTGGCGCCGCCCGTTACGATCACTTTTTGCCCTTTAAATTTGGGTTCAGCGAGCATCCTTTTGGTTTCGTGGATGATCGTAGAAACGTCTGCCAGCGCGCCTTTGCCCGTGTCACCGCAGGCTAGGGTTTTTTCTACAGGCTCGATAAATCTCGCGCCGTTTGCCGCTAAAAACTCGAAATTTTTGCGCGTAGAGAAGTGATTTAGCATTTTGTCGTTGGCTGCGGGCGCGATGAGTAGAGGAGCCGGGCTAGCGATCAGAGTCTGCATGAAGACGTTATCGCAGATGCCGCCAGCAAGCTTGTTTATCGTATTTACGCTAGCAGGCGCGATCAAGATGAGATCGGTTTTGGCGTAGGCGATGTGATTTAGTCCGTCCTGCCAGTTTTCCGTGCGTGAGGTTAAAATTTTATGCTCGCACAGCGCCTCAAAGCCCGCTTCCGAGCAAAATTTAAGCGCTCCTTCGCTAAGCATTACTCGCACGTCCGCGCCCTCTTTTTTTAGCGCGGATAAAATTTCATAAGCCTTATAAAATGCGATACTGCCGCAAACAGCGAGCAAAATTTTTTTATTTTTTAGCATTTTCGTCGCCGCTTTTGGTTTCGTTAAAAAATTTATAGAAAAAGCCTTCTTTATTTACCTGTTTCGTGCGGCTGATGGCTAGTGCGCCGCTTGGTACGTCGCTAGTTACGGTGCTTCCCGCGGCGATTAGTACGTCATCGCCGACTTTTACGGGAGCGACTAGTTGCGTATCAGAGCCGATAAAGACGTTTTTGCCGATTATCGTTTTGTGCTTAGCTTTGCCGTCGTAGTTGCACGTGATCGTGCCGCAGCCTACGTTTGTGCCACTGCCTATCTCGCAGTCACCCAGATAGCTTAGGTGGCCTGCTTTGACGCCGTTTAGCTTGGCGGCTTTTAGCTCGACGAAGTTTCCGATGTGGGTGTTTTTGATCTCGCATTTTGGGCGTATGTGCGCGAGCGGGCCGACGTCCGAGTCCTCGATGACGGAGTTTTCTACGACTGAGCCACTTTTGATGACGGAGTTTTTGATGAGGCAATCTCCTATGATGCTTACGTTTTCTTCGATGATGCACTCGCCTTCAAATTTGGCTCTAGAGTCGATATAAACGCTATTTGGTAGCCGCATTAGCACGCCGCTTTTCATCAAATTTTTCTTGATCTCCTCCTGCATCAAATTTTGGGCGATGCTGAGCTGAAATTTATCGTTTATGCCCATGAAATTTTGTTCTTCGACGCTGATGGCCCAGCATTTTAGGCTGCGCTCGTTTGCGATTTTTATCGCGTCGGTTAGATAGAATTCTTTCTGCGAGTTTTCGTTGCCGATGAGTGGTAAAATCTCGCGCAAAACTTCGCTTTTAAAGCAGTAGCAGCCGGCGTTTGCGCTTTTTATCATTTTTTGTGTCTCGGTTGCGTCTTTTTGCTCGACTATGGCTTCTACTTTGCCGTTATTTACGATCACGCGGCCGTATCCGTACGGGTCTGCCGCCTCAAAAACGCTAAGCGAGATGTCTGCATTGCCAGCGCTTAGGCGGATTAGGTCGTTGATTTTTATAAGCGGCATATCTCCGCACAAAATCAGCGTTTTTTCGCTATTTAGCGGGATGTTTTTTAGCGCGCCCGCAGTGCCAGGGAACTCTTTTAAATTTTGCTCATAAATTTTAGTTTGAGGGAAAATTTCTTTGATTTTGGCTTCGACGAGCTCTTTTTGATAGCTCAAAACCACGCTCACGTCGCTACTGATCTCATAAGCTTTGCGCAAAATATGGATAATCATCGGCTCTCCGCAAAGCTCGAAAAGCACCTTTGGTTTAGTTGATTTCATCCTTGTGCCAAGCCCCGCGGCAAGCACCACTACGCCGATATCGCTCATCTTTTTTCCTTATTTAAATTTGAGCGATTTTATCTCAAATTTGCTAAATGCGGGATTAATGCTTTTTGGACTTAACAAATTCTTAAGCATTAATCAATATAATCACGAGTTTTAAAAATAATCAAAATCATAATTTAAAGGATGCGGCTTGCTTTCATTTTTAAAAAAGGTCTTAAGAAGAAATCAGTTTTTGTTTAACCTCCACCTGATTTTATCGATTATTTTTGCCGTTCCGCTACTCGTTATCGGCGTTACGGGCTCGATTTTATCGTATCAACATGAGCTTGAGGAGATCATAAATTTAAACGCTGCCAAGGTTGAAAAAATGGGCGAAATGCTAAGCGTTGAGAAAATCTTGCAAAGCTTTAGCGAGCAAACGGGCGTTAAGCAACCCGCAAGGCTCGTGCTACCTAAAAGCGAAAACGAGGCGATCAAAATTTATGCGAACAATAGTGATGCCTATCTGGTCGATCCATATACTGCGCAGATCATCGGCAAGGACTACGGAGTCGCCTTTGTGCGCGTAGCGATGTCGCTGCACCGAAATTTGGGCTTTGCGCTAACGGGTAACAAAACCGCAGGCGAAGTAGGCAAGCAGATCGTAGGCGCTAGTACGGTCGCGATGATAGTGCTCGTGATAAGCGGCGTTTGGCTACATTTTCCAAGGATAAAACGCAAATTTGCCGAGGCGATAAAGCCGAATTTTAAACTCAAAAAATACGCCCTTTTTCACAACCTGCACACGAGTTTAGGCGCCTTAAGCGCGGTGATTTATCTCGTCATCTGTCTAACGGGGCTCATGTGGTCGTACCGCTGGTATAACGGCGCGGTGATGGAGCTTTTCGTTAGCGAGCAAAATTTACCAAAAGAGACCGCGCAAAAAGACGGAGCGCCCGCAAAAGCAGAGGGCAAAAAGAACGCCGAGTATAAATTTAGCGATGTGCAGAAAGCTTATGAGATATTTAAATCAAGCGGCATAGAGTATAAAGAATTTAGCCTAATGCTCGCGGCTGGAGATAAGATAAACGTCAGATACTACGAACCTGACGAGCCAAACACCGCTCGTCCGAAAATGGCGACCGTGAACGTAAAAGAAGGCAAGATGGCTGAGCAAAAGCAGACCGATGGCATAACCGTTGGCATGGTAAAAAGTACGAACTATCAGCTACATACGGGGTATTTTTTCGGGCTTTCGGGTAAAATTTTGTGGTCGGTCGTTTCGCTTTTGATGGCGCTATTTATCTTTAGCGGCTTTTATATGACGGCAAAAAGGGCGTTTAAGCCGAAAAAGGCCTAGTTAAATTTGCCCTTTACGCGCGCGAGCTATAAATTTGCCGAAATTTACGCTCGCCGCAAGACGCTACCTTTTGTTTTTGTTTAAAATTTCGCTTCGCTTTTTAAATCAAATTTTTAGAAAAAATTAGCATTCAAATTTGATCAAGAAAAGTGCCAAAAAAACGAAATATGACCAAAAACGCAAAATTTAAAAAATTTTACATCGATTTGGAACGCCTTTTGCAAAAAGCTAATCTAAGTTTAACTGTTTTTTCAACTAAAAAAAACTAAAATACAAACTAAAATTTTTAAATAGAAAGTTGCAAGATGGATTTAGGTAGCCTCGTCGGTTGGATAGTTATTATGGTGCTTTTGCTAGGTTCCATGCAGATGGGCGTCGGAATCGGAGCTTACATCGATATTCCCTCTGTTTTGATCGTTTTTGGCGGTACGATTTGCGCGCTAATGATCGGCTTTAAGATGGAGCAGATAAAAAAGCTAGGCACGTTTTACGGCATCGCGGTAAAACCAAAAACCTACAATCTCCCAGAAATCGTAAAAAAAATGGTCGAGTACTCCACGAAAGCTCGCCGCGACGGCATCCTGGCTCTTGAGAGCGATGCAAATAACGAAACCGACCCGTTTCTAAAAAAAGGCTTATCTATGGCGGTTGACGGCAACGAACCAGACGCCATTAGAACGCTGCTTGAGATAGATATGGAGCAGGCTAGCTCTAGACACGGCGATAATATCAAAATTTTCGAGCAAATCGCGGGTTTTGCGGGCTCGATGGGTATGATCGGTACGCTCATCGGCCTGGTTGCGATGCTCATGAACATGTCCGATCCTTCGGCTATCGGTCCGTCGATGGCGGTCGCACTCATCACGACGCTTTACGGCGCGATGATAGGAAACATCCTTGGCTCGCCCGTGGCAAACATCCTAAGTATCCGCGATAAGGACGAAGGTACGGCAAAGGTGCTGATGCTAGAGGGCATAATGGCGATCCAGGCGGGCGACAACCCTAGGACGCTCGAGATGAAGTTGCTATCGTTTTTACCGCCTAAAGACCGCGTCAGTCAGTTTGATAAGTAGTAAAAATGGCTAAAAAATTAATCGATCCGGGCGACTGCCCCAAATGCTTACCCGAGTGGCTCGCGGCGTTTGGCGACTTAATGTCGCTGTTGCTTTGCTTTTTCGTACTGCTTCTTTCTATGAGTACGATGGACGCAAAGAAGCTAGAGGCCGCGATCGGCTCGCTAAGCGGGGCTTTGGGTGTGCTTGAGGGCGGCGCAAAACCCGACGTCAGCGCCGAACAAAACCAAGACGACCACGCCACCTCAAACAAAGAGCGCACGGGTGTAAAGTCAAATTTCGAGCAAACCCTGCGCTCTATCAACGAGCTTTTGCACGCTAGCGGCTCGCCCGAGGTTACCTTTGAGGAGAGCGAGAGCGGCTTTGTGATCAGGCTACCTGCAAATTTACTCTTTGCAAAAGATAGCGCCCAGCTGCAAAACGACGACGCGCTGCTGTTTTTAAAACGTATCGCGATGGTGATAGCAAAGCTGCCGCCAGACGTCGTAGCAAATGTGATCGGACATACCGACAGCGAGCAGCCGGCGTCTGCTGAGTTTAAAGACAACTGGCAGCTATCGTCGGCTAGAGCTATCAGCGTAGTTAGCGAGCTCATCAAAGATGGCGTCGATCCTAAAAAACTAACCGCATCCGCAAAGGCTGAATTTGAGCCGTTTGCAACGAATTTCACCGAGCAAGGCAGGGAGAAAAACCGCAGGGTTGAGATTCACTTTGTTTCGTTAAATTTAGACGACAAAGCCAAAACGCAAAAAAGCATACTGGACGCGCAGGAGTAAATTTGAAAAAACTGACGTTTTTGCTGTTTTTTATATTTGCGGCGGTCGCGATCGGCGAGGATAATGTAACGATCCCGACCGTAAATCTCAGCCTAAGCGCGCCCACTACGCCAACGCAGCTAGTTAGCTCGCTAAACGTCCTACTAGTCCTAACCGTCCTCACGCTCGCGCCATCGCTAGTTTTTATGATGACGAGCTTTTTACGGCTCATTATCGTCTTTTCGTTTTTGCGCCAGGCGATGGGTACGCAGCAGATGCCGCCATCTACGGTGCTTATTAGCCTTGCGATGGTGCTTACGTTTTTTATCATGGAGCCTGTGGGCAAGCAAGCCTATGAAGCGGGCGTGCAGCCGTATCTAAGCGAGCAAATCGGCCATCAAGAGGCCTTTGAGCGCGGCGTAAAGCCGTTTCGCGAGTTTATGATAAAAAATACGCGCGAAAAGGATCTGGCGCTGTTTTTACGTATCAGAAATATGCCAAACCCGCAAAGCTTCGATGATATCCCGCTCACGGTCGTGATGAGCGCGTTTATGATCAGCGAGATGAAAACGGCGTTTGAGATCGCGTTTTTGCTCTATCTGCCGTTTTTGGTCATCGATATGGTCGTTAGCTCCGTGCTCATGGCGATGGGTATGATGATGCTGCCGCCGACGATGATTTCACTGCCTTTTAAGCTACTTATTTTCGTACTCGTCGACGGGTGGAATTTGCTCGTCATGAACCTCGTTAAAAGCTTTCATTAGGTTTTTTGTCGCTATAATCTTAAAAAAGCTCCGCGCGCCGCTTAAATTTTCATTTTGTTTTACCTACGGCGCCAGACTTCAGACGGCGCAAATCAGCTCAAATTTAGCCCGCGCCGCCCAGAGCTAATAGGGGAAGGCTTCAGATGAAAAAAATTTATATATTTTTGAGTTTTTGCGTTGTTTTAGGTGGTTCGGAGATTAAATTTGACGGAAATTTGCCCGAGCTGATTTTGGCTGCGCAGAGCTCAAATTTAGCTCAAATCTCAAACTACGAACCGCAAAAAGCGCAGCTGCAAAAAGAGGCTGTAAAAAGTGCATATATGCCAAGTCTTACGATCGATGGCGGATACAGCTTTTTAAGCGGCGACATAAACGTCCTGCGCCCACAAAGAGCCGCCACGGCAAGGGCGATTTTGGAGCTTGCAGTTTATGACGGCGGTAAGCGCGAAGCGCTGCTAAGCTCGCTTTCGCATCTTAGCGCGGCTGGAATTTTAAAGAACGAGGATTATCAAAACCTGCTCGCGTTTAACGCGACCAAGCTTTATTTTAGTTTTTTGTCGCTGGGCGAGCTCGCGACCGCAAAAGAAGGCGAGATAAACTACCTAAAAAATGCGCTAAATAGGCTGGAAAAATACTACCGCGCGGGACTTAGCGACGAGAGCGAATATGAAGCGATAAACGCTAGATACGCCATGGCGCTCGCCGAACGCCTCGAAATCACGCAAAATCAAAACGAGATAAAAAATCAAATTTACGCGCTAACGGGCAGAGATATAAAGCCTGTGGCGGGCTCTAGGATCGCTTTTACGGACGATGAAAACTCCGCGCCGCAAAAAAGCGCAAAGCCAGAGCTTGAGGCGCTTAGTCTAAATTTTGCCGCGGCTTTGGAGGACGAAAAGATAACCGCATCCGAGACGAACCCGCAAATTTTCATCAAAAACACCTACACCTTTATGCGCACTCATTACGATAGAAATTTGCTGCCAGCACAGTATAGAAGCGCGCTGGAGCCGTATTTCGACGACTTTTTTAAGCCAAATTTAAATACCAACGAGCTGATTTTGGGCTTTAGCTGGAAGGCGTTTGATTTTGGCGCGAACAAAAAGCAGCGCGAAATAAAGCGCATAAGCGCGCTGCAAGCGAAGCTAAATTTAGATCAAAAGCGCTTGCAAAACGAGCTAAATTTGACGAATATCAAAAACGACCTAAAGACGCTAGAGCAAAAGATAGCCGCGGGCGAAAGTGCGCTAAACTCGGCGCAAACCTCGCTAAATGCCGTTAGCAAAAAGTACGAGGCGGGGCTGCTCGGATACGTCGAGTTTTTAAACGCGACCGCGCAGAGCTTTAGCGCAGGTAGCGCGCTGGAGCTAAGCAAGAGTAAATTTGAGATCAAAAAGGCGGAGTATCTATACGAGCGCGGCGGCAAGATCGCCGAAAATATCGAAAAAACGGAGCGCAAATGAATAAAATTTTACTTTTTTTACTGAGCGCGGCGGTTGCGCTTTGCGCGCAGGATAAAATTTACGCGAGCTTTGACGTCGCGCCCGCAAAAGACGCGCAGCTCGCGCTAAAAGCCGTCGGTATCGTAAAGGCCGTAAACGTAGAAATAGGCTCTGCGGTAAAGCGCGGCGACGTGCTACTCGAGCTTGAAAACGAGAGCGAAAAGCTAGCCGTAAAGCTCGCTCAAAACGACCTAGAGAGCGCGCAGACGGCAAAAGCCCACGCAAAAAGTGTGCTGGATAAATTTAAGCTCGTTCAAAGCGTGAGCTCGAAGCAGGCTTTTGAAAATGCGGAATTTGATTTTAAAAACGCCGCGCTAGCTGAAAACAGGGCGCATCTGGCGCTAAATTTGGCGCAAAAGCGGCTAGAAGACACGCGACTACTAGCACCTTTTGACGGGACGATCTCAGGCAAGAGCATCGAGGTCGGCGAGGGTGTTGGCGGCGTAGCGCAAAAGCTGATGTTGATTTTTTCGTATCCGGACGTGAAGCTCAAACTTAGCTTTGATGAAAAATTTAAAGACCGCGTGAAAATCGGCAGCGAATTTATCTATAAATTAGACGGTGAAAATAAGGAAAGACGCGGCGAGATCAGCCTCATCTATCCGACTATCGACACGAAAAACGGCAAAATTTACGCCGAAGTACGGGCGCGAAATTTGACGCCGGGGCTTTTTGGCGAGGGATATATCGTCTCAGATTCGCAGGTTGAAACGGATGCCGAGCCTAAAAAAGAGGACGCAAATAAAACGTCTGGGCTTAAATTTGACGGCTTTAAAAACGGCGGGCATGCCGCTAGCGGCGCGAAGTTTGACGATAAAAAAGCTAGCTTCGGCATGGCTTGGTTTTTAAATTTGACGCTGCAAACGAAAGACAAGGTAAATTTGAGCTCAAATTCGGCGCGCGTTAAATTTGACTCCACCGCAAAAAATGCAAATTTAACGAGCGAGTCAAATTTATCGCATAAAAAAGGCGACCCAAATTTAAACGCCGTATTTAACTCGGCGCAAATTTTGCTCGCCGCTAATCGCCAAACGCTTTATGCAGGGCAGGGCGGCCGGGTAAATTTGACGCAAAAGGCAGTTTTGGCGAAGGCGCAAAATGTATAAACTAGCCATAAATCGCCCGATTACGACGCTGATGTTTTTTGTCGCGCTCGTATTTTTCGGCGCGATGTCGCTTTTTAGGATGCCGGTAAATCTCTTTCCCGAGGTCGTCATCCCGCTGGTTAAGATCACGACCTATGCGCCGGGCGATATGAGCCTCATCGAGAGTAGGGTCACCAAAAAGATCGAGGACGAGGTCTCGACGATAGACGGTATCAAAAAGATTAGATCCTATACATTTAACAACCTCAGCATCGTCATGGTTGAGTTTAATCTCAAGAAAAACATCGACGTCGCCGCGAACGACGTGCGCGACAAGGTTGCAAAGGCAAAGCTCGACGCCCAGCCCGAGATAGAGAAAATTAGCAGCGACAGTGGCAAGGTGGCGAGCTTTTTCGTTAGCCGAAAGGACGAAAATTTAACCGCGCTCATGCAGGCGGTAAAAGACGAGGCAAAGCCGTTTTTGCAGCGCGTAAAAGGCGTTGGCAAGGTCGATGACAAGGGCTTTTTGGAGCCTGAGATCAAAATTTACCTTGATCCGTTTAAACTCGATAAATACGCTCTAACCGCGGCCTCGGTCATAAATATAATCAAATCGCAAAATTTAAAAGCGCCGCTTGGCAAGCTGGAAAATAGCGAGTTCGAGATATTTTTAAAGAGCGAATTTGACGCCAAAAGCGTGCGCGAGCTAGAGGAAATTCGCCTGCAAAAGGACGTATTTTTAAAAGACGTCGCGCGCATAGAGCTATCTCATCACGACACCGACGCCGTTGCGATGTATAACGGCAAGCGCGGAGTGCTGCTTGACGCTATAAAAGTAAGCGGCGCAAACACGATCGAGACGGTAAACGCGCTCAAAGCTAAAACGGACGATCTAGCGGCGAGACTAGGCGCAAACTACGAAGTAGAGCGAGTTTATGAAAAGAGTGAGAGTATCCTAAAGCACATAAATCAGGTCAAATTTGACATGATGCTGGGCGTCGCGCTCACGGTCGTCATCGTCTTTTTCTTTTTGCGAAGCTTTAGCGCGACTATCATCGCCGCGCTCGCGATCCCGGCTAGTATCGTGGGGACGTTTTTTATCATCGACGTTTTGGGCTTTGATCTAAACCGCCTCACGCTACTGGCTCTCACGCTTGGTATCGGTATATTTATCGACGATGCGATCGTGGTCGTGGAAAATATCTCCAAGAAGATGCAAGAGGGCGAGAGCAATCCGCTAAAAGCGAGCTTTGAGGGCGTGCGCGAGATAGCCTTTAGCGTGCTTAGCATTAGTGCGGTGCTGCTTTGCGTGTTTGTGCCGATTGCCTTTATGGAGGGCATCGTCGGGCAGTATTTTAACTCCTTTGGTATGAGCGTGAGCGGCGGTATCGTGGTGTCGTTTTTGGTTTGCATCATGCTGATACCCAGCCTGGCGGCGAGGTTTTTGAGCGAGGGCGAGAGTAAATTTTACCGCGTGACGGAGCCATTTTTTGAGGCGCTTGAGAGCGGTTACGAGCGGCTTTTGAAGCTTATTTTGAGGTTTAAAACCGCGTTTGTTATCCTCACTTTAGGCGTGCTGGCTCTTTGTATGAGCCTAGCCGGCAAGGTCGGCATGGACTTTTTGCCCGTCGAGGACGAAGGGCAGTTTGAGATATTTTTAAAAGCAAGCCCCGGCATCTCGGTTGAAGCTATGAGCGCTAGAGCTAGCGAGGTCGTGCGCGAGGTAGATAGCGATCCGCACGTCGAGTACTCGTATATGATCGCTGGCTACACGGACTCAAAGGACGCGTACAAGGCTAAAATTTACGTCCGATTAAAGGGCTTTGAGTCGCGAAAAGAGCGCCAAACGCAGATAATGGACGAGTATAGAAAAAAGCTTAAATTTGATGACCTCAGCGTCAAAGTCCTGCAGATACCATACGTCGATACCGGTAGCGACAGCGAGCCTGTGCAGCTAACGATCACTGGCGATAGCCTAGAAAAGCTAGACGAAATCCTGCCAAAAGCCATCGCCATGGTGCGCGCGATAGAGGGCACGACGGACGTGGGCAGCGATAACGAGGATAAGATAAACGAGCTACAAATCAGCGTAAATAAAGACAAAGCCAAGCGCCTAAACGTCGATCCTAGCGCGGTGGCGCAGGTGATATACGCGTCCTTTGGGCAAAATAGGCTTGGTAGCTTTGATAACGGCGACGCGCAGTACGATATGATACTGAGGTTTGACGACGAGTACCGCAAGGACGCGCAGGCGCTGCAAAAACTAAAGATCAAAAACGCTCACGGCGAGAGTATAAGCCTAAGCGCGGTGGCGGAGTTTAAGACGAGCAAGACCTTTTCCGTGATAAACCGCTTTAACAAACAGCGTCAGATCAGGATCGTCGCAAACGTGGATAACGTCCCGCTAGGCGCCGTGCAAAAGGGCATCGATGAAAATATCGGTCAAATTTTGCCTGAGGGCTTTGATTACGTGATGACGGGCTTTATCGAGATGATGAACGACACGAACGCGGCCTTTGTATTTACGATCAGCCTTAGCGTCGTGCTCATCTATATGATCCTGGCCGCGCTTTACGAGAGCTTCGTGCTGCCGCTCATCATCATGATCTCGATGCCGCTGGCGTTTGGCGGCGTGGCGGTCGGGTTGTACCTTAGCGGTAACTCCTTTAGCCTATTTGTGATGGTCGGCGCGATCTTGCTTTTTGGCATGGTGGGCAAAAACGCGATTTTAGTTGTGGATTTTGCCAACCGCTACGCAAACGAGGGCGCGCCGCTAAACGAAGCTATCGTGCGAGCCGGCGTTAAGAGGCTACGAGCGATACTGATGACTACTTTTGCGATGATATTTTCGATGTTGCCGCTTGCTCTTAGCAGAGGCGCGGGATATGAGGGCAACTCCCCGATGGCGATCTCGATCATTTCTGGGCTTATTAGCTCGACGCTACTAACGCTGCTGGTGGTGCCTGCGCTCTTTGGCGCGGTGTATAAGATAGATAAATTCGTGAGTAAAATTTATAAAAGAGAGGAAATTTAGGGCTTAAATTTAAGCTTGCTTTAGGCTGAGCCTGCATCAAATTTGCGCTCGGCATTTGCTCTACCGTTGGGCGCTGATTTTGTTTAAACTAAAAAGCCGATTTTGCTTTGAGACCACATTAAACGCATTTGTATCCACACATCAAATGAGAGTGATTGGAATCTCACTATGTTTTATCCTTATTTTAAATGCCTGTAGACAGTACTTAAACACCTTTAATTCAATATAAGTTTATAAATTTTTACCACACAATACTCTCTAAGTATATTAATATTATATGTTTTATATGCATAGTCTTTAAAGTATTTTAAAATACCTTAAAGACAATTTGTCTAAACTAATTATTTGATTTTATATACTTTTTTGCGTTAACTTCATCAATTATTTTTTGTCTTGACTCTTTCGTTATTTTTGAATCTGGCTCAATAAATCCAGTCGTAAAAAAATACCAAATTAGATTGGTTAAATTATCATCTAAAACTATCATGCTATCAGATGAAATATTTATCTCTTTACCTATTTCATATCCTGACAAATAGTCAATCCCACAACTCCCCCAAATATTTATAAGAAACACACAATTTAGGGCAAAAGATAAAATATAACACTCTTTAAAACTATCTGTTTGATCCATTGTTCTTATGCTACCACCAACAAATCTTTTTTCAAGTAAATCTGGTATTCTTCCTGCATCAATCATTATGTTATTTATATCCTGCACAACCTCCAGTTTTTTTGTTGGTAAAAAATACATTTTTATTTCTTTAATATTGTCATGATTTTCACTTAACAATAGTTTTCTATACTTTTCTAAAATTTCTTTTATTTTAGATATCTCATTATCAGTAAATTTTTCACTTTCATCTTCTATTTTATTTTGATTATGATAAAGCTCAAACGTGCCTACTCTCCACAAAAGAGATAGAATAAAGTATTTAAAATCTTTATTGTCTGTATTTATCTTAGTTTTTGCTTCATTTTTAACTATATCAAAAAAATCATTTTTAAAAATTCGTTCGTATTTACTAAATTTTGACTCACATTCAGAGCATAAAAATAAAAACTTTAATCCATCTTGACTTCTTGTGTTTACATTATCTGATGTTCTAAATTTTTTAGTGGGCGATATTTCCTTAACTGCGTTAAAGAAAAATTTTGGATGTATATGGCTTTTGCATAATTTTTTCTCATTTCTACACAATCCACACTTGCTATCAATTTTAATTTCATACATGAGACTCCTTTTATGCAATATTGTATCATAAATCTCACCCATCAAACTCTGCATCTATTATATAGTTCGTGGCACTTAGATTATGTGATACCGATTTTATGCTAACTTCTATATTTTCAAGACCTGTGACGCCTGGTATCTTTAGCTTTCTGCCTGCTCTCATTTCCTGTTCAGCTCAAGTTAGGTTTATGTTTATGCCGCCCTTTGACAACTCCAAATTTGTTATCAGCCGGCAAATTTACGACAAAAATATCTCAATCGACGCCCTGGTACAAAAAGCAGCCTCGGATATGCCAGGATTTAGGACGCACTACGTTAGTTTTCCGTTTTATGATGGCGCAAATATCACGCTTTACGGGCAAAAACCGAGTCAAGGTTTCCTTCATAGCCAGTACTCAAGCACCGTTTCTTACAATAAAAACAGCGCAAATTTAATCGACGTAAAAGATATAGAGCTAGCAAGCAAAACGGACAAGTTTTTATCGACGTTTAGACGCGCTCACTACGGCGATTATAACGCCGCGACTAAGTTTTTCTGGTTTTTGTGCGGGCTAGCTCCGCTTGCGCTTAGCGTTTCGGGCATTTATTTATGGATAAAAAGATCAAATTTTAAAAGGAGAAAAAGATGAAAAATAAAATTTTGTTTTCGGTTGCGGCGATAAATTTGCTAGCGTCCGTTCAAATTTTAGCCGCCCAAAACGGCGAGAACGCAGCGGGCAAAGAGACGCTTCGTGCCGTCGAGGTAACTAGCGAACAAAGGCGCGACGACGTCAAATACAACGCAAAAGAGCTAGTAAAAAGCACCACGAGACTGGATCTCACCTCGCGTCAGACGCCTCAGTCACTTACCGTCATAACGGAGGCCAGACTAAAGGATCAAAACATCAACGACTATCAGGTGCTTTTGCGAAATATCCCGGGCGTCACGCTTAACAAGTGGGACGAGCGCGTATATCCTACGGCAAGAGGCTTTAAGATAGATTATTATTTGCTTGATTCGATGCCAAGCTTTGGCGGATTTAGCCTAGGCGCAAACGATATGAGCATGTTGCCCTATGAGCGCGTCGAAGTCGTAAAGGGCGCAAACGGCCTGCTAGCGGGTGCAGGCAATCCAGCGGCTAGCTTAGATTTCATCCGAAAAAGAGCAAATTCAAAAGAATTGACGGGAAATTTCAAACTAAGTGCGGGCTCTTACGATAGATACGGCGTATCGGGCGACGTGCAGACTCCCGTAACTGCCGATGGTAACGTGCGAGCTAGAGCGTCGTTTATGCACGAGAAGTCTCGCTCGTATATGGACTACTATAACCGTAAAAACACCGCTATCTACGGCGTTGTTGATGCAGATATCATGGATAGCTCGTGGCTGAGCCTAGGCGCTTTTTATCAGGAGCTAAAGCGTCACGGCATACGCTGGGGAGGAATGCCCGCGTTTTACAAAAACGACGCTAGGCGCGAATTTAGCAAAAACGAAATTTTTTCGCAGCCTTGGACTAGGTGGGATATCAAGACTTTTGACGTTTATGCCGATTTTAAGCACTATTTTGAAAACGAAGCCAGCCTAAATCTATCCTACTCTTTCCGCCGCGCAAATACGGATACTAATTTGCTTTACTACGGCGGCAAGGTAAATTTAGACGGTACGGGCGATGTTAGCGGACTTAGCGTCTATGCAAACAAGCGTGAGGAAAATATCCACAACGTAGACGCCTACGTAAACCTGCCCTACGAGGCGTTTAGCTTGCCTCACGAGGCGGTTTTCGGCGCTATGTACAACAACTATAAAAAAAGCTCCGACAACGTCAGTAGCTACTGGAATAGCCGCACGACTCCGGCAGGCCTAGCCTATGCGGCGCGCACTAGGATAGATTTTAACAACCTGCACCTAGACGACCCGAAGCTACCTTACGCCGATCAAAACAACGCCGATAAAACGGTGCAAAAGGCCATATATTTGGCTAATAAATTCTCAATCACGGACGAGCTTAAGTTTTTGCTAGGAGCTAGGATGAGCTACTATAAGTACCGCATAACAGGCGGCAACGGCAATAGAAACTTTACGCAAGAAATCACTCCGTATCTAGGCATCACGTACGACATCGGCGAAAACCACACGCTTTATGCTAGCTATACAAGCATCTTTAAACCCCAAACCGTAAAGGATATCAACGACAAATACTTAGATCCAATCCAAGGTAAAGACTATGAGCTTGGCATAAAGGGAGATTATTTTGACGGCGCGCTATCGGCCTCTTTTGGCGTATTTAAGGTCGTACAAGATAAGCTAGGCGCAAAAACCGGACAAAAGATCCCAGGCACTACGACTGATGCGTACGAAGCTAAAAAAGGCGTAACGAGTAAGGGTTTTGAGGTGGACGTAAACGGCGAGATAAATCAAAACTTAAGCCTCGGCCTTGGGCTTACTCACTTTAACGCCAAGGACGCAGACGGTAAGAAATTTGACACCGAAAGCTCGCGCACTACGGCAAATCTATTTGCCAAATACTCTATAGCGGACTTTAGAGCGGGTGCCGGAGTGCAGTATAAAAGTAAAATTTACGTCGGTAGCGGCGCAAATGAAATTACGCAAAAGGCCTACACGCTGGCAAATTTGATGTTTGGCTACAGGATAGGCAAAAACTTTGACATCCAGCTAAACATCGATAACGTATTTAACAAAAAATACTTCGAGGGTATCGGAAACAACAGGATGGTTTACGGTGATCCGCGAACGTTTAATCTAGGCTTTACGTATAGTTTCTAAGTGATTTTTGGATTTTGCCGCGCGGCTTGATTTACGAGCGCGGCAATCTGATCTATAAATTTGGCGCTTTTTGTCGGTATTAAATTTGTAAATTTACGAATGACGATAGGCGCCAAATTTAGATATAAAATTAAGCGTAAATTTGTCTTAACGTGCTAGAAATGCCCTTTTAACGAGCGATAAATTTGTTACAAATTTGGCTCCGTTTGGTTACTACCAAGGATTTTAAAGTTTATTTTAAGCGTTATTTTGGCGAGCGTAAGGTAAGATTAAGGCAAAATTTTCTTAAGGCTAAATTTTGAAACGCGCTTTTTTTCAAGCTATCTCGCATATTGCCGTTTTTGCGCTGGTTGCGGCGTTTGCTAGCGGTTGCGCCGCGCCGAAAAAGGCGACCCCCGCACCGCCAAAGCCCGTTACGCAGTCTGAAATAAAAAACATCTGCGATGGCAAAAGCCCAAAAGAGTGCAATGATATGGGCGTAAAATTTGAAAACAGTAAAGACTACGAGCGCGCAAAGCTCTGCTACCAAAAAGCCTGCGACGATAACGAGGGTATCGCCTGCTCAAATCTAGGCTCGCTACATCAAAAGCTAAAAAGCAAAGAGGAGAGCGAGATTTTGGCGATATTTGCAAAGTCCTGCAAACTCGGTAACAAATACGGCTGCTATAATGCAGCTAACTTCTACCGTCTCGGGCGCGGCACGGAGCACGATTTTGCCGCAGCGCGTAAGCTATACGAAAAGTCGTGCCTAGAGCTAAATCACGCGCAAAGCTGCTCAAATCTGGGCGGTATGTATCAGTTCTCGCTAGGCGTAAAAACCGCTGATTCTAAAACGGCAAAAAAATTTTACAAAATGGGCTGTGAGATGGGCGATGAGATAGGTTGCAGAAACCTTTCGCTTATCGGAGACGAGTAAAATTTATTTACACTTTCTTGATTTTACCGCCAAATTTGACGATTCTACAACTATCCTAATCAAAATTTGACTGAGAGTGTTTGTGATTTGAGCCAAATTTGCCAGTTTGGAGAAAAGCACCGTGGCTTTTATGACGCAAAATCTAAATTTAAGACTTCCACCTAAGCGTAAAGGTTGTTTCTTTACCAGGCTCACTTTCGCAGGTTACGGATATGGCGTTGTTTTCACAGGCTCTTTTTACCAAATTTAACCCTATGCCAAAGCCACCTTGGTCTTCGTTAAACCGAGTGTATCGCTCGAAAATTTTATCTTGCTGCTCTTTGCTTAACCCCTCGCCGCTATTTGAGATTTTTAGCTCGCCGTCTTGCAAACTAACCGCGACGTAGCCGCCTTGGTTTGTGTATTTTACGGCGTTGCTTAGTAGGTTATCCACCGCACGTTTTAGCTCATAGCCATTTGCATTTATGAGAGCGTCTTTTAAATTTAGCCTTAAATCAAGCCCCCGTTTAGCAAAAAACGGAGCAAAAAATTCGAGCCGCTCATTTAAAATATCTCTAAAATTTAGCTCCTCTTTTAGTGCGGAGCTTGAGGCGCCAAAGGATAAATACGTGAGGTCCTCGTAGATGTGGCTTAGCGTTTTGGCGGCGGTTTGGATGTTGTTTAGGCGCTTTAGATTTCTCTGGCTTAGGCTACTTTTATCTGCCGTTTCGATGCTCATAAGTATGACGCTAAGGGGCGCGTTTATCTCGTGAGTAGAGTCTTTTATAAAGCGATTTAGCGCGGCGATCTTGGCGTGTAGCGGCGCTAGTGCGGTCTTTGCTAGATAAAAGGCGATTATCATGATAACGCCTAAAACGATAAGCAAATTTAGCGCCGTACGCAGCCGTAGCAAATTTAGCTCGCTCGTGACGTCCTTGCCGCTTAGCGCGATTTTTGCCGTGGCTAGCTCGTCCGCGCCGCCTTCGTCCATGTTTTGTAGCGCCTCAAATATTGTCACCTTGCCGTCCGATACGACTGCACCACTCTGTGCGTCGTCAAATTTAGCGCAGCCCGCCTCGCCGTATAAAATTTGACCGCTTTTAGCTACGATGCAGGCTTTGACGTCTTTTTCGGCGGTGAAGTTTTTTACCGCGCCAAGCCCGTCCATACGCGCTTTCATATAGATACCCATCTTGATCTCTTTTAGGTTTTTGACCTCGTTTGAGATGAGGGCTTCTTTTTTCATCTTATAGTCGTTCGTGAAAAAATATCCCAAAAATAGGGCGCTAGTGATGAGATAAAGCGAGAGGATTTTGGCTATAACGGCGGAGCGCTCAGACATAGATATAGCCGTCGCCGCGCCTATTTATGATCGCGTCCTTGCCTAAAATTCGGCGTAAATTTTTAACGTAAACCCGCAGGCTCAGTTCGCTGGGCTCCTCGCCGTAGTTCCAAATTTTATCAAATATCGTCTCCTTGCTCAGCAGCGTGTTTTTATTCTCCAAAAATAGCGCCAAAAGCTCGCTTTCTTTGTTTGAGAGGTTTACGATTTGCCCGTTTTGCCTGAGAGTTTTGGAGCTTGGATAAAATTTATATCCGCCGCCAAGCTCGATAAATTCGTCGTTAACGTGAGAAAATTTTCGTTTGAGTAAAATTTGAATACGAAGCAAAAGCTCTTTTAGCTCGTACGGCTTTTTAAGGTAGTCGTCGCAGCCGCTTTTGTAGCCGATCTCTAGGTCTTGTAGCGCGTTTAGCGAGGTGGTAAAGATCGCAGGCGTGTCGTCGCCAAGCCGCCTAAGTTCGCGCAAAAGGGAGAAACCGTCGCCCTTAGGCAGCTTGACGTCGAGGATGAGGATATCAAAATTTCGCTCGTAGGCGGTATCTAGAGCTGCTTTAGCATCGGCTCGAACGGTCACGTCGTAGCCTTGTTCGCTCAGATACTCGCTGATGAGTTCGCTTAGCGTCTCATCGTCCTCTACGAGCAAAATTTGCGTCATTACATCTTATCCTTTTTCATATCTTTCATGTCGTCTTCCTTTTTACCCATATCGTCTTTCATCTCTTTCATGTCGCCCTTCATTTCGTCCTTTTTTATCATCATATCGTCTTTTTTCTCCATCATGGCGTCCTTCTTTCCCATCATGGTATCTTTTTTCTCCATCATGGTATTTTTTTTCTCCATCATATCGCCTTTCATCTCGGCAGCAAAGATAGAACCTGTAACAAACAACGCGCTAAGCGCAACTAAAGCTAACTTTTTCATAGCATCTCCTTTAGGAAAATTTATGATGGAAGTTTAGCTAAGAAATGTGAAACGAGCGTGAAATTTACGCCATCAGGCTAAATACATACGATAAAAGCGGCAGACTAACGAAGCTAAACGCCACTCCTACGGCCACGGCGGCGACTGCCAGCTGGCTATCAAGCTCTGCTTTCATGATCATCGCGCTTGCTAGCACCATCGGCGGCATGGCACACTGCAGGATACCAATCATCCATGTTTGTCCAAACTCTACGCCAAAGATGATGGTAATAAGTATAAACAAAAAAGGCGCTACTAGCATCTTGCCGATGATAACGACTGCGGTTGATTTATAGCAGCTTTTGATACTGCGAAAACCAAGCCCGATGCCGATCGCAAAAAGCGCGACTGGAACGACGCTCTGAGCAAAAAGAGTAAGCGCGTCAAATAGCACGCTTGGAAGCGGAACGCCGCGAAGCAAAAAGCCTAAAATAAGCGCGACAAACGGCGGAAATTTGATCACTTTCATGACGTTTTGCACGATCGAAACCTTTGCCGGAGCGCCAAAAGCTAACACAAAAGGCCCAAAAATACTAATAGGGATCGAGGTGGCTAGCTGATCGTAAAAGATAACTTCGTTCATCGCGCCCTCGCCAAAAAAACCCTTGATGATAGGCATGCCCATAAATATGGTATTTCCAAACATCCCAAGCAGCACGGCGCTCACGGTCGTGGCTTTGTTAAATTTTAAAAATTTGCACGCGAGAAATATCGCCGCAGCGCCCATCATCGAACAAGCAAAACCCGTGGCGATGACGTTGATAAGCGTAGTGTCGATGTTTACGTGGTAAATTTTGTCGAAAATCAGCGCCGGAAGAGCGAAACAAAGCGCGTAGTTTATGAATACGGAAGCGTTTTTTTGCTCGAAGACTTTAAATTTTTTCGCCCCGTAGCCCGAAGCAATAATAATAAAAATAGATAATAATTGCGTAAACATTTGCGTAATCCGAAGTTATAAATTTTAAAAAACCGATTATACGGCGGCTCGCATTAAAGAAAAATAAAATTTAATTGAATTACTTAACATCGCCTTAACGGGTTTTTGTATATAATCTCGCGTTAAATTTAAAAAAGCGAGAAATAATGAAAAAATTTATCAAATTTATCGCGGTTTTAGCCGTGCTGGCTGGGGTCGGTTACTATTTTTACGATAAAAATTTTAACGTCCCGCAAGGCGATCAGTTTATAACCTCAAAAGCCGTTCGCGGCGAGCTCGTAAAAAGCATCGAAAGCAACGGCGAGATCTACGCTACCGAGCTAATCGACGTGGGCGCGCAGGTAGGCGGCCAGATCAAAAAACTCTACGTCAAATTAGGAGACGTCGTAAAAGCCGGCGACATGATAGCTGAAATCGACTCGGCGACCCAGCAAAATAACGTAGATACCAAAAAAGCGCAGCTTGGGATTTACGAAGCGAAGTTAAATTCAGCCAAAGTCGCACTTGAGATATCAAAGACCAAATTTAAGCGCGAGCAAGAGCTTTTTGCTAAAAACGCAACCTCAAAAGAGGAGTTTGAAAACGCAAAAAATACCCTAGCCGCAAACGAAGCCTCGCTAAAAGAGATCGAAGCGCAAATCGCGCAGGCTAAAATCTCTCTAAACACCGCCCAGATCGACCTTGGCTATACCAAAATCACAGCTCCAAAAGGCGGTGTCGTGGTCTCCGTGCAGGTTGAGGAAGGTCAAACCGTAAACTCAAACCAAACTACGCCAACTATCGTAAATATTGCCGATTTAAGCAAAGTTCAGCTAAAAATGGAGATCGCCGAGGGCGACATAACTAAAATCAAGGTCGGCTCGAAAGTCGAATACTCGATACTCTCCGAGCCAAATCGTAAATTTTACGCCCGTATTAGCTCGATCGACCCGGGCCTCACCACGCTAAGCAACGGCAAATACACCACGACTACAAGCTCAGGCTCGACCGCCTCAAGCTCCAGCAGCTCGGCGATCTACTACTACGCTAAGGCCGTTGTAGATAATCCTGACGGCACGCTAAGGATCGGCATGACCACGCAAAATACCATCATCCTAGATAGCGTAAAAGACGCGATCATCGTACCATCGATCGCTATCAAAAAAGAGGACGGCAAAAGCGTGGTTTACGTATTAAAAAAAGGTAAAGACGGGCTAGATACGGCTGAGCGAAGAGAGGTACAGACGGGACTAATAGATAGCCTAAAAACTCAAATTTTAAGCGGAGTAGAGGAAGGCGAGGAAGTCGTGACGAAGCGAAATTCGGCGGCTGAGATCAGCGAAATGCTTGAAAAAGAGAAAAGAAAAATGGGCTTTTAAGGTAGCATCTTGAAAAATTTGATAGAACTTAAAAATTTAAGTAAGAAATTTAAACTCGGCGATAACGTGTTTGACGCGCTAAAAGACGTAAATTTAACCATAAAAAAGGGCGAGTTTATCGCTATCATCGGGCAGAGCGGCTCGGGAAAATCTACGCTCATGAACATCCTTGGCTGCCTGGATAATCCAAGCGGCGGGCAGTATCTGCTAGAAGAGCGCGACATATCTAAATTTGAAGGCGACGAGCTAGCGCGTTTGCGTAGGGAAAAATTCGGCTTTATCTTTCAGCGCTATAACCTTTTATCTACGCTATCTACGCTGCAAAACGTAGCGCTACCTAGCGTATATGCCGGCGTTTCTAAAAAAGATCGCGAGAAAAAGGCCGGCGAACTTTTAGAAGGGCTCGGTCTTGGCGAAAAGCTACAAAATCTGCCTAGCAAACTTAGCGGCGGACAGCAGCAGCGAGTCTCGATCGCTAGAGCGCTCATAAACGGCGGCGAGATCATCCTCGCAGACGAGCCGACGGGTGCGCTAGATAGCAAAAGCGGCCTCATGGTGATGGAAATTTTAACAAATTTGCACAAGCAAGGCCACACCATCATCATCGTCACGCACGACCCAAATATCGCTGCATACGCCAATCGCGTCATCGAGATAAAAGACGGTAAAATTTTGAGCGATACGGTAAAAAGCGAGGAAATTTTCGCCTCCGAAAAACCGTCGCCGAAGCAAAAAAATATCTTTAGCTTTTATAAAGATCAGTTTATCGAGAGCTTTAAAATGTCGATAAACGCGATCCTTAGCCACAAACTGCGCTCGGTGCTAACAATGCTTGGCATCATCATCGGCATCACCTCCGTCATCTGCGTAGTCGCTCTTGGAAAGGGCTCACAAGAGCAGATCCTCTCCGATATCCGCGGCATCGGCACAAATACGATCGACATCTACAACGGCAAGGGTTTTGGCGACAGATCAGAGCGCATCAAGGCTCTAACGATCAGCGACGCGACGCTACTTTCAAAGCAAGATTATCTCGATAGCGTCACGCCAAACGCCTCGACCGCCGCGACTTTGACGTATCGAAATAAATCCGCCAGTGCGACCGTCAGAGGCGGCAGCGAAGATAGCCTTGATGTCATGGGCTACAAGATGGAGGCTGGACGCGAATTTACCGCTGATGATGTGAAGGACTCAGCTTCTGTTGCGATCATCGACCAAGCAACGAAGGATGAATTTTTCAAAAACGCCGACCCGGTTGGAGAGACGCTACTTATTAACCGCCGTCCATTTAAGATAATTGGCGTCTTGCAAAAGAAAGAAAAGGGCTTTGATGATGGCAGTACATTAAAGGTCTATACGACCTACACGGCAATCATCAATAAACTAACTGGCGACAAGCACATAAGCTCGATCACAGCAAAGGTAAAAGACAATGTAAATGCCCAAATCGCCGAGCAGAGCATAACTGAAATTTTGACCGCAAAGCACGGCAAAAAGGACTTTAAAACAAGAAATTCTGATAGCATAAAAGTAACGATAGAGGAGGCAACCAAGACGATGACGCTGCTGATCTCTTGTATCGCCTTTATCTCTCTGCTAGTGGGCGGTATCGGCGTGATGAACATCATGCTAGTTTCAGTGACCGAGCGCACTAAAGAGATCGGCATCAGGATGGCGATCGGCGCGCGTCAGGGAAATATCCTGGAGCAGTTTTTGATCGAGGCTGTGCTACTGTGTCTGATCGGCGGGCTAATCGGCGTCGGATCGGCATTTGGTATCGGCTATCTAGCAGAAAATTTCGCGCCCGATATAAAGATGATATTTTCACAGACCTCTATCGTGGTCGCGCTCGTCGTTTCTAGCGCGATAGGCGTAATATTTGGCTACATGCCTGCTCGCAGCGCCTCAAAGCTAAATCCGATCGACGCTCTAACAAGGGAATAAAATGAAAAAAATCTCCATAATCCTAGCCGCCTTTTTGCTCGGCGGCTGTGCAGCAACGCAGATAAACGAAAACTACGAGCAAATTTTGCTAAAAGAGGACGCAAGCGCCGATATAAAAATAAACCGCGAGTGGTGGACGGGCTACGGCGAAGCGCGCCTAAACGAGCTAATCGGCCTCGCGCTAAAAAATAATATAGATCTGGCAAAATCAGCCATCGCGGTAAATAAAGCCCTAGCGCAAGCAGGCGTCTTGCAGGCCGATCTCGTGCCTAGCTTTAACGCAAATTTGGGCGCAGAAACCGGTAAAAATATAAAAACGGGCGGCAGCTGGAGCGAAAGCTACAAAAGCGGCATCTCGCTAAGCTACGAGATCGATCTGTGGCGCAAGCTCGCAAACTCCGCAGACGCCGCCATGTGGGAGGCAAACGCGACGAAATACGACCTGCAGGCCGCTAGACTCGCACTCATTAACTCTATCGCAGATGCGTATTTTGAAGCGAAATATCAAAAAGAGAGCATAAATCTATATGAAAAAACGCTAAAAAATTACGAAGAGCTAGAAGCCATCATAAAGGCTAAATTTGAGCTCGGCAAAGAAGAGGAGCTAAGCCTAAAGCAAATAAAAAGCTCGGTAATCTCGGCTAAAAATAGAATTTTAAACGCGAGCAAGAGCCTTGACACGGCGGAAAAAACGCTAAGAAATCTGCTAAACGTTAGGCCCGAGTTTGATTTAAATTTGAGCGGAAATTTGAGCGATATCCAGCCGCAGGGCGTAAATTTAAACGTGCCGCTTTACGTTATCGGCGCGCGTCCTGATTTGCAAGCCGCAATCTCGCGCATAAAAGAGGCGCTTTTGGGGGTCAAGGTTAGCGAAAAGAACTTCTACCCAAGCATCACGGTAGGCGCGGGTCTTAGCGGTAGCGGAGATAGCGCTAGCGAGGGGCTGAAGCTAAATTTTTTAAGCGGCAATATCGCGATAAATTTGCCGTTTTTAAACTACTCCAAGCTCAAATCAAAGCTAAAAATCTCCGAGCTTGAGTTTGAAACGATGAAGCTAAACTACGCGCAGACGCTAACAACCGCGCTAAACGAGATCGACGCTGGCTACAAAAACCTGCAAAAAGACGAGGCGGTTTTGCGAAATTTAAACGAAAATTTGCGAAATTTAAGCTCTATCAGCGACATATATAAGCTCAAATACGACTACGGTAAAACCGAGTTGAAAAACTATCTAGAGGCGCAAAATTCGCTACTTGAAGGCAGGATCAGTGCGCTAGCTCAAAAATATAAAATTTTGCAAGACGAAATCGGTATCTATAAAGCTGCGGCTGGGCGGGTGGAGTAAATTTGGCTAGGCCGCGCGCCTGATTTTGGGGTTTAAATTTGCAGCTAGCTAAATTTGACGGTGAGCTAAATTTAGCTAACTGCTAAATTACCTTACAAATTTACTCGCGTCGTTTGCCTAGAAAATAAAACAGTCCCGCTAGCGTCGCAAAAAGAGCAAGCATGGATCCAGCGACGATAGCCGTGCCGTTTTGAAAGCCGTTTAAAAACATCCCGTTCGTATTCATCCCAAAAAATCCCGTGATAAAATTTAGCGGCAAAAATAGCGCCGAAAGCAGCGTCAGTATATAGATGTTTCGGTTGATTTTGTCGTTTTTTAGGCTTTGGATATGCGCGTAGATATCGTCTATCCTAGCGGCATTTTCGCAGGCTGCGTTTTTTAGCACACCGGCTTCGTATACGTAGTTTTTGAGCTGTTTTTTAAGCTCGGGCCTTTCGTTTTGACAGATCGCCAGAGCCTCGTAAAAGTGTGAAATTTTATTTTGAAATTTACGTATTTCGTATTTTAAGATCGCGTGCTTTTTGATAAATTTAGTAAAATCCCTCTTGCCCGCGTAGATTTTCTCGTAGCTTTCAAGCTGGGCGGAGTGCTCGGCGATCTTGGCGCGAAACTCGCTCGTTATCTTTTTTACTACGCGTATAAACTCCTGTACGCCGCTATTGCTACCGTCCTGGGCGTAAATTTTGTCGTCTTTAAAGATAAATTTGTAGTTTTGCTCGCCACCGTCCGTCACTAGATAGACGTACTCGCACTCCTCATCGTAGAAGTAACCCGAGATATCGCGCTCGCTCATTGTTTTGCCTTATATACTTGGCGCGTCTTTACCGCGTTTGGTGTAGAAATTTCGCCTAAATTTTTCAAATTCGCCCGCCGTTATCGCTTCTCTCATTTGCTTCATCAAATTTAGATAATAGTGCAAGTTGTGCAAGCTCGCTAGTCGGAAAAACGTTAGCTCGCCGGCGCGGTAGAGGTGGCTAAGGTATGCGCGCGAGTAGTTTTGGCACGCGTAGCAGTCGCACTCGGGATCTATCGGAGCGCGGTCGGTTGCAAATCTTGCGGATTTTATATTTATCTTACCAAAACTCGTAAATAGCGTGCCGTTACGAGCGTTTCGCGTCGGCATCACGCAGTCAAACATATCCACGCCGCGAGCCACGTTTTCTACGAGGTCTTCGGGGGTGCCTACGCCCATGAGATAGCGCGGACGCGCCGCGTCGATGTAGGGCATCACGGCCTGCACGGTGTCGTACATCTCTTGGTTGCTTTCGCCTACGCTAAGACCGCCGATAGCAAGCCCGTCAAAGGGCATCTCGCACAGCGCCTCGGCGCAAAATTTACGCGCCGCCTCGTCCGTGCCGCCTTGGATTATGCCGAATATATTTTGCGTGAGCCCTTCGCCTTTGTCTTGCTTAAATTTATGATAATCTATCGCCTCGCGCGCCCATTTTATCGTGCGTTTGATACTTAGCTCCACGCGCTTTTTTTCGGCAGGAAGCGCGACTAGGTCGTCTAGTATCATCATGATGTCGGAGTTTAGGTCGTACTGGGTATCTAGCACCGAGCGCGGCGTGAAATAGTGCGCGCTGCCGTCTATATGGCTTTTAAATTTGATACCGTTTTCGTCCGGCTTTGAGATCTTGCTCAGAGAAAAGGCCTGGAATCCGCCGCTATCGGTCAAAAACGAGCGGTTAAATTTAGTAAAACCGTGCAGGCCGCCCAGCTGCTTTACGACCTTGCTGCCGGGGCGCAAGTAGAGGTGATAGGTGTTGCCTAGGATGATTTGGGCGTCTAAAATCTGCATCATATCCACGGCGTCTAGGCTTTTTACAGCGCCGACGGTGCCAACTGGCATAAACACGGGCGTTTTTATCGTCGAGTGGGCGGTCGTTAGCGTGCCCGCGCGCGCCGCACCGTCCGTTTTATCTATACTAAAAGTCATTTTGATATAATAGTCCCTTTAAATTTGGAGTTTTAATGAAAAATATCTTGATAGTTGCAGACGGCATTGTAGCTAAATATTTCTTAGAAAGACTATTCGTAGCGCGAAATAACGCTCATCACTACACGGTTATCGCTATGGACGAGGAGATTTTAGGAGGGGAAAATTTAGAAAATTTTACCTTTTACCGCTTTGATCCGACGAGTTTTGACCGTCTTAAGCAGGTAGTTAGCGGCTATTTTAGCCAGTTTATGATAATGCTAAAAGACGGCTTTGAGACGGTTAGCGTCTATAACAATCTGCGTCAAATCAGCAAAAAAACGGAAATTTTGATGCTTGATCTTTGGGGGCTAGGCGGGCTGGAGGACGACTCGCACCTAACGGTTTTAGACGGGCGAGGTATCGTGACTGCCAGGCTCATGGATTATTTGCCAGATATCCCCGTAGTAGCCGATAACGTAGGGCTTGGACAAGGCGAGATAATGGAGGTCAAAGTACCCGTAGGAAGCTCGTTTATGTACCGCCATATCAGCTCCATAACGCAGAAAAAATGGCGCATTGCGATGGTTTATAGGGGCTCAAATTTTATGATCGCAAAGCCAAATTTAATGATCCTGCCAAACGACGTTTTACTCATCGTAGGCGAGCCTAGCGTACTTTTAAGCGTATTTAGAAGCGTTAAAAAAGAAACTGGGCAGTTTCCAAGCCCTTTTGGGCATAACACTTATCTGTTTTTAGATATGCGCGCTATGGGCGAAGAGGCTTGTTTGCGACTGCTAGAACAGAGCTTAAAACTGCACGAAAAGCTAAATAGCAAACGCCTCTACGTCAAGGTCGTAAATCCGACGTTAAATTTAGCCTACGAGAGGCTAAAATCGGTCGGAGACGAGAGGGTTGCGGTAACGTTTGATTTTTTCGGCCGCGGCGTAGAACAGATAAAAGACGACGTATTTAAAAACGACGTCGGGTTAATAGTAACCGATAATAAATTTTTCTCGGCTCATAAAAGGATGCTTTTTGAGCTTAAAAGGCCGGTAACTACTATCGGCCGAGGCGACGTGGACGAGATAAAGAAAGGCGTGATATTAAGTAGCGGTTTTGGCGACGAGATAGAAAACCAATCAGCCGTCATTATGGACTGCTGTGCGCAGCTAGATACGCAAATCTCGCTATATCACTTCGGCGCGCTTAGCGGCGGCGAGGGCGCGGAGGAGCATTTTGACAGTTTGGCTAAGATTTTCGGACGCAAGATCGAGGTAGTCGAGGATAAAAACTCAAATCCGATCTTAAAGCTAAAAAAAGAGCGAAATTTGCTCCAGTTCGTGCCTTTTACGAAAAAGATCAGCAAAAAAGACGCATTTGCGGCGTTTTCAAACGATATGAACCGCCTATACGCGCGCCTTAGCGACAACTATCAGATTTTTATACCGATAAATTAGGCTATTTTGGATAAAATAAAAGCGGAGAATAAGATGAAAATAGATATAAAATTTGACGGCAAGCCAGGCTACGGCGTCTACATAAACGAGCTCAAAGAGCTTAAATTTGATGCTAAAGTCGCTATCGTGACCAACGCAAAGGTAGGCGGGCTTTATCTGCAAAATTTACTCTCTCGCATAGACTGTCCGCAAAAATTTATCATCAGCGTCCCCGACGGCGAAGAGTATAAAAATATGCAAACGATAGAGGCGATCTTAGAGCAGCTTTTCGTCAGCCGCCTTGATCGCAGCAGCGTGATCATCGCGCTTGGCGGCGGCGTGGTTAGCGATATGGCTGGCTTTGCGGCGAGCATTTTCGAGCGCGGGATCAAATTTATAAACATCCCGACTACTCTGCTAGCGCAAGTGGACGCGAGCGTAGGCGGAAAAACGGGCGTAAATAACAAATTCGGCAAAAATCTGATCGGCTCGTTTTATCAACCTAGCGCCGTTTATTGCGAGACAGGGTTTTTAAAGACGCTTGAAAAGCGCGAATTTGCAGCGGGACTTGCAGAGGTTGCAAAGATGGCCGTAACCTTTGACGAAAATCTATTTTCGTGGATGGAGGGCGCAAATTTGACGGATGAGGCGAATTTGCAAAATTTGATCTACCGCTGCGTGCAGATAAAAGCCGCCGCCGTAGAAGCCGACGAGCGCGAAAAGGGCGTGCGCGCGGTGCTAAACTACGGTCACACCTTTGCTCACGTGATAGAAAACGAAACGAACTATAAAAAATATCTACACGGCGAGGCTGTGGCGATCGGGGTGAACATGGCTAACGCGCTAGCGGTGAAGCTAGGCCTCATGAGCGAGGAGCAAAAGGCGCGCGTGGCGGAGCTGCTAGTTAAATTTGACCTACCGATAAGCTACAAGGTGCCAAACACAAGTAGCTTTTACGAGGCGTTTTTCCTCGATAAAAAGGCGGAAAACTCCGCGATCAAATTTATCCTGCCGCGAGGTATCGGAGACTACGAGATACGAAAAGACGTGCCGCGAGAGCTCGTGATGGATGTTTTAAGAGAGTTTGAATGATAAAAATTTTATTTATTTTATTTTTTGCGATCTTTGCCCATGCGCTTGATGATATACCTAGTGAATTTAACGCAACAAAAGAAGCTCAGCTATCCGAGCTAAACGCGTCTTTGTCGTTTATCGAGGACGAGTTAGCCGATAACATCTGGGCGACTCGCTACTCAAACTATAACACCTTTCAAAAACTAAGCGCGGAGCTCGACGAAATCGAAGCAGCGATAAAAAAGCAAGCAAAAAATACCGAAAAAGTACTCGAGCTACAAAAAAAACAAAGCACGCTAAAAGAGCAGATCGAGCTTTTAAGAGAGTTTCAAAAAGCGCCGTTTTCTAGCATGATAACGGCTCCCGAGGTAGAAATTTTACAAAAGATAACCAATCCCGTCGCCGTGATCTCTGGCTTTTCGCACATAAAGCAGCTAAAAAGCGAAAAAGACGAGTATAAACGCCGACTAGACGGGCTTTCTAAGACGACCGACGAGCTAGCTAGAAAAGAGCAAATTTTAACTCAGATCGTAAATTTGAGCGACGATGCGCGCTTTCAAGCCGAGCTTGCCGAGGCTAGGCAGGAGCTAGCGGAATTTAACGCCGCGGCCGACATCGCAAAGACCACCTACGGCGTGTATGAAAAGCGCGTAAACGAGGCGATAAACCGCACCAGCGAGGATATCAAAGCGCAGATGAAAAAGGCGCTAGATATCGGTATATTTATCGTCGTCGTTATCGGACTTTCCTTTTTGTTCAAATTTATCATCAAAAAGACGATCACCGACAATGAGCGCCTCTACACGGCGAATAAATTTATAAATCTCGTAAACATCACGCTCATCATCATGATTCTGCTTTTTGCCTATATCGAAAACGTAACCTATCTCGTTACGGTGCTGGGCTTTGCGTCTGCGGGTATTGCGATTGCCATGAAAGATATGTTTATGAGTATGCTCGGTTGGACGGTCATCGTTTTTGGCGGTAGCTTTCACGTCGGCGACCGCATCAAGGTGCGCAAGGACGGAGAGGACGTCGTGGGCGATATCATCGATATCTCGCTGCTTAGGATGACTATTTACGAGGACGTCACGATCGTCACGGTAAACTCAAATCGCAGAGCCGGGCGCATTATATTTGTGCCAAATAATTATATCTTCACCGATCTTATCGCAAACTACTCGCACCACGGCATGAAAACCGTCTGGGACGGCATCGACGTCGTTTGCAGTTTTGATTCTAACCACAAAAAAGCCGCTCATATCATCAAAGATATCGCGCGAAAATACTCCAAAGGCTACACTGAGATCGCCAAAAAACAAATGAGCAAGCTGCGAAACCAATACAGCATAAAAAACCCGAACGTCGAGCCGCGCGTATTTACCTTTATCGAGCCTCACGGCGTGAAAATTTCTGTCTGGTATATGGCAAATACCTTCGCCACGCTATCTTTGCGAAGCACGATAAGTGCCGAAATAATGGAAGCCATAGCTAGCCACGACGACATCGTGATAGCCTATCCGACACAGACCTTATATATGGATAGGCGCGTAAAAGCAGGCGAGTCAAAGCCGATGGGCGAAGGCGGCGAGGAGAAGCATGAAGTCTAACTCAAATTTGACCCAGCAAGAGTCGCGCCGAGAGAAGGTGTTTTTTAAAACATTCGGCTGCCGCACGAACATCTACGACACCGAGCTGATGAAAAGCTACGTCAAAGACTACGATATCGTTAGCGACGAAAACGAAGCCGACATCGTAGTGGTAAACTCCTGCACGGTCACAAACTCCGCCGATAGCGGCGCGCGTAGCTACATAAACGGCATAAAAAAACGCGGCGCTAGAGTGATACTAACGGGCTGCGGCGCGGTGAGTAAGGGCAAAGAGCTGTTTAACAAAAGCGCGGTTTTCGGCGTCATAGGCGCTAGTAAAAAAGAGGATATAAATGCACTACTAAAGTCGCAAGACCCGTTTTTCGAGCTTGGAAATTTAAAAAGTATCGACAAAAATATCGTAACCAACTACGAAAATCACACCAAAGCCTTTATCAAAATCCAAGAGGGCTGCGACTTTGCCTGCAGCTACTGCATCATCCCTGCCGTTCGCGGCAAGGCGCGCAGTATGGATGAGGAGGCGATTTTAAAAGAGGCTAAAATTTTAGCCTACAACGGTTACAACGAGCTAGTACTAACGGGCACGAACATCGGCAGCTACGGCAAGGATACTGGCTCAAGCCTAGGTCGCTTGCTAGGCAGGCTCGGTAAAATAGGCGGCATAAAGCGCATAAGGCTCGGTAGCATAGAGCCCAGCCAGATAGATGAGAGCTTTCGCGAGATCTTGCGCGAGAGCTGGCTGGAGCGGCACCTGCACATCGCGCTTCAGCACACGAGCGAGGCGATGCTGCGTATCATGCGGCGGCGAAATCAAGCCTTTAGGGACTTGGAGCTGTTTTTAGAGCTTAGCCAGATGGGCTTTGCACTAGGAACCGACTACATCGTGGGGCATCCGGGCGAGAGCGAGGAAATTTGGAGCGAGGCGCTGGTAAATTTTAAAAAATTTCCGCTCACGCATTTGCACTGCTTTGCTTATTCGCCGCGAAGTGGTACGCACTCGGCGGATATGAAAATGGACGTTAGTGGCGACGTGGCGAAGGCTAGACTTAAAATTTTAAAGCAAATCGTAGCGGAAAATAATTTTAAATTTAGGCAAGAGCACGCCAAAAAGGGCGGAAGCCTAAACGTGCTCGTCGAGCAGCTAAACGGCGAATTTTACGAAGGTTTCGATCAGTTTTATAATAAAGTAAAAATTAAAACGGATAAGCAAATTTTAAAAGAGTGGGCGGTCATAGATAAATTTGAAGTAAAAAGCGAGGGCGACTATGCACAAATTTAAGCTAAATAAACAAAAGATTATCATGATTTTGACGGCTATTTTGGCGGTTTTGCTAGCCGTTGCGGTAGGTAGAAGTCAGCCCAAAAGCATAATGTACGAAAGCTACGAAAAGCTGCTAGAAGGCGATATGATCGCAAGCGCGACCGTAAACGGCGGCGAGCTAGAGCTCACGACAAAAGGCGGTAACAAATATATCATCGTAAAAGACGGCGTAGATATGCGCGCTCTGGTGCAAAAAGTACCCGTCGATCTAAAAAAAGAGACGCCAGTACTGGATGAAATTTTAGCCGTGCTGGCGCTACTTGTTATCTGTTTTGCGGGGCTTGCTATTTATGCGAGGTTTAAAAAGCAAAAACTCGCCGCACAAAACGAAAATCAAAAAGCAAACGTCTACGAATACGACAATATCGCCGCTAGCTCGGTAGCCCCTGCTATCTCAAACGTCAAATTTGACGACGTGGCAGGCATAAAAGAGGTCAAATTTGAGTTAAGCGAGATCGTGGATTTTCTAAAAAATCCGACGAAATATAAAAAATTCGGCATCAAAATGCCAAAAGGCGTGCTGATGGTCGGGCCTCCTGGCGTGGGTAAAACGCTGGTGGCAAAGGCCGTTGCGGGCGAGGCGGGAGTGCCGTTTTTTTATCAAAGCGGCGCGAGTTTCGTGCAAATTTACGTCGGTATGGGTGCAAAACGCGTGCATGAGCTGTTTTTAAAAGCTAAAGCCTATGCACCATCCATCATCTTTATCGACGAGATCGACGCTGTGGGCAAGGTGCGCGGCGGTAACCGAAACGACGAGCGCGAGGCTACGCTAAATCAGCTGCTGACTGAAATGGACGGCTTTGAGGATAACTCCGGCGTCATCGTGATCGCCGCGACCAACCGCATCGAGATGATAGACGAGGCGTTGCTACGCTCGGGGCGATTTGATAGACGCATTTTCCTTTCTATGCCCGATTTTACCGATAGGGTCGAGATTTTAAAATCCTATCTAAAAGACAAAAACACTAGCGTAGAGGCGCAGGACGTAGCGCGTATCAGCGTCGGTTTTAGCGGGGCGGCGCTTTCTACGCTGGTAAATGAAGCTGCGATAAACGCGCTAAGACGCGGCGGCGAGATAATCGAATTTAGCGATTTTGAAAGCGTTTTAAACAAAGTCTTGCTCGGTAAAAGAAGGATTTTAAGCTACAACGACGAGGAAAAGCGCATTCAGGCGCTATATCAGGGCGCAAAGGCTTTGGCTGCGTATTGGTTTGGGATAGAATTTGAAAAAATTTCGCTCGTTGAGGAGCAGTTTATGCGCCCTGAGCGAGAGATAGAGTCGCGCTCGCAGATGTTTGCGCGTATCAAGGTCTGTTTGGCTGGCATGAGTGCGCTAAAGATGGTCAAAGACGATACCTTTTCAAACTCTAACGCCGACATCCAAAAGGCCCGTGAGATCGCGCAAAACATGGTTTTTGAGTACGGCATGGGGCATACATTTACGCCAAGTGCGGCTGAGGCCGAGGAGCTACTGCAAGAGGCATACGCCGAGGTCGGAACGTTTTTGGCGGGCATGAAAACGCAGCTAGAGCGCATCAGCGAGCATATCGAGATATATGAAAGTATCGACAAAGACGCGCTGGGCAGGATAATCAAAGAGTATTACAACTAAATTTAAGGAGAAAAAATGAAAGCAAAAATAGGCATTTTGACGCTGAGCGACCGCGCTAGCGAAGGCAAATACGACGATCTATCGGGCGCGGCGATAAAAGAGGTTTTGGATGGCTGGATAACGAGCGAGCGCGAGTATTTTTACGAGGTGATCCCTGATGATATCGAGCTCATAAAAGAGCGCCTAAAACACATGATAGACGTGCTAGGCTGCGATCTAGTGCTAACGACGGGCGGCACGGGACCTGCTGCTCGCGACGTGACGCCTGAGGCTACTGAGGCCGTGTGCGAAAAGATGATGCCGGGCTTTGGCGAGCTAATGAGAACGGCTAGCCTAAAATACGTCCCCACGGCGATCTTATCGCGCCAAACGGCCGGTATCAGGGGGCACGCGCTCATCGTAAATTTACCCGGCCAGCCAAAGGCTATCAGAGAGTGCCTAGAGCCCGTATTTCCAGCGATTCCGTATTGCATCGACCTGATCGGCGGCGCATTTATCGAGACTGATGAGAGCGTGATGAAGGTATTTCGTCCGAAACAAAAGAAGATCTCATAGACTGCGCGTGTTAAACTTTTTTGAAAACATAAATTTAAAAGCTACTAGGCTGCTTGAGGGCTATTATTCGCTCTTTTGCGGCCTATTTGCGCTTTGTTTGGGCATTTATGTGTTTGCACTGGTTTTTGCTATCGAGTGGCTTTTACTTGCCGCTAGCGCTTGTATCTATGCGTGTTTCGTCCTGCTTGCATTTCGTTCGCTTTTTTGGTTCGTCTTGAGTCTGATTTTCTCGCCCGTTTTTGCTATAGTCGTACGCGAGCGTTATGATGAAAATTTGCTTTTAGATGCCGTTTTCGCGCTAGTTTGGATATTTTGCTGGTTATTTTTGTCGCTAGCCGTGAGTGAAAATATCTCAAAACTGGGCAACGAAATCGTATCTAAAATTTTACGTATCGCCGCGCTTTTTGCCGTGATCGGCGTTTATTACGTTAGTATCGAAAACAGCCTAAATTTACAAGCTATTTTACAAGATACCGTTACGCTTCGCATCGTACTTATCGCCATAAATATCTATATGTTTCCATCTCTTATCGCGCTTTTGGCGCTTGATTTGCGTGGGTATTATTTGAAAAGCAAAGACGTAAAAAGGGCTAAATTTTCATTTTTTAATTTCACTAAAGAAGCTTTAAAAGTAATCAAATTTATTGCTTTAAGGCGTAAAATTTAAACGCATAAATCAAATTTGCGTTTTACATGATCTCTAAATTTAAGCCGAAATTTGGCTGCAATAGAGATAAAATTCCAGATTTTTCTGCATTTTTAGGGTTTTGGTTAAATGAAAGGTCGTAAGACACGAAGTTCTTAGCCGCGATATGCCCGTAAAATTTGCCGTAGTTTTTATGGTGCGCTATAAATTTGATAAAGCAAGCAAGGCCAAATTTTGATTTCGGTCTTGCTTGTTAGCTTACTCAGCGTCTTATTCTAGCTCTTTTGCACCGACTTTTGATTTTTTACTTAGGCGTTTTACGTAAAAAATATAAAGCGCAGTGAGTAGGCCGACGGCGGCGAGTAGGGCGACCACAATGTGGCTAAACGCGCTCTTGTCGTAGTTTTTGCCTAGATACCAGCCCACGGCTAGCAGTACGGCGACCCAGATACCCGCACCAAGAGTCGTGTAGAGACTAAATTTAAAAAGATTCATCTTAGCAAGGCCCGCCGGCAGGCTGATGTACTGGCGGATTCCCGGTATCAAACGGCAGTTAAAGGTCGAAATCTCGCCGTGCCTTTTGAAAAACGCCTCGAATTTTCGCATTTTTACCTTCGTTATGCCGACGTATTTGCCGTATTTTAGCACGAGTTCGCGCCCGAAAAAGTAGCATAGATAGTAGTTAAACACGGCTCCTGCAAGGCTGCCAGCCGTACCCGCACACCACGCTAGAACTAGGCTCATCTGTCCCTGATGCGCTAGATATCCCGCCGGGATCATCGCCACTTCGCTTGGAAATGGGAAAAACGAACTCTCTAAAAACATCATCAAAAATATGCCCGCATATCCCCACTCGCCGACGGTTTGGACGATAAAATTTATAAAATCGCCTAGCATTTTTCTCCTTAAATTTAAAATTATGATTTTAGCAAACTACGGTAAATTTTAGCTTTATACGGGCGTCATTTGGGGCTAGGGTCGTCTGCGGCGGTTAAATTTGACGGCACTACGGGCGAGTTTTAAATTTGATTGCAAGATAAATTTGCGAGATAAAGATTTGGGTTTTACCCACACCTTTATAAAGTTTTGTGGGGCATTGCCGAGTTTAAAAAAAGGCGTGTCGCGGTCAAATTTGTGCCTTAAATTTAACCGCGTCAGTTTGAGAGTCAAATTTGACGTTTGAAGTCAAAATTTGACTCAAATTTTATCGGCCGACTTTAAAATCGGCCAAAAAAGCTTCCGTCCCTGCGTCAAAGCGCAAGCGGCGCGTAATCAAAATACCGGCAGTATCGCTCCGTTGTATCTTTTTAGAATAAACTCTTTCGTCTCGGGGCTGGTTGCGGCTTTAACGAGAGCTTTGATTTTTGGGCTATTTTCGTTGCCGGCTTTGACTGCGATGATGTTGGCGTACGGGCTTTCGGTACCTTCGATAGCTAGCGCGTCTTTTTTAGGATTCATGCCGATATCAAGGACGAAATTCGTGCTTATAGCGGCAAGATCGACTTCATCTAGCGTGCGAGGTATCTGCGCGCCCTCAAGCTCGACGAAATTTAGGCGCTTTGGATTTTTCACGATGTCTTTTGGCGTGGCTAGCTTAGCGCTTTTATCAAGCTCGATGAGGCCGGCTTTTTGCAGTATGTTTAGCGCTCTGTTGCCGTTAGTCGGATCGTAGGCGATCGCGACTTTAGCGCCGTCTTTTAGCTCGCTTAGGTTTTTTATCTTTTTAGAGTAAAAGCCCAGCGGCTCGAGATGTATCGCCGCGGCAGTTATCAAGGTCGTGCCTTTTGTTTCATTGTGATTTTTTAGATACGGCCAGTGCTGAAAGAAATTCGCGTCCAAATCACCGTCTTGCGTCGCTAAATTTGGAATCGAATAGTCGTTTATCTCTTTGATGACTAGATCGTAGCCCTCTTTTGCTAGGACAGGTTTGATAAACTCCATGATTTCTGCGTGAGGTACAGGCGAGACGGCTACTACGATAGTGTGATCTTTGTCTGCTGCGTAGAGGTTAAAGGCTAGCGCCAAACTTGCTAAAATTTTAAAAACTTTCATTATATTTTCCTTTTTTCTTTTGAAAAACGGCGCTAAAAAGGTAAAAGCTTTTACGCCGTTTTATTTTTTGGAGATTTTTCTCGACTATTTTTCTTTTTTGCCAAATTTGAGTCATAAAATTTAGGCAAAAAACGCCTGTTGTGATTTTAAAAACTAAATTTTACGATGGCAAATCGGTTAAATTTGACGCGATCAGAAGCTCGGTATCACCGCGCCTTGGTAGCGCTTTACGATAAAGTCTTTAACCTCGGGAGTTAGTATGGCTTTATCTAGAGCCTTGATTTTCGGGTTATTTTCGTTACCGGCCTTGGTCGCTACGTAGTTGGTGTACGGACTATCCTTATCCTCGAGGATCAGCGCGTCTTTAGTCGGTTGGAGGCCGACGTCTAGGGCGTAGTTTACGTTGATAAAGGCTAGCGCGACGTCATCGAGAGAGCGTGGCGTCTGTGCGGACTCCATCTCTTTAAATTTGAGATTTTTCGGATTTTCTATGATATCTAGCGGCGACTTGTATTCGCCCTCTTTAGCCTTTACGATGCCGGCTTTTTCGAGCAAATTTATCGAACGCGTCGAGTCTGCGGCGTTGTTTGAGATAGCGATGATATCGCCGTCTTTTAGCTCGTCTAGGCTTTTTATCTTTTTAGAATACGCGCCCATAGGCTCGACGTGTACGCCCACGGTCGGCACGATGTGAGTGCCTTTGTCTTTGTTAAACGACTTCATATACGGCAGGCCTTGGAAGTAGTTGGCGTCGAGTTCGCCGTTTTCGACGGCTATGTTTGGGATCACGTAGTCGTTAAAGATTTTGACGTCGAGCTTGTAGCCCTCTTTTTCTAAGATCGGCTTTACGACCTCTTCTAAAATCTCGGCGTGAGGTACTGGAGATGCGCCTACGGTGATGGTTTTGTCGCTAGCATACAGGCCGCTAGCTAAAAGCGCGCCCAGAAGTATTTTTGAAAATTGCATTATCATTCCTTTTTTTGATAAAAACGGCGCTAAAAAGGTAAAAGCTTTTACGCCGTTTTGTTTTAAGAGCGGTCTCTAAACTAAATTTGGATTCGTCGTTTCGTTAAATTTGCCCGCGCCGCTAAATTTGAGCGGGCGGGGCTAAATTTGATTAAAACGTCGGGATTATCGCGCCTTTATATTTTTCCTCAATAAATTTCTTTACCTCCGGGCTCGTGACTGCTTTGTCTAGAGCTTTGATTTTCGGGCTATTTTCGTTGCCGACTTTGACCACGACGTAGTTGGTGTACGGGCTATCTTTGCTCTCAAGCACGAGTGCGTCTTTGGTCGGGTTTAGGTTGGCGTTTAGAGCGTAGTTCGTGTTGATAACGGCGATGGCGACGTCATCTAGCGTACGAGGAACTTGAGCTGTCTCGATCTCTTCAAATTTTAGCTTTTTTGGGTTTTCCGTGATATCAAGCGGTGTTTTTAGGGGGTTGTCGTTTAGCTTGATAAGACCTGCGCTAGCTAGCACGTCAAGCGCGCGGCTCTCGTTTGTCGGGTCGTTTGGTATCGCTACGGTGCTGCCGTCTTTTAGCTCTTTGATATTTTTTATCTTTTTAGAGTAAACGCCCATAGGCTCGAGGTGAACGCCCACGGTTTTAACTAGATGAGTGCCTTTGTTTTTGTTAAATTCCTCAAGATACGGCAGGTGCTGGAAGTAGTTAGCGTCTAGATCGCCGTCTTCGGTGGCCAAATTTGGAGTAGAGTAGTCGTTAAATTCTTTGATCTCAAGAGTAAAGCCGTCTTTTGCAAGGATGGGTTTTACGACTTCTAAAATTTCAGCATGCGGAACCGGCGTAGCGCCTACGACGATTTTCTCGGCTGCATTTGCGGCGATTGTTAGGCTTAGAGCGACTAGAGAGTATTTAAGTAGATTTTTCATTTTATATCCTTTTTAAAATTTGGCTAGCATTTAAAAAAGGATATGAGCGGAGGCTTAAATTTCTTTTTAAATGCTTAGCAAGACTAAGCGCTTAAAAAGAAATTTTGCGCTTAGCGTTAGTCTTTCGACGACTTAAGTTGAGTGAAGCGACGCATTTCGCACATATCTGATTTCATTTTCTATCCTTTCTTTGTAAAATTAATTTCGGGATTTTATGCAAAAAAAGTTTAAAAGAAAATAAAATCAGACGGAAAAATCATTTCTTTGTGATCTTATAAATAAAATTTCCTAATGATTGGAAAATTTGAACCATTATGATTAAAATCACGACGGTATAAAGCATGATATCGGGACGAAATCTCTGATAGCCGTAGTTTATCGCAACAGATCCCAGCCCGCCGCCGCCGACCGCGCCCGCCATCGCCGAAAAGCCGATGATAACGATAAGCGTGAGCGTGATGGAGGCTACGATACCCGGCAATGCCTCTACAAACATCACCTTAAAAATGATCTGAAAATTTGAGCTACCAAAGCTTCTGGCGGCCTCGATGATGCCTTTATCGACCTCTTTTAGCGCGCTCTCTATAAGCCTAGCGATAAACGGCGCCGCACCGATAGTAAGCGGAACGATAGCCGCAGTAGTGCCGATACTGGTACCTACGATCAGACGCGTGAGCGGGAAAAGCACGATGATGAGGATGATAAATGGAAAGCTTCTTAGCGTATTTACCGTGATGTCAAGCGCGATAAATAGCGGTCTATTTGGCTTTAGACCGTCCTTTGCCGAAAGGACTAGCAAGATAGCGGGCACTAGGCCTATCAAAAACGCTAAAAGCGTCGAAACCACGCTCATATAGAGCGTCTCGCCGATGGCTGGGAGCAAAATGCGCTCGAAAACGTCGGAAAATTTAGAAAAATCTATGCCAAACATCACGCCACCTCCCATAATACGCCGCTTTGCTTGATATACTCGGTCACGCGTGCCTCGTCTTTTGGATCGACGTTGATGACGAGCGAGCCTAGTACGTTTTCGTTTAGTTTTTCAAGCTTGCCCCAAACGATGTTAAAGTCGATATTTAGCGTGCGCGCCATGTGCGTGATGACGCTGTTTTGCGCGACTTCTTTTGGGAAAAAAAGTCTTATATTTACGCCCTCGCTCGGCAAAATTTCATCCTCGCCGAGGAATTCCTTCATCTTTTCGTCCGGTTTTAAAAATAGCTCCTCGATCGTACCGCTACCGATTATCTTGCCGCTTTCTAGTAGCACTGCGCGGCGCGCGATACTTTTTACGACCTCCATCTCGTGCGTGACCAAAACGACGCTGATGTTTAGCGTTTGATTGATCTGTTTTAAAAGCTCGAGTATCGAATTTGTCGTGTTTGGATCAAGCGCAGAGGTCGCCTCGTCGGAGAGTAAAATTTTTGGACTTAGCGCAAGAGCGCGGGCGATAGCGACGCGTTGCTTTTGGCCGCCGCTTAGCTCGCTGGGATAACTTGCGGCTTTGTTTGCAAGGCCTACTAGCTCTAGTAGCTCGCTCACTCTTTTTTTGATTTCGCCGTCTGAGTAACCCCAAAATTTAAGCGGAGTCGCTACGTTTTCAAACGCCGTTTTTCTAGCCATCAGCGCAAAGTGCTGAAATATCATCCCCACGTCGCGCCTAAGCTCTCTTAGCTCCCTATCTTTTAGCGCCGAGATTTCTTTGTCAAATACCTTCAGGCTGCCGCTTTGATAGTCCTCTAGGCCGTTTATGCAGCGAAGCAGGGTGGATTTACCCGCGCCGCTGTGACCTACGATGGCGAAAATTTCGCCTTTTTCTACGTTAAGGCTGACGTCATCTATGATCTGCGTCGCCCCGTAAAATTTCTTTAAATTTTCTATTTTTATCACTAATTTTCCTTGTTTTTAAAACCGCATAAATTTATAAAATTTCGCGCCTTAGCTCATCGGCGCTCTTTGGCGAAAGAAGCGCAGGGGCGATGTCAAATACGCTAAACGCACCGCTTTCGCCCTTTTTTACTAGGCGGTACGCCGCGCGGGCGTAGGCTACGAGCACGCTTGCGGTAAATTCGGGATTTGAATCAAGCTTTAGCGAAAACTCGATCAAATGTTTATTTTCGCCGCGCTCGCCCGTCACCCCGCTTCGCAAAACGAATCCTCCGTGAGGGATGCCGCCGTGCTCCTTTTTAAGCGTTGCAAGATCGATAAAATGCACGCTCGTGTCGTAGTCGGCGAAGTAGTTTGGCATCGTTTTTATCTCACGCTCGATGCGCGCTTTATCTACGCCGTCCTGCACCACTACGTAGCACTCGCGCAGGTGCTTTTCGCGCGTTGAAAGCTTTGGATTTTCGCCCGCGCGAACTCGCTCCAAGGCGCTTTCTATCGGCACGGTGTATTGGCGTGCGTCCACGACGCCCTTGATCCTGCGGATGGCGTCTGAGTGACCTTGGCTCACGCCTTTACCCCAAAACGTATAACTGCTGCCGTTTTCTAGCACGCTCTCGCCAAATAGTCTGTTTAGCGAAAACAGACCCGGATCCCAGCCCACGGCGATGATGCCTACGTTTCCGCCTTTTTTAGCGGCGGCGTCTACTGCGGCGAAGTGCTCTGGGATTTTCGCGTGCGTATCGAAGCTATCGACGACATTAAAGCTCTGCGCAAACTCGGGCGTTTGCGTCGGAAGATCCGTTGCGCTACCGCCGCAAAGCACCAAAACGTCAAATTTGCCCTTGTGCGATAAAATTTCGTCCATGCTAAACACCGGCGCACCGTATGTTTTTACCTCGCTTGGATTTCTGCGGCTAAAAACTGCTGTTAATTCCAAATCCTTGCTATTTTGTGCGGCAAGCTCTACGCCGCGACCCAAATTTCCATATCCCAAAACTGCTATTTTTATCTTTTGACTCATTTTTATCCTTTAAATTTAACTAGCGACAAAGTTTCACTTCATCAGCAAATAATAAATCACGTATATCCAACTTAAAAATCCGTGAATTATTGCCCACAATATGCTTTTATTTGCTCCCCACGATAGCGCGACGGCTATGACCGTGCCTAACGTAAATCCACCGATACTACCTTTCATTTTTTCTCCTTGATTTAAAATTTAGGCTCAAACGAGCGGACTACTCGCCAAACGCCTTTAGCTCGTCGCATACTTTGGCGAATTTCTCCTGCGCGCTTTGCAGCCCTTCGCGGTTGGCTTCGACCACGGCTTGCGGAGCGGAGGCCACGAATTTCTCGTTATTTAGCATAGCAGAAAGCTTTGCTATCTCTTTTTCTAGTTTGGTTTTTTGCGACCGCAGTCGCATGATCACCGCGCTCATATCCACGCCTTCAAGCGGTACGAATACTTCTAAATTTTCGCTCACGTCGCGTGTGGCGTTTTCTATTTTAGCGTCGCAAAACTCGATCTGCTCGCATTTAGCTAGCAGCGAGATGTAGTTTGTCGCCTCGGTCAAATTTTCGTTTCCGTTTAGCTTGATGAAAGCTTTTGGGATTTTTGAGTTTCCTTGCTCGATGGTCGCCTTTGCACGGCGGATCGCGACGATAGCCTCGATCACCAGCTCAAAGGTCTTTTCTATCTGCATGTCGCGCTCGTTAGCCTGCGGATACGCCTCTATCATGATCGAGCTCGCGCTTTCTAAATTTGAGCCGCTAAGCTCGTGGAAAAGAAATTCTGAGATAAACGGCATAAATGGGCTAAGCAGCCTCATAGCCTCTTTAAATATCGCTCCAAGCTCCCTTACGCTGCCTTTGTCGGCTTTGCTAAGCTCGATACCCCAGTCGCAAAACTCGTCCCATAAAAATTTATAAATCGCGTTTGCCGCATCGTTAAAGCGGTAGGCATCGATGTTTTCTCGCACCTCGCGTACGCACTCGTTAAATCGGCTTAGCATGTATTTGCCAAGCTTCGTTTCGATTTTGGCGTCGCTTAAATTTGCAAATTTAGACTCGTTTAGCAGCAGATATTTGCTCGCGTTGTAAAGCTTGTTCGTGAAATTTCGCACGAGCTTCATCTTTTCGTCGCTTAGTTTTATGTCGCGTCCCTGCACGGCTAGTAGCGCAAGCGTAAAGCGCAGGACGTCGGCGCTATACTCCTCGATGCTAACGAGCGGGTCGATGACGTTGCCTAGGCTCTTGCTCATCTTTCTGCCTTGCTCGTCTTTAACCAGAGCGTGTAGATAAATATCGTCAAACGGTAGCTTGCCTAGCGCGTTTTCGCCCTGAAACATCATCCTGGCCACCCAGAAAAACAAAATATCAAAGCCGGTGATTAGCAGGTTGTTTGGGTAAAATTCGGCCAAATCGCCGTCAAACCATTTCTCGTTTTTTAGCTCCTCGCCGTTACCCCAGCCAAGCGTGCTAAACGGCCAAAGCCCCGAGCTAAACCAGGTATCTAGGACATCCGGGTCTTGATGGAAATTTGTGCTTTTGCATTTTGGGCACTGCGTCGGCTCGTCTTCGTCCGCCCACTCGTGTCCGCACGCGTCACAGTAAAATACCGGGATCTGATGCCCCCACCATAGCTGGCGCGAGATACACCAGTCGCGAAGCTCGCGCATCCAGGCGTTAAAGCTGTTTATCCAGTGAGCCGGGTAAAATTTGGCTAATCCTTCGCCGACCTTTGCGATCGCGTCGTCCGCGATCTGTTTTTTGACGAACCACTGCTTTGAGATGTATGGCTCGACGACGTTTTTGCAGCGGTAGCAGTAGCCGACTTGATTTTCGTAGTCTTCGATCTTCTCGACGTTTCCGAGCTTTTCTAGCTCTGCTACGATGGCGTCTCTAGCCTCTAGTCGCTCAAGCCCTTTAAACTGCGCGCACTGCTCGTTTAGGATGCCTTTTTCATCAAAAACGGTTATAAATTTTAGATCATGCCTTTTGCCGACCTCGTAGTCGTTGGTGTCGTGCGCTGGCGTGACTTTTACTAGGCCCGTTCCAAACTCCATATCGACATGCTCGTCGGCTATGATCTCGATCTCGCGACCGATTATCGGCAGGACGACTTTTTTGCCGATCAAATTTTTATATCGTTCGTCGTTCGGGTTTACCATTACCGCGGTATCGCCGAAGTAGGTTTCGGGCCTTGTCGTTGCCACAACGATATACGGCAAATTCTCGCTTTGATATGCTTTGTTAGAGCGGATTTCTCCTCGGTCACGCACGACCAGTGCACTCCCGTCGTCAAAATCCACTCCGCCTCGCCTATCTTTGCGATAATTCGCCTCGTCGTTTTGAGGCGAATTTGTGTTACTCTTGTCAAAATTTAATGCGGAATTTTCGCTCAAATTTGAAGCTTCGTCTGCGAGATAGTACCTCAAATGATAAAGCTTGCCTTTGTTTTCCTTATGCTCGACCTCGATGTCGCTGAGCGCGCCGTCGTGCGTACACCAGTTTATCATGTAGTTTTCGCGTACGATGAGCCCTTTTTCGTAGAGATTTACGAAAGCCTTTTTGACGGCTATTCTTAGTCCCTCATCCATCGTAAATCTTTGGCGCGACCATGCCGGCGAGATACCTAGTTTTCGCATTTGATGCACGATCATGCCGCCGCTTTTTTCTTTCCATTCCCAGACTTTTTCTACGAATTTTTCGCGTCCGAGCTCTTCTTTTTTGATGCCTTGGGCTAGGAGCTGCTTTTCAACGACGTTTTGCGTGGCGATACCTGCGTGATCAAGGCCCGGCTGCCACAGCGTTTTGTAGCCGTCCATTCTTTTGTAGCGCGTCATTATGTCTTGTAGGGTAAAGGTTAGGGCGTGTCCGATATGAAGCGAGCCCGTTACGTTTGGAGGCGGCATCATGATGCAAAATTTACGGCCGTCTTTGCGTATGTTTTTGTTCGCATCTATCTCGAAATATCCGCGTTCTTCCCAAATTTTATAAAATTTATCTTCTACTTCTTTTGCGTCGTAAAATTCCGCCATATTTTATCCTTAATAATTGTTTAAAAAATGTCGGATTTTACTACAAATTTGCTAATAGTATGTTTAAAATAGGTTGTTTTTAAGAATAGGCAAAGAAAGCGAAGCGGCTAAAAAACCGCTTCGCAAAGGATCATTTGACGATAAATTCGTGCTGAGCTAGATCGTAGTCACTCATGCTCTCGTCGTACATGTTTTCCGTGATGACCGCAGGTAGCATGCACTTACCGCTCATGACGACGCGAAGAGGCGTGTAGAGCACGTGCGCATCCTTGCTAGCATCCAAGCTATAAAAGCTCAAAACTCTGTCGTCCTCGATGTTTTGATGCTCGAGAGTTAAAGAGTTTTTCGTGGCTTCAGTTCTTACGTTTGGTACGATGTTTTCGTTTACCACCTCAAGGCAAGGGCTGATCGTTTCGTTTATCACGCCGTTTCTGATAAACTCATTCGTTTTAAGAGAAAGCTTCGAGTAGATGACGTCGTTTACCTTAAGCGCGTTGATATCGATCTCTTTGCCGTCTTTGCCGACGAAGGTTCTGTAGATATCAAGCCCTTTTTTGTCAAATTTGTGACTTACGTCTAGCTTTTTGTAGCCTGACGCACTAACGCCTAGATACACGGCTGCGCCGTTTTCAGGCACGATAGTAATCTCAGGCTTTTTAGGAGCGATGTTGATAGCTCCGCGACCGTCGAAATTTAGATCGTGTCCGTCGGCGATAAGCTTAAATTTGTTCTCGCTTGAGACGTCTTTGATATAAGCTCTTAGCGCTCTTAGCGTAAATGCGCGCTCCTGCGTCGAATGTAGCTTATCTACGCGAGCGATCAGGTAGTCTGCTAGCTCGTCGCTAAATGCGTTTTTCTCAAAGTGATTAGCGTGTAAAAGTAGCATAAAGGCCTTGTTTCTGATCTCTGAGCCAAAGTTATCGGCCAGCTCTTTTTCGCGGTTATAGGCTGATTTATTTAGCTCTTTTAGCACTTTTTCGCTCTCTTTATTTAGTCCCTCGTTTTTGAGGATCGCCGCCATCAAGTAGCCTTCAAGCGCGCTACCTTGGTATCTTTTTTGATCGTATAGAGCGTTTAGCTTTGATCTATCGAGCTTCTTTTGCGTGCTTAGGACGTAGGCTGCGTAAAGAGCTTGGAAGTTGTCGTTGCTGCCAAACGCCTTTAACCAGTCGATCGCTTTATTTTTTACGTGGCTATCAAGTGCAAAGCCTGATTTTTCAAGGGTAAATAGCATATCGATAGAGTAGATAGAAGCAAAGTTGTTCGTGTAGCCTAGCTGATTCCAGTAGCCGATGCTGCCGTCTGTTTTTTGCATATTGACGACGTCTTGCAAGCCAGCTTCGACAAATCTTCTTCTATCGGCTTCTTTTGCTTTAGCTTCTTTAGAATCATCTCCGCCAAGCACTAGGAAATTTAGCTCAAAAAGCTTACTTGAGCGCTGCTCGGCGCATCCGTAAGGGTAGTTTACGAGCTTATCGCTATTTGCGCTTAATACGCCTTTTATAGAGCTTGAAGCGTCGATCCTGATGCGTTTAAACTCGCTGTCAAGCTTAAATGTTTTTTCCACGGTAGCCTGGAAATTTTTAGCGTAGGTGCTAAGCGGATAGGCGTGGATGACGTCAAGCTTTTGTGAGTAGGTATAGCCGTTTTTACCGTCGTTTGCGGTGAAATTTATATACGCTTTGCCAGTAGCGTTAGCATCGACCGTGAAATTTAGCTTAGCGTTTTCCTCGGGTTTTAGCTCGATACTATCTACGCCTAGTTTCGCGTTTAGGTTGGTATCTAGGCTTAAGGCTACCTTTTTTGGCTCTTTGGTCGTATTTATGACTCTTAGAGAGTAGTTTATCTTATCGCCCTCGATAAGATACGCCGTTTGAGTCGGTTTTAGGATGATATCGTCTTTTACCTTTATGGCATTTACGCTAAAGCCGAGCTTATCGCCGACTACGCTGAGCGCGGCTAAATTTATCTCTGAGTTAAAGTCGCTAGGCACTTCTATCTCGAAATTCGCTACGCCGTCGGCACCGGCTTTTGCCGTTTGCATTTTGATGTAGGTTTTGACGTTTTTCTTATCGACCGGGCTAGCAAATTTTGCCATTCTCATCTCCATAAGGGCAGCCGCCGCGTCGCCGCCGAAGCTTAGTACTTTACCGTCTTTTTTAAATCCGCTCAAATTTGCGTAGATGTCATAATCAAGCACGCCGTCGTTTAAAATTTTGTCAAAAAAGTCAAGCGGGCTCTTTAACTTTTGATTTGTTACTTGTAGTACGCCTTCATCAACTGCAAATAACGTAACTTCCGCATTTGGCTCAGTTTTTACGGTAGTTTTAAATTTGGAGTTTGACTTCACGACTTTTGGCGCTTCGATGCTGACGTTTGTCGCTCGGTATGATTTATCCGCTTTTGCATAGACTTTATCGTAGGTTCTAAACGGCAAGACGTCGTTATCGGCTACGCGCATGATGGATGCAGTTACATAAAGTCCCTCAAAATCGAAGTCAAGGTCAAATTTGGCGTTTGCTACGTTGTTTTCTATATTTACGACTTTATACTTTTTGACGTTTTCTGACTCGACCGTGATGATGCCGATGCCGCTTTTTAGCACAGAGCTAACGTCTACGTTTAGCAAGTCGCCTTTTTTATAGGCTTTTTGATTTAGCTTGATTTTAGCTTTAGCTAGCTCTTTTGTCGGTTGCAACGTGCCGCCGTAGTCCCAGCCGCTAACGTAGATATCTAAATTTGCCGAGTGGCCGCTTAGGATATCGGAAACCACGACTATGAAGTCGCCGCTTTGATTGAAATCATAAACGAATTCGTTACCGCTAAGAGTATCGCTAAAGACCTTTTCGTAGCGTTTGTTCCATTTTAGATAGCCTTCTTTGTCGTAGTTGTATTCCCAGATCGCTTTTTTGATCTCGACGGCTTTTTGTCTATCTTTTAACTCCTCGTCTTTAAGCGGATCGACGCTTACGAAATTTAGCGTTAGTTTGGAGTTTGCGTCGATGTAGGTGTCGTTTGCCCTGACGCCGACCATCACGTCAAAAGGATATACGCTAAAGTCGTTGCTAGCGCTTACATTTTTGCCGTCATCGTTAATGGTAAATACCGCGGTGCCTTTTAAAATGCTTGCGATTTTGCCTTTGCTTTGTAGCTTAAACGCAGTCGCGCCTTTGCCTTCGTTGTCTAGAGTGACTGGTTTAGTAAACTGATCTAGGCCGTTTGCAGCGTATTCGCCGTTGCTAAATTTATACTCTTTAAATTTATCGTTTTTGTAATCTTGCTGATATAAATTTAACGCCACGTCGCCTTCTAGATTAGCCGCCGCTCCGCCAAAAAGGTAGTTGCTTTGTAGTTTTACGTCTATTAGATCGTCTAGAGCGTAAATTTGCTTATCTAGCTTGACCTCGTTTTTGATGCGTTGCGGGGTGAAGGACTCGACTGAAAAGTCGTAGCTATCGATGATTTTATTTGCAAAGATCACTTCAAATTTAAACGTTCCGGTTAGTCCAGAGTTTACCGGCTCGTCGAAATTTATCACGCCAAGCTCGGTGGTATTTACGCCTTTATTTAGGATCACTTTGTTTTGCGGATCTCTGATTTTTAGCTTAACGGGCATGTTTGAGAGGCTCTTAAACAGCGCGTTTTTGATGATGATCTCGCCTTTTATATTTTCCTGCGGGCGGATGATGTTGCTAGCAAAGTGCAAATACGCGCTATACGTTTCGCTTCTATCTTTGGCGTCTAAATTTGACTCCTCGTTTAGGCGTTTGTTTTGCGATAGGGCGATGAAGCTTTGCTCTTTACCTAGCGTTAAAACTGCGCTTGAGACGTCCTTGCCGATGTCTTTTTTATTAAATTTAAATACGCCTTCGTCGTTTGTGATGCCGCTTGCGATGAGATTGTTTTTAGTGGAGTAAATTTTGACGTCCGCGTTTGCGACCACTTCGTTTTTACTCAAGCGGTTGGCAAATAAAAATACCTCGTCTTTTGAAACCTTCATGCTTAGGCCGATATCGGTTAGATAGACCGCTTTTTGTACGCTTTTGTCTTTGTCGTAGTAGACCGTGACTAGATAAACTCCGTCGCCGCCCTCGGCAAAGTCAAGCTTGATCTTGCTTTTTTGCATTTCGTTTTGAGCGCCGCCTAGGTCGTAGTTTTTGCTAGCTACTTCCTCGGCGTAGTTATCCAAAGGAGTCTCGGTAAAATTTAAAAAGTATCTTAAATTTTGCTCTTTTAGCTTCTCGACGACGACTTTAGCGGTGTTTGTATTTACGCTTTTTATGCCGATCTCGCCCAGGTTAGACATATACGTGCCGCTATCGGTAAACTCCAAAAACGGCTTTAGATCGCCGAACGCGACGTTAAATGAGGAGTTTTCTCGTAGCATCGAGTAATCGTCGCCAAAGCCCTTATAGAAGGTGACTTTGTATGTTGTCTGCGGTTTGAAGTCTTTACTGGTAATGTCGATATAGTAGTAGTAATACTCGCCGTCTGGGTCTTGGTGGCTAGTGTACTCCATTTCGCCAACTTCAAAGCTATTTACGCCCTCGACCTTGATAAATTTTTTAATATTGTCAGAATCTATCCAATCTTTAAGATAGAGTCTAGCCGCTAGTTTGCCGTTATCTAGGCTAATGCCTTCGACTTCGCTTAAAAACATAGTCTTGGCTTTTGGCTTATCGACGAAATTTTCATCGGGATTTGAGACTTTTTGCACGACTTCAAAACTATCGGCCAAATTTATACCCGAAGTATTTTTGAGGTTTTTAGAAACCGAAAATACTAAATTGTCGCCGCTTTCAAGTAACTTTATCTGAAAGCTTTTAGGCGTTTTGGCTACGATTTTATATTTGATGTTTTGCTTGGCCAAATTTTGCTTGTCGTAAATTTTAAAATTTGCGGCAAACTCATCCTCGCTAACATTATCGTTAAATACCGCTAAAAAGGTATCTCCGGAGTACTCGATCATGTTTGATAGCACGAAATCTCCGCCGTAAAATTTAACCTTACTATCGCCTTTTTTGCACGAGTAGCTTATGCCTTTTGCAAGAGGCTTTTTAGGGTAAAAGAAAATCGAGTCTGATCCATACTCAAAGGCTCCCGTTATCTCGGGCGAACACTCGATTATTTTTTTGTGCGTGACCTTGCCGATGAGAGACTGTTCGTTTTGGGCGTATTTTACGCCAATGCTTACCGAGCCATCGTCTAACGCCTTGCTTGAACCGTCAAGCGTAAAGGCGCTCAAATTTGCTGCCAAAATGCAGCTTAGGCTTAAGCTGACTAGCTTTAAACGCATTAAAACCTCCTTATTTCGATATTGATTTCGCTTAAATTCGAATTTTCGTCCAGACACCCGAGCTTGTGTTTGCCTTGCGTTAAATTTAAGGTATTTTCGCTCGCGTTGTTTACTTTTTCCCATTCGTTTTCGTCGATTTTGAGATATATCTCATCGCCGATATATGCGTAACATTTTAGCATAACTTTAGTTAAATTTTCATCGCTTAGCAGAATTTGATTATTTGACGGCGTTGCAACGAGAGGTTTATAGCTTTTAAATTTATAGTAACAAGGACTTTCTTTGATATCTTCTTGAGTAATCGCGCCGTTTTTTAGTAAAAATCCTACCTCATCGCCTCTGATACTCTCGCAGATATCTTTTAGCGCTACGCCCTCTATTTGCCAGTCATCCTCTTCATCTCTGCACTCTTTAAATTTAAACGCGTCAAGACAGGTTTTTTTGGACTCAATGCCGCCTGGCGCGCCCATGAAAGACAGTTTTTGCTTTTGAGCTAGTAGTTTAAAGACGTCAAAAACCGTGCGAGACGCGTCGCTAAATCCGCTTAAATTTTGCGTCTTTTTGCCGTTAAAGTTACCAAACCACACCGCGACCGTGTAGTCGTTATTTACGCCGATCGTGTATATATCGCGCGAACCGTAGCTGGTGCCGGTTTTAAAGGCGATTTGAGGCGTGTCTTTTGCGTATTGCCATGCGACGCCCAGATAGCTTCTTGACGCGCTTGAGAGCATTTTTGAGGTTAGATACGCGCTTTGCGGGCTGATTAGCCGTCCGTAGCCTAGTATCGTCTTGCCGGCCGCTTCCAGCGGTTTTAGCTCGCCGCCGTTTGCGTAGATAGTGTAGAGGTGGGCTAAATTTAGCAGGCTCATTTCCGCACTTCCAAGCGCGATACTATCTGCGTAAAATTCCTTTGAATTGCTCACCAAACGCACTCTAGAAAGCAGCTCGTAAAGAGAGTTTTCGCCTAATTTGTTGTTTAGGCTAACGGCCGGGATATTTAGGCTAAGCGCTAGCGCCTCGGTCGCTGAGATGATACCAAAAAACCTGCTGTCGTAGTTTTTGGGCACGTACTCTCCGAGGAAAATTTCTGTATCTATCATCTGGCTTTTTGGCGTGATGAAACCCTCGTCGAGTCCTAGCGAAAATATAAACGGCTTTAGCGTCGAGCCCACGTTTCTGCTCATCGTTACGCCGTCGTTTTGTCCCTGCGGAGCGTGCCAGTCGTGCGAGCCCACGTATGCCGCTACGCTCATGTTTTTGTTGTCGATTATTATCCCCGCGGCGTTGTAGGCGTCTTTTGATTTTAGCGAGGTAGCCGTATTTTTTAGCGCGTTTTCTAGTAAAATTTGCAAATTTAGATCCAAATTTGAGTGTGTAACTCCGTTTTTTAGAGCTTGCGCGGCGTAGTGCCTGGCCTTATAAACGGCGTCGTAGCGTTTGTTTTTAAATGGCTCTCTTTGCGCTCTTTGGAATGCGCTTTGATCTATCACGCCGGCTTTATAAAGCAACTTTGCGACGCGGTTTTTTAGCGCGTTGATGTTTGATTTTTTATCTAGGCGGTTGGCGTTTGGGTTTTTTGGGATCGTGCTCAAAAGCGCGCACTCGGCGATACTAAGCTCGCCAAGCTCTTTGCCGAAATAAAACCTCGCCGCAGCCGCCGCACCCTCGATATTTCCGCCGTATGGAGCGAGGTTAAAGTAAAAATTTAAAATCTCGTCTTTGCTATAGTGCCACTCCAGCTGAAGCGCGGTAAAGATTTCTTTAAATTTGTTTGCATAGGTGCGCTCCTCTCGCTTCATCATGCGCGCGACTTGCATCGTGATCGTAGAGGCGCCGATACGGTTAGAGTGCGTGAGATTGTGCGCGGTCGCGCGGATCATGGCAAATGGATTTACGCCGATGTGGTAGTAGAAAAATTTATCCTCAAACAAAACAACGCTATCTTTTAGTGTCTGCGGTATGTTTTTAGCCTCAAATCTCCAAATTTCGTCGCTGCTAGGCCGAAGGGCGACGATCTGGCCGTTTTTATCAAAAAGTATGAACGAATTTTCCCGCTTTAGCGCTTTCGTGTCAAGCGGATAGGCAAAGTCAAGCACTAAAAAAGCTACAAAGCAGAGCAGGGCGACTGCGGCGAAGTATTTGATAAATTTAGCTAAAACTCTTTTCATTTCGCGATTATATCGAATTTGCGCGTAAAATCTCGAAAGATTAAATTTATGATAATTGATATATAATTTCAAATACTAATTTAAGTAAAGGAGATAAAGGCATGGAATATAGAATAGAAAAAGACACGATGGGCGAGGTGAAGGTACCAAACGATAAATATTGGGGTGCGCAGACACAGCGCAGCCATGAAAATTTCGAGATCGGAGTAGGGCTGGAGACGATGCCAAGGGAGGTCATAGAGGGCTTTGCCTATCTAAAAAAGGCGTGCGCGCTGGTTAATCGCAAGCTGGGCCGCCTAGACGAGCCTCGAACCGAGGCGATCGCGCAGGCGTGCGATGAAATTTTAAACGGCAAGCTGGATGGAAATTTCCCTCTGGTCGTGTGGCAGACCGGATCTGGCACGCAGTCGAATATGAATTTAAACGAGGTCGTTTCAAACCGCGCAATGGAAATTTTAGGACTAAATTTCCGCGATAAAGCGGCACTTGATCCTAAAGACGCGAAGTTTGTGCATCCAAACGATCACGTAAATAAAGGTCAGAGCTCAAACGACACCTATCCTACGGCGATGCGAATAGCCTTTGTACTGGAGCTGCAAAAAAAGCTGCTGCCAGCGATAGAAAAGCTTGAAGCGACGCTGGATAAAAAGACCGCCGAGTTTGCGGGGATCGTAAAGATCGGCCGTACTCACCTGCAAGACGCCACACCGCTCACGCTCGGGCAGGAATTTAGCGGCTACGCGCATATGCTAAAGGCGAGCAAGGCGCAGATCCTCGCTACCGTGCCGTTTTTAGAAGAGCTTGCCATCGGCGGCACCGCGGTGGGCACCGGGCTAAACTCGCACCCGAAATTTAGCCAGATGGTAAGCGATGAGCTAAACGCTCTAACGGGCACGGCGTTTAAATTTAAATCCCATCCGAATAAATTTCACGGCCTAACCAGCCACGACGCGGAGGTGTTTTTAAGCGGCGCGCTAAACGGTCTGGCGGCAAATTTGATGAAGATCGCAAACGACGTGCGCTGGCTAGCAAGCGGGCCAAGATGCGGTATCGGCGAGATAAACATCCCTGAAAACGAGCCTGGAAGCTCGATAATGCCAGGCAAGGTAAATCCGACGCAGTGCGAAGCCGTCACGATGGTCGCCGCGCAGGTGATGGGCAACCACGTCGCGATCTCCGTCGCCGCAAGCCAAGGCAACTTTGAGCTAAACGTCTTTAAGCCGGTGCTTACCTACAACCTCATCCAAAGCATTCGTCTATTAAGCGATGCGATGCTAAGCTTTGAGAAACACTGCGCTTGCGGTATCACGGCAAATGCGGCAAAAATCGACAAGTTACTTCACGAAAGCCTGATGCTCGTAACCGCGCTAAATCCGCACATCGGCTATGCAAATGCCGCCAAGATCGCCAAAACCGCGCATCATAACGGCACGACGCTGCGCGAGGAAGCGATAAGATCGGGCATACTAACCGCCGAGGAATTTGATGCGTGGGTGGTGCCTGAGGATATGATCGCGCCGAAGGAGTAAATTCGGTCGCTTGATTTTTGGGCTCGGCGGGATTTGGGCGATTTTGCCGAGCCTTCTTTAAAATCCATAAATTTGAGAGTAAAATTTACGGTTGCGCCTTAAATTTTACTCAAATTTGCCGATATACTTTTAAATTTAAAGGCACGGCGATGGATGTAAAACTAAACATAAATTTAAATTCAAATTTGATGAGCGTCGGCAAAAGCTCTGCAGCGACTAGCGCGGCAAATTTAAAAAACGTAAATTTGCAAAGCGGCGATAGAGGCGATATCTTGCGCGACGCGTCAGATTTTTTTGATAGCGCAAACGAGGGCGAAAGCAGCGCCGATATCCTAAAAAAGCAGCTAGAAAAACTGCAAAAACGCCTAAAAGAGCTTGAAGCCGCGATAAAGCGAGTAAAAGCGAGCAAAAATCCATACGCAAAAGATATGGCGGCCTCGCTTGAGACGCAAAAGGGAGCGGTGTTTGCGCAGATAATGCAAATAAGCGCGCGAATTTTAGAAATACAAGGCGGTCAGGGTAAAATTTGACGCCGTAAATTTGTATTTCAAATTTTAAAGCCTTGAAACCAATTAAGAAATAGGGTGATTTTGATTTTAAAATATCAAAATGTAAAAATGATTTGTTAAATTTATCTTTTTATACTTTAATTATTTTTAGAGCTTTCTTTGCAAAAATATCACTAAAATAACAATATACTTAATTATTAAAACTAGTTCTTTTACTAAATATAGAATTTTAAATTTTAGTTGTAATATTTCAATATTTAAAGCTATTTGATAATAATTAAAGACAAATTTACTCTTTTATCAAACATGCCAAAATGCAAATTTCACTCCAAGGAGAGAGCATGAGAGACGATGTCCTAGTTAGGATAAACGAGAGGCTTAGCGTGCTTGCCGCGCTTCCGACTTTAAAAAACGGATCGATCGGCGAAGCTTTAAAGAAAAGCGGATTTAGTAGGCGAGATTTTATGAAGTGGGCTGGCGCGATGACGGCGTTTATGGCGCTGCCTGCGTCAATGACGCCGACCGTAGCTAGAGCTGCCGAGCTTAGCGATAGATTGCCAGTGATATGGCTACACATGGCCGAGTGCACCGGATGCAGCGAGAGCTTGCTTCGCACCGATGCGCCGAGTATAGATAGCTTGATTTTTGACTACATTAGCCTCGAGTATCACGAAACCGTGATGGCTGCGGCAGGCTGGCAGGCTGAGGAAAACCTAGAAAGCGCGATCGAAAAATACAAAGACAGATACATCCTTCTAGTCGAGGGCGGCATACCTACGGGCGATACGGAAAACTATCTAACGGTCGGTCCTTTGGGGCTTAGCGGACTTCATCACGCAAAGCACGCGAGCGAAAACGCCGCGGCGATATTTGCTATCGGTACCTGTTCGAGCTTCGGCGGTATACAAGCGGCAAAGCCAAACCCGTCAAATTCCGTCGGCCTATCAAAAGTAACCTCAAAACCGGTCATAAACGTCCCGGGCTGTCCTCCTAGCGAGAAAAATATCGTGGGCAACGTCCTTCACTACATACTTTTTGGCACCTTGCCCGCACTTGACGTATATAACCGTCCGAAGTGGGCTTACGGGCTTAGGATCCACGATCTTTGCGAAAGACGCGGTAGGTTTGACGCGGGCGAGTTCGTGCAGACCTTTGGCGACGAGGGCGCGAAAAACGGCTACTGCCTCTATAAAGTCGGCTGCAAAGGCCCATATACGTTTAATAACTGCTCTCGTGAGAGATTTAACCAGCACACCAGCTGGCCGGTGCAGGCCGGTCACGGCTGCATAGGTTGCTCGGAGCCTGATTTTTGGGATACAATGGGGCCTTTTGAGGAGCCGATGGCAGATAGGCTGTTTAACACCGTTTTAGGCCTAGGCGTCGATAACGTCAGCGATAAAATCGGCATCGGAGTACTGGCGCTCGCAGGTATCGGTATAGCAGCGCACGCCGCGGTAAGCATTTTTGCTAAAGACAAAGAGGAGGCGTAAAAATGAGCGAGCAAAGAATAGTAATAGACCCGATAACCAGGATAGAAGGCCATCTGCGCATAGAGGTCGTCGTAGATGAAAATAACGTAGTGAAAGAAGCCTACTCGGGCTCGACGCTCTGGCGCGGCATAGAGCAGGTCGTAAAGGGGCGCGATCCGAGGGATGCTGGGTTTTTCATGCAGAGGATTTGCGGCGTTTGTACGTTTTCGCACTATCGCGCGGGTATCATGGCCGTCGAGAACGCGCTAGGCATCGTTCCTCCGCTAAATGCGCAGCTAACGCGCACGCTGATGAACAACGCCCTTTATATGCACGATCACGTAGTGCATTTTTATCAGCTTCACGGCCTTGACTGGGCGGACGTGGTCTCGGCTCTAAGCGCGGACGCACACAAGGCTAGCGACGAGGCGTTTAAATACTGCGATACGCCTTATGCGACCGGCGCAGATAAACTAAAAGAGGTAAAAGAGCGCGTCGAAGCCTTCGTAAAAAAGGGAAATTTAGGGCCTTTTGCCAACGCATACTGGGGACATCCGACCTATAAATTTACGCCCGAGCAAAATTTGATCGTGCTTTCGCACTACATTGAGTGTTTAAGGATACAAAGGACGGTAGCGCAGATGATGGCGATATTTGGCTCCAAAAACCCGCACCCCCAAAGCCTTACCGTTGGCGGCGTGACCTGTGTCATGGATCTGCTTGATCCTGCAAGACTGGGCGAATACCTAACTAAATTTCAAGAAACTGCCGATTTTATTAACAGGGCGTATTATCCCGATCTCGTCATGGCTGCTAAAGCCTACGGTAGCGAGCCTAGCGTACTAAAAGACGTCGGCGTGTCAAATTTGTTCGCTTACGACGAGTTTTTAGTTGGCAGAAACGAGTATCTGATCCAGGGCGGCGCTATCATAAACGGAGACATCAGCAAGGTTTACGAAGTAGACGGCGATAAAATCACCGAGGAAGCCACTCGCGCATGGTATAAAAACCCGGCCCCGCTGCATCCGTACGACGGGCAGACCGAGCCAAACTACACCGGCCTAAAAGATATGAAAACCTTAGATGGCCACGGCAAAGAGGTAGATACTAAAGTCTTTGACGAAAAGGGCAAATATAGCTGGATCAAAGCTCCTCGCTATGAGGGCAAACCTATGCAGGTGGGCCCGATAGCCAGCATCGTGATAAACTACGCTAAAGGCAACGAGCGCGTGGTAAAGATCGTCGATAAATTCTTAAAAGACTCTGGACTTCCACTCGAGGCGGTATTTTCTACTCTGGGTAGAACCGCAACCAGGATGCTAGAGGCCAAACTAGTAGCCGATCACGGACTAACCGCCTTTAATAGCTTAGTAGAAAATCTAAAAACCGATCAAGAAACCTGCTCGAAATACGTCATAGATAACGGTAAAGAGTATAAGGGAAATTTCCAAGGCAATGCCCCTCGCGGAGCGCTAAGCCACTGGTGCCGCATAAAGGGCGGCGTGATAACCAACTGGCAAGCAGTCGTGCCTAGCACGTGGAACGCCTCGCCAAAAGACGCCGCAAACGTACGCGGAAGCTACGAGGAGTGCCTCATCGGGCTAAAGATCGCCGATCTAACCAAGCCGCTTGAGATCATACGCAAGATCCACTCCTATGATCCTTGTATCGCATGCGCCGTACACGTGATGGATGCACGCGGCACGCAGCTGGGCGAATACAAAATCAATCCGAATTTGTGAAAGGAGCGGCTATGAGCGAGCATAAATTTGACCGCAAAAGCGAGTATGAATTTTCCATCGGGCTTAGAGCGACGCACTGGATCAGGTTTTTTGCCATCACCCTTTTAGTCGTGAGCGGATACTATATTTCCTATGTTTTCGTTAGTCCCGAGGTCACGACCCAGCCCGTGCTGTTTATGAACGCAAAGTGGCGCGCGGCTCATCAGATCGCGGGATTTGTCCTGATAGCGTGCTTTATTTTCAAGCTTTACCTATTTATATTTGATAAATACAGCCGCAAAGAGGTCGTGAGCGTAGTCGATTTTTTTAGCCCGAAAGTCTGGATAGCGCAGATAAAATACTATCTGTTTTTGGGCCCGCACCCGCATCTAAAGGGCGTTTATAACCCGCTTCAGTTTGCGTCGTATTTTTTCTTTTATCTAGTGCTTTTTCTGATCTGCCTAACGGGCCTCGTGCTCTACGTCCACGTCTATCACGAGGGGCTTGGCGGGCTACTTTACGAGCCGATGAGGCAGTGCGAGGAGCTCATGGGGGGTCTAGCTAACGTCCGCACGATACACCGTATCTGCATGTGGATCATCATGGTTTTTGTCGTGGCGCACGTGTATATGGCGGTATTTAACGCCGTAAAAGGCAAAAACGGAGCTATGGATGCCATCGTAAGCGGCTACAAATACGTAAAAGACGAGCACTGATGCGCGTTTTGGTGCTTGGTATCGGCAACGTGATGTTCGGCGACGAGGGCGTTGGGGTGCATTTTGTAAAGATGATGGAGCGAAACTACAAATTTAGCCCTAAAAACGGGGCTAAATTTGACTCCGATTTAAATTTGGACGATAAATTTGACACGTCAAATTTAAGCGGCGATATAGCTCGTCGAGACGGCTCCAAATTTAACGCAGACGGCGCAAATTTGGAGCTAAAATTTATCGACGGCGGTACGCTAGCCATGGCGCTCACGCCCGTTATTGCTTGGGCAGATGTTTTGATAGTCGCCGACTGCATCAGCGCCGAGGGCGGCGAGACGGGGGATGTGTATTTTTTCGGTTACGAGCAGATGCCGCCCGCCGTCTCGTGGAACGGCTCCGCGCACGAGGTCGAGATGCTAGAAACCTTGCGGCTCATGGAGCTTGCGGGCGATTTGCCGCGGACGAAAATTTTAGGTATCGTGCCAAAACGTATCGAGCCTATGAGCTTTGAGCTCTCCGCGCAGGCGCAAGAGGGGGCAAATTTGATGGAAAAGACGCTTTTAAACGAGCTTTCGCGTCTTGGATTTAGCTACGAAAAGATCGCAAATTTTAGCGTTTCAGACATCGCTTTAGAGTTTTCAAAAAAGGGCGCGATATGATTTTAGCTTTTGAGTTTGATTGCGCGAGTGAGAATTTCGCATTTTTTCTTAAATTTTACGCGCAAAAAAGCGGGTTAAATTTTAGCCTTATAAAGCAGCGAGACTTAACGACGCTTTACGTTAATGGCTCGCAAGATGAGCTTTTGGCGTTTTCGGATATGCTTTCTGGCTCGCTGCCTCACAGTGTGTTTTTGCGCGGCTCAAAGGTCTACGCGAGCGAAAATTTACCAGGCGTTGAAACGAGCGAACCGCAAAATACACTCTCAAACATCACGCCAAGCGTCGTTAGCGCCTATCTTAAAGGCGAGCTAAAAGAGTGCGAAAACGGCGTTTTTAGCGACGTTTGCGTTTTTATAGAGGGCAAATTTACTCCCGTGACGAAGGCAAATTTTAGCGAGCTTTTGGAGTTTGCTTTTAAAAATTTATGCGCGGGCCAAAGTGTTAAATTTAAAGATATTAGCGGCGAATTTGAAGCGTCAAATTTCACCGAATTAAATGCAAATTTTAATCTTTTAATGCCGACAAACCTTAAAAATTTACCTAAAATTTTTATCGCAAATGAAGCCGAGCAGGTAGCGCTGGCAAGCTACGAAAAGCCCGCCGTTATGCTAAAAACGACGGCGATCTACCGCGGCAACCACCCAAGCTCGCCAAGATTTTTTGATGTCTGCGCAGCTAGGGACATTTTCATCTACGCTCTTTGCGACAAGCTTTTTAAAGCAGGCGTAAATTTTATCGCTTTAAAGGCGCAAAGGTCGCCGTTTAAGGCCGTGGTGCTTGAAAACGGATACATTTTTAGCGGCTCTAGGATTTATTATTCGCGCGAAAATTTGAACCGAATAGAGGGCGCTGCGGATAAAAATCTAGCCGCTTTTAATCTCGCAAAAAAAGAATTTGACGCAGAGGGCGGGATAGCTAGGATATTTTTAAGCAGGTTTAAAGACGATGAAGTTAAAATTTACCCCAAATTTGATGATTTTAACGTCTTAAATTTCGCCTTGCCCGCGAGCTTTGAGGAGCTTTATGCGCAGATAAAGCGCGAGGAGGGCGGCGAGAGATTGCTTCAAAATTACGGCGAAAACTTTAGCCTGCCGCACGGCGAGCTTGGCGTACAAAACGGCTTTTTTGGGCTATTTTGTATGGCTGGAGTGCTGCTTGGATTTGATAGCGATACGCAAAAAGCGGGAGAGATTTTACTGCAAAACGCGAGCGATTTTAACGGCGCAAAAGGGCCTAGGCTCGATTTTAAAATGCTAAACAAAACGCATTTTGACGTCGTTAAATTTGCTAGAAGCGGCATGAGCTTTAGGCTCGCAGGCGTCGATGCTAGGCTACTTAGTTACGGATACGCCGAGTCGCTGGCGTATTTTTTGAGCGATTTTTCAGACTCGCTAAAGCAGGATTTCGGCGTGCAAAATGCGCTGCTTTGCGGCTCGCTTTTTGAGAACAAAACGCTTGCAAATTTGACGTTAAAGCATCTAAAAACGGGTTTAAACGCCAAATTTAGCAAAGAGTTTTTGATTGAAGAGATGTTTTAAATATGAAATTTCAGGCCTGGTTCAAGGTGTGGGTTTTCGCCCTTTTGTTTATAATCTAGCCCTTAAATTCGGCCTTGCAGGCGAAATTTATAACGACGACGAGGGCGTAAAGCTAATACTTTACGGGCAGGGCGAGCAGATAGAAAAATTTGAAAAAGCGCTGCATGAGGAGCTACCAAGCCTCGCTCGTATCGACGAAATGAGAAAAACCGAGCTAGAGGGCGCGAAATTTGACGACTTTCAGATAGTCGCCTCAAAATCGGCCAAAAAACACGCGCCTATCTTGCCAGATTTTGCCCTCTGCCAAGACTGCGAGCGCGAGTTTTACGACCCCGCAGACTCGAGGTATCATTATCCTTTTATCAACTGCACCAACTGCGGCCCGAGGTTTTCGATTATCAAGTCGCTACCTTACGACCGCGCAAACACGACGATGAACGCGTTTAAGATGTGCGAATTTTGCGGCGGCGAATACAAAAATCCGCTAAATCGCCGCTATCACGCACAGCCCGTTTCCTGCCCAAACTGCGGGCCTAGGCTTGCTTTAAAAGACAAATTCGGGCGAGTTTTAGCGCAGGATAACGAAAGCGCAAAGCAGGCCGCGCGTCTCATAAACGAGGGCAAAATTTTAGCCGTAAAGGGGCTTGGCGGATTTCATCTGATGTGCCGTTTAAAGGAGGATACGGTGGGGCTGCTAAGAGAGCGCAAAAAGCGACCTAAAAAGCCATTTGCCGTGATGTGCAAAGACCTAGCGCGCGCTAAAAAATACGCACGAATTTCGCCCGAGGAGCAGCGGCTTTTAAGTTCAAATTTAAAACCGATCGTCGTTTTACAAAGCTTGCCTGGCGCGCCGGTTCCCTCAAATTTAGCACCAGGACTAAATAAAATCGGCATATTTTTGCCCTACACGGGCGTTCATCTTTTGCTTTTTGAGTACTTAGATGGCGACGTTATCGCCACCTCGGCCAATGTCTCGGGCGAGCCCATCATATATGGCGAAAAAGACCTGCGAGAAAAGCTGGGCGGAGTGATAGATTTTTACCTAGATAACGACCGCGAGATACACTCGCCAAGCGACGATAGTATCGCGTTCGTAGCGGGCGGCGAGCCTATATTTATCCGCACCAGCCGCGGCGTGCATCCCAAATTTATCCGCACTAAATTTAAGAGCGAAAAGACAGTTTTAGCCGTCGGAGCCGAGTTAAAAAATCAGTTTGCGATCTTTAAGGACGGCGAGCTAATGGTGAGCCCGTATATCGGCGATCTAAAAAACGTCGCGACCTATGAGAGGTTTTGCGCGCTAATCAAGCTTTTTAGCGAGATTTACGAGCTAAAATTTGACGAGATCGCGGCTGATTTGCACCCGCATTTTTTAAATTTGAAATGGGCGCGCGAATATGCCGCAAATTTTGGCTCAAAAATCACGCAGATCCAGCATCATCACGCGCATTTGCTTTCGGTGATTTTAGAAAACGATCTGGACGCAAAGCGCGAGTATCTGGGCTTTTGCTTTGACGGTACGGGATATGGCGCGGACGGGAGCGTCTGGGGCGGAGAGATCCTAAAAGTGCGCGGCAAAGAGTACGAGCGGGTTTGCAAATTTAACGAAATTTTGCTGATCGGCGGCGAGGCTAGCGTGAAAAATATCTGGCAGATAGCTTATGCCGCGATTTTAAAGTATGGTTTGGAGTGCGAGGCGGAGGCGTTTTTGGCCAAATTTGAGCCAGCAAAGCTAAAAAATCTAAAAATTCTGCACGAAAAGCAAATAAACTGCGTCAAAACAAGCTCGCTTGGACGCATATTTGACGCATTTGCGGCGGTGATCCTCGGGCTTGATAGTATCAGCTATGAGGGCGAGGCGGGGATGAGCCTAGAAGCGCTCTACGACGCAAATTTAGACGCTTGCTATGAGTTTGAGATCACGAGTGACAAAATCTGCTTTAAAGAGGCCTTTAAAAGAGCTCTAAAAGACGAAGCAAAAACGGCTGCGACGGGCTTTATAAAAGGGCTAGCAAAGCTTGTAGCAGACGTAGCTTGCGCGCAGTCAAACGATATCTTGCTCGCAGGCGGAGTTTTTCAAAATAAAGCCCTGCTTGAAAATGTAATTTTAATTCTTAAGCAAAAAGGTAAGAAGTATTACATAAATAAGAACTTTTCGTCAAACGACTCCTCGGTAGCTATCGGTCAGATCGCGCTTATATTAATTTAAATTAAAGTTTTCTGATGTATAATAACTAATAATTTCTTTAAGGAGGCGATAGTGGAAAACATTATAAGATTCAGCGTCTCGTTGCCAAAGCAGTTATTAGACGAACTCGACAACAAAATAAGCGCTCAGGGCTATGCTTCGAGAAGCGAGTTTACTCGCGATTTGATTAGGGAAAAAATAGTAAATGACAGCTGGAAAGACGCGGACGAGGATCTCATCGGCGTTTTGACGCTCATTTATTTGCACCACCAAAACGACCTCGTCGTGAAAATGATGGACATCGAGCACCAGGCAAATTTGCACATCGCCTGCACGACTCACGTCCATATAGATCACGACAACTGCCTGGAGACTCTCATACTTCGCGGTAAAGCGGGAGCTATCGAGAAATTTTCCGAAAAGATGGGCGGACTAAAAGGGGTTAAATTTTCAAAACTAACCAAGGCCGCCGTCCCGCGCTCATAATGCTTAAGATGCGGGCAAGCTTGATAAGCCATATCAAATTTGCCCGCAAAAGTCTCTCTTTTATCACGCATTTATCTCTTTAACGCTAAAATTATCAGGATTTATCACTATTTTTATTTCAAGGTTAAAATTTGAAACATATCTCTTTTAAAAATTTCGTCCAAAACGAGGCTAGTTCGGGCATCTTGCTCATCCTTGCCGCGATTTTTGCGATGATATTTCAAAACGGCTTTTTGAGCGAATTTTACAACTCCTTTTTACGTATAAATATGGGCGTGGTTTTTGGCGAATTTAGCCTGCAAAAGCCGCTCATTTTGTGGGTAAACGACGGGCTTATGGCGGTGTTTTTCTTTCTTTTGGGGCTTGAGCTAAAGCGCGAGATAGTCGAGGGTGAGATGCGAAATCCCGCTCAGATCGTGCTACCTATCGTGGGTGCGGCAGGCGGCATCGTCATGCCCGCGCTCGTTTTTTACGCGTTTAACCACGCCGATGCTTTCGCGCTAAAAGGCTGGGCGATCCCGACTGCGACGGACACGGCGTTTGCTCTAGGTATCATAATGATTTTAGGCAAAAGAGTGCCGGCGAGTCTAAAAATTTTCCTCGTGACGCTATCTATCATCGACGACGTTTGCGCTATTTTGATAATGGCGATATTTTACAGCGGACATCTCTCGGCTATGTCGTTTATGGTTGCCGGAGTGGCTACTTTAGGGCTTTTGGCTTTAAATTTAGCCGGCGTAAATAAAAAAGCCTGCTATGTGATTTTGGGCATAATCCTTTGGGTGAGCGTGCTAAAATCAGGCGTGCATGCGACGCTAGTGGGCGTCGTGGCGGCATTTTTTATACCGCTTAAGGCAAAGGACGCGAGGGCTCGATGCTAAAGCAGATCGAGCACGACCTGCACGGTTATGTCGCCTTTTTCGTGCTACCGGTGTTTGCCTTCGTAAACGCTGGCATCTCGCTAAAAGGCATCGGTCTGGAGCAGATTTTCCATCCCGTATCGCTAGGCGTCATCTTGGGGCTGTTTGCGGGCAAACAGCTTGGGGTGTTTGGCTTTTGTTTTCTTGCGATCAAATTTAAGCTCGCAAAGCTACCCAAATACTGCAATCTAGCTCAGTTTTACGGTCTTTGCTTGCTTACCGGTATCGGCTTTACGATGAGTCTTTTTATAAATTCGCTCTCCTATCACGACACCTACGAGTTTGCCTACGCCGATAAGCTAGCCGTGCTAATCGCATCGGTGATCTCGGGTGCGGCGGGCTATGCGGTGCTCTACTGGGCTGGGCGACACAGGATAATGAAATGCGTGGAGTAGAAAAATGATGATATTTCATAAAAATTTTCTCGCAGACGAGCTTGCGAAGTGGCGAGAGGATGGGCTGATAAGCGACGAGGCGGCGCGCAAGATAGCAGCTAGATACGATATAGATCTATCGGGCGCAAACGAGCGGCGAAGCTTTATATTAAAGCTCGTAGCGTATCTGTTTTTGGCGCTTTCCCTATTTACGTTAGTTGGCGCAAATTGGGAGGAGCTACCGCGCGCCGTGAGGCTAATCATAGTGCTTGGCATACTCGCGGCGGTAAATTTTAGCGGAGTTTGGGCGCAGAAAAATGGCAAAGAGACGCAGGCTACGACGCTGTTTTTCTTGGGTAACTTTTGCTACGGTGCGGCGATCGTTTTAGTCGCGCAAATTTACCATCTAGGCGAGCATATGCCAAACGGCGTGCTGCTGTGGGCGGTTGGAGCTTTGGCGCTCGGGCTTGCTACGCGCAAGTCCATCATCACGCTTCAGGCTCTTATTTTGGGGCTTATTTGGTTTTTGATGGAGTTTGAGTTTAGCGGCGTTTCGCACGGATTTTTGCTGTTTATCGTAACTTCGGCTGCGGTGCTTTGGCGCGACGATTCGTGGCTACTTACGGGCGCGCTTTTTGCGAGCGTGTTTGCTTATATCGTCTCTTTCGTGCTTTACGAGCGGTATTTTCTAGCTGATCTGCGCGTGGACGACGCGTTTTACGGAGTTCATTTTTTCGCGCTTAGCTACTGCTTGCTAGCCGTTTGCGCTTCGTTTTTGCTTGAGAGGGCGGGCAAATTTGAACTCGCGTTTTATCTCAAAACCGTCGGCATCGTCTGCGGCGCCGGCATCTTGTGCTTTGATATTTCGCTTTACGAGGACTTGCATTTTTCGCGTCCGTGGCCTTATGGCGCCCAGAGCTACGAGAATGTTTTAAACGGCGTTACATTTTTAAAAAGCGTGTTTGGAGCGCTGTTTGTGGCTTTTTGCGCGGCCTCTTTAGGACTTGCGTTTTACTTTAAAAAATACGCCGCCGCAACAGTCGGAGCGCTTTTAGTGGCGCTACCTTTTATCTTAGACGCGTTTGCGGGCTACGAGGAGGGCGTGTTTTCGCTCATCGGCGTTTGCGTCGCGGTCGCTCTTATCAAGCAAAATAATATGAAATTTGGCATCGCGCTCATCTTTTGGGTGGCGTTCGTGCGATATGTTGATCTAGTCGGCGATTACGTTAGTGCTAGCGCGCTATTTTTGGTGTTTGCGCTGGTGGTGCTCGGCGTGTCTAGGATCTCTAAAAAAAGGAGCGCGAGATGAAACTAAAGCTGATTTTTGCCGCCGCTGTATTTCAAATTTTAGCCGTGATAGCGATGCTTGCGTATGCGTACGCGCCGATATATTTTGGCAAAGAGATCTTGCTGCAAACTACGCTTTACGATCCGCGCGATATGTTTCGCGGCGACTACGTGCGCCTTAGCTACGGCTTTGCAAGCATTTACGAGCTGGACAAAAGAGACTCAAATTTGAGCAAAAGGCAGCAGCTGCACGGCGCTAAAATTTACGCTATCTTAAAGCAAGATAAAGACGGCAAGTATAAATTTGACAAATATAGCTTTGAGCAGCCTGATGGCGGGACGTTTTTAGCTGGCAGGGTTGATTATAATACCGCAAATTTCGGCATCGAAGCCTTTTTTATGCCGCCCAAAAGCGCAAAGCGGATGGAGCGAGATATGATGGAGTTTAACGCCACGGCCGTCATCAGCGTGATGGATAATGGCAAAGCTCGCATCAAAGATATCATGCTAGAAAAACCAAACGCGGGCGAGTCTCGCGGATATTAAATTTATCGGCAAAGAGGGCTAAATTTGACTAGACTAATCTGAAGTCAAATTTAGCCTAGTGCTTCAAATTTAACGCGGCTTAAATTTGAGTCAAATTTGACCCGCCTCGCCGCCGCCGCAAAAATCTCAAAATATAAATAAAACGCAACGAAATAATATCCTCAAGGTATGAAACTAAAGCGAGATTTTAACATCTAAGAGTATAATAACCCCAAAAAATCGCTAAGGAGAAACAAAATGTGTAAAGATTGCGGATGCTCGCTCGGTGGGCACGATCACGCCCATACTCACGCCGACGGCACGACTCACTCGCACGCTCACGATCACGGTGCCGAGCACGGACACGGCGCGGCTCACGAGCATAGCCACGGCCACGCGCACCCTGCGCTAAATGACAGTAAAACGGTCGAAGTGATAACTAAAATTTTATCCCAAAACGACGAAGAGGCCGCGCACAACCGCGCTCATTTGGATGAGCACGGGATTTTATGCGTAAATCTCATGAGTAGCCCCGGCAGCGGAAAAACTACGCTACTAGAAGCCACGATAAAAAGCGGTAAATTTAAAATCGGCGTCGTTGAGGGCGATCTAGAGACCAACCAAGACGCCGACCGCATAATAAAAGCTGGCGGCAAAGCCCATCAGATCACGACCGGACAGGCATGTCACCTCGATGCCTTTATGGTGCATGAGGGGCTTCATCATCTGCCGCTAGAGGGCCTTGATATAGTTTTCGTTGAAAATGTCGGCAACCTCGTATGCCCCGCTAGCTACGACGTGGGCTCGCACTTTAACGTCGTGCTGCTCTCGGTGCCTGAAGGCGACGATAAGGTAGCCAAATACCCCGTGATGTTTCGCGCTGCCGATCTCATCGTGATAACCAAAACTTCGCTGTTGCCGCATTTTGAATTTGACGTAAAAAAAGTCGTCAAAGAGGCTCGCAAACTAAATCCGAAGGTGGGCGTCATTGAGCTTGACGCAAAAACGGGCGAGGGCATGGAGAAGTGGCTAAATTTCTTAAAATTTAAAAAAGAACTTAGATAATGTGCCTCTCAATCCCTTCAAAAGTGGTCTCAATCGACGAAGATAACGTCGCTACCGTCGAGACGCTAGGCGTGAGTCGCCGCGTGAGCCTCGATCTCATCGCCGAGCCCGTAGCCGTGGGCGAATACGTACTCATCCACGTCGGTTACGCGATGGAAAAAATCGATACGAAATTTGCGCTAGAGAGCATCGAAATCTACCGCCAAATCGCCAAAGATATGGAGAGCGGCCAGATCGGCGCGGACGAAGGCGACGCGGGACTAAGCGCCATGCAAGCGGCGGCAAACGAGCCAAACGCAAAGGAAAAAGCGTGAATCTAATCAATGATTTTCGCGACAAAGAGCTTATTTTAGCGCTTTCAAAACTCATAAAAAAAGAGAGCGTAAAACCGCTAAATATCATGGAAATTTGCGGCGGACACACGCACTCGATCATGAAATTTGGCCTGCCGCAGCTAGTGGGCGAACATATAAATTTCGTCCACGGCCCGGGCTGTCCCGTCTGCGTGATGCCAAGAAGCCGCATCGACGAGGCGATAAAGCTAGCCCAGATGCCAGGCACAATCCTGTGCACTCTAGCCGACATGATGAGAGTCCCCGGCTCAAACACCAGCCTGCAAAAGCTGCGCGGCGAGGGTTGCGACATCAGAGCGCTATATAGCCCGCTAGACTGTATCAAAATCGCGCGCGAAAATCCCGAAAAGAGCGTGATATTTTTCGCGATCGGGTTTGAGACGACGACGCCTATGAGCGCAAATTTAGTCCAAAAGGCGCTGGAGCTCGGGCTGAAAAATCTATTTTTCCACATAAATCACGTTACCGTCCCCGCACCCGTACGAGCGATCCTAAATGACGAAAACGTCAAGATCGACGCATTTTTGGGACCTAGCCACGTGAGCGTGATCACGGGATATGGCATCTACGAGAGCATCGCGGCCGAGTATAAAAAACCTATCGCGGTTAGCGGATTTGAGCCGCTTGATCTGATGGACGGTATCCTAAATCTCGTCCGCCAGCAAAACGCGGGCACGCACGAGGTCTATAACGAATACGCAAGAGTCGTTACGCGCGAGGGCAATGTAAAAGCGCAGGAACTTGTAGCTAAATTTTTCGAGCCGTGCGACTTCTCTTGGCGCGGTCTTGGCGTGATCGCTCAAAGCGGTATGAAGCTGCGCTCCGAGTACGCGAAGCTTGACGCGAGGGTCAAATTTGACTGCAGCGTCCAAAGCAAAGGCGAGAGCAAGGCCTGTATCTGTCCTGAAATTTTACGCGGGCGCGCAAAGCCGTTTGACTGCAAAATTTTCGCCAAAGCCTGTACACCAAAAACTCCCGTGGGTTCGTGCATGGTCTCTAGCGAGGGCGCGTGCGCGGCATATTACAAATACGGCGACGTAAAAAGCGCGGGCTAAGAGGAGGCAAATTTGAGCAAGATAATGCTAAGCCACGGCGGCGGCGGCGAGGAGATGAACTCGCTCATAAACGAGACGATTTTTAGGATATTCGATAATGAAATTTTGCGCGAGAGCAACGACAGCGCGATACTAAATTTCAGCGATTTTCACGCGGACAAAAATGCTGGCGACTCGGCAAATTTGACGCCTAAATTTAACGGCAAGCTAGCCTTTAGCACCGATAGTTTCGTTGTTACGCCGATATTTTTTAACGGCGGGGATATCGGCAAGATCGCCGCATGCGGCACGATAAACGACCTAGCTATGGTGGGTGCTGAGGCAAAGTACCTAAGCTGTGCGCTCATCGTTGAGGAGGGGCTGGAAATAGCCGAGCTAGAGCGCGTGCTAGGCTCGTTAGCCGCGGTCGCTCGCGAAAACGGCGTGCGGATCGTCTGCGGTGATACGAAGGTCGTGCCGCGCGGTAAATGCGATAAAATTTTTATCAATACGAGCGGTATCGGCGAGATCGTCTGTGAGGGCGTGGAGCTAAAAAGCCTGCGGGCGGGCGCAAAGATCCTGATCTCGGGCGACGTGGGCAGGCACGGCGCGGTGGTGCTGGCTAGCCGCGAGGAGCTCGATCTACAAAGCGATCTAAAAAGCGACTGCAAGGCGCTAGTGGGCGCGGTAAAGGCGCTGATTACTGGCGGCGTGAAGCCTCTTTGTATGCGCGACGCGACGCGCGGCGGTCTCTCGGCGGTGCTAAACGAATGGGCGAAATTTAGCGGCCTAGACATCCTCGTTCGCGAGGAGGATATCAAGGTCGGCGACGAAGTGACAGGCGTTTGCGAGCTGTTTGGCTTTGAGCCTTATGAGCTAGCCAACGAGGGTACGTTCGTGCTAGCCGTAGATGAAAAAGATGAGGCGCGCGCGCTTGAGATTTTACGCAAATTTGACGCTAACGCAGCCTCGATCGGCGAGATTTTAGGCGTCGCAAACGGCCGCGTCATCCTGCAAAACGTATACGGCTCGAAACGCTTTTTAGAAGCGCCAAAGGGCGAGCTATTGCCTCGAATATGCTAGGCATGGCGATGGATAGGTCAAATTTAATCGCATTGACTTTTGAGGCTTGGACGGCACGAGAGCGGGCTCGCAAAATTTATCAAATTTACGCCCTAGGCGCGTCCGTGCAAATAAAATCCGCTCCGTCCGCAATCAAGGAAATCCGATGCACGAACTAAGCATAGTCCAAAGCCTAGTCGCGCTCTGCGAGAAAAATGCCGCCGCAAACGGCGCGAAAGAGGTCGTGCGCCTTGAGGTGCGTATAGGGAGGCTAAGCGGCGTCGAGCCTCACTATCTGCAAAGCGCGTTTGAGGTTTATAAAACGGGTACGATCTGCGAAAATGCCGAGCTTGAGATCATAGTGCAAAACGTCGCCGTGGAGTGCAAAAGCTGCGGCTTTAGCGGCGAGCTTAGCGAAAACGACTTCACGTGTCCGGCCTGCGGCTCGCAGGAGCTAGAGGTCACGGGCGGCGAGGATATGCACCTCATGCGCCTTGAGATGCGGTGATTTTGCCGCAAATTTTAGCTCAAATTTGATGTTTAAATTTGAGCCGATTTTTAAAATTTGTTTCCAAAAATGCGGCAAATTTTACGCATTTTCCACTATTTAAAACGCTGCAAAATAGATTTAAAAATAAGCCAAATGCCTAAATACTTATTTGAAACCATAGAGCAAATGCTGCTAAAATGCGTAGCCCAGGGCGGTGAGCCCGAGCTTAGCTTTCGCCTGCGCGGCGAGGAATACATGATCATCGCCTATGCGGATCGCTGCTCGTTTCAAAGGTGCTCGGACGAGCTTGGCGCAAACGCGAGCGGCGAGCGGTATTTTTCCACATTGCAAGAACTCTACGCCGCACCGCAGATAGACGGATGCTCGCTAGAGGAGCTTTGGAGCGAGACGGATGATTTTTACTGCTTTGATTTTGAGCCGTGAGACCACGAGATTTGTGCGTCGTAGGCAAACGCGCGGATAAATTTAACTAAATAAATTTGAAAGGAAATAAATGGGTTCTGCTTGGAGTTACAGCGCGAAAGAGTGTAGCGTGGACTGTAAATTTAGCGCAGAATTTGATGGTCTCGACCTAGCCATGGGCGCGCCGAGTTTGGGCAAGCTACGGCTTTACGCGAGTGCGGAGCTTTTGCGAGGCGGCGTAAATTTGCAAAGCGGATTTAGCGGCGACGCAAGAGCGGAGGCGCAGGGTTTAAATTTGAAGCGCTAAGAAAGCGAGAGCGAGAGCGAAAACGTAAAATTTAGCCAAAGCGGCGAGATTGAGCAAATTTTACTTAGCGAGCAGGCTACAGCGTGTTTTACGTTTTCGGACGATTCACGGTTTTTGGCGTTTGCCGAGTGGACGGCTGATAAAATGTAGCTTTTAAAGGTGCTGCAGCTAGCGGACATGAGTCTAAAAACCGTTGACGGACTCCAAAGAGTCGCGCGGTTTTTATATTTTGAAGGCGCCCTACTTGAGATTTTAGACTCGCCGATTTTTATGCCCGAAAGCTTTTGGGTGGGACGTTCGCGAGCTTTTTGACGATGAGATCAAAAGCTAAATTTGACGCCGCAAAACACCCGAGCCGCTAGCGAAAAAAATTAAAACGTAAGCAAATTTATAAAAATCATAGTCCCGGCAAGACGGCGCCAAACGCCAAAATCCGCCGTGAATTTACAATAAATGTGCAAAATCTACGGTCGGCGCGCTAATTTTTAGGGGGCATTTTTACCCTGAGCGCGTTTGGTACGTCTGCGTACTAGATCTATGCCTGGTTATCTTGCTACTAGCCTTGGCGCCATTTTTTATCAAATTTGACGCGGACGCGATTTTTGGCTTTGCGGCACCAAATATCGCAGCGACGTTTGGCGTTTTGCTCTCGGTTTTCACGGCCTATAAGATTACAAATTTATGAAAATCCGCAGCGAGTCTAACCTATTTTAAGGGCGAAATTTTGCTATGCGGTTATTGACGCTGTGATTTTGGGCTTTGTTTTCGATTCGGTTTTTGCCGTATTTAGGTATGGCACTCATGCTTGCCGTTCAAAAATAGCAAAGAGCGCAAATTTGATTAAATTTGCTAGGAGCCCGCGAACGCCTTGCATAGGCGAGCTGCGCGGGGTATCAAATTTGGCTTTATTTAACCCGCAAAACTAGCGGCGCAGCCGCCCGGAAGCTCGTCAAATTTACTCAAATATCAAAAACGGCGCTTCAAGTACGTTTCTGATTATCTTAAACGGCGAGAGTAGCGCGTCTTGCAGGATTTGCGTCGAGTACTGCGGCTTTTGCAGCGTTCCGCGCACCTTGATGACGGTCGAGAGGGTGCGGTCTTTGCCCAGCACGATCTGATTTATGAGCGGGATTTTGTCGATGATGGAGCTGGCGTCCTTTAGTAGCTTTAGTTCCAGATCCACGTCGATCTCTTTGGTTGCGAGATTTATTGTGCCGTGTCCGCCGATATCGGCGCTCGAGCTCTCTAGCTCGATAGCTAGAAACTTTAATACATCGCCTTTTTTCTCAAACAAAATTTTGCCAAATTTCACCGGATACCCGTCTGCGCCAAAATCCGGCGTCTTAAACACGAGCAGGGATGGCACGGAGTTTAAAAACGTCAGAAGCTGATTGTAAAATGTATAGTCTTTTAGCGTGGCGCCGATTAGCCTCACTTCGCCTTTGAAATCATCTGTGCTAGCACCTAAAACGCGCATTTTAAAGCTGCCGCCCTCAAAACTTTTGATGTTAAAAATCGAGTTGATAAACTCGCCTCTGATGTCGTTTGCCCACATTTTAAATTTTTTGTCCGATTTTATGAGCGAAAAGTTGCCGCGAGCGGGCTTGGCGTCAAATCTCACCGTCCCGCCCGCACTCTGGCCGCTGTAGGCTAGCAGGTCTAGAGTCGCGTTGAAATCATTTAAAATCAGCTTTGAGCCCTTGGCCTCAAACTCGATGTCGCCGTCTTTGTCGGTCAAATTTTCATCTCCGCTAAGCGCCAGATCAAGCTCCTTTATAAAAAGCTCCGTCTTGCCGCCCGCGATTTTGAAATTTAGACCGCCGCTTTTGCTTTTGCCCGTTGCGCCATTTGCATTTACGTCGATGGTAAAGCTATCGGCGTCATACGGCGAGCCGTCTTTTTTAAGCAGTGGCGTTTCAAATTTGACGCCGTTAGCCTCGATGCTAAGATTTTTAAAATCCTTGGTTTTTATATTTACGCCGCCTTCAGAGATTTGCAGGCTTTTTAGCAGCGGCGAGTAGGGCAGCAGACCGTGCGCGTCGGGTAAATTTATCTCGTTTTGCGCACCGAATCTTAAACCTACGGCGGCCGGAGACGCGATATCTAGCTTCGTATCCTTGCCGCTAAAATCAAGCCTAGCCGCAAACGGCGTCGCGCCTAGTTTTAAAATTTCGCTCTTGCCAAATGCCAAATTTAGCCCTTTTAGTGTGCCGTTTATGTCGCCTGCGAGCTTGCCTAGATCGAGATTTACTGCCGCATCCGCGCTAAAAAAATCCATCCCCGTGTTTTTTGCATTTACCTTTAGCTTGTCGTTTAAAAGCTCGACGTCTGCGGTATCTACGTTAAATTTAGCTCCCGCGATCAGGGTTTGTCCGCCGGTGATCTTAAATTTTCCTTTAGGCGTCACCTCTAGCGGGTCAAATTTGATATCAAGCGCGAGTTTGCCGTCGGTTTTGCCGCTTAGCTGCTCGACGGGAACTTCGATATCGTAGGCCTTTAGTATGGAGTTTACGCTTTTGTCGTAGAGAGCCGAGGTTTGCAGATTTAGCGTGAGTCCCGCGCCTTTTTCCTCGAAAATTTTATAGATTTCAAGATTGCTTCCGTTTAGATTTTTGCCCTGCCATTTTGGGTTTTTTAGCGTGAAAAATAGCGAACCTTTTTTTAGCTCGACGTCGACTCCCTCGGCGGTCGCAGGGGGCAACTTTTCGTGAAATTTAACCTTTACGTTTTTAGAAAATCCCTGCGCGCTAAGCTCGTTTAGATAGGGTTCTTGCTTGTTTAGGTCAAATCTACCCCGAAACGATTTTACGAAGTAGTTATCCGCTGTGATGTAGCCGTAGATCCAGCTTTTTATCTCTTTATCTAGCCCAGTTTTTGCGCCCAGCTCGTCCATAAAGCCTCTTAGGCTAGTCGCGTTTATGTCGCTTAGCTCGTATGATAGCTCGCTTTTTTTGAGATTTATAGCAGCGTTTCCGTTTAGCTCGTGGCTAGAAAAAGTGCCGTTAAAATCGTAAATTTGACGCCTCAAATCGGCATTGCTAACGCCGCTTAAAGTGATGTTAAAGTCCTTAAACTCGAGCAGATAAACGTTTGCGGTTATGCCGTCCTCGGTGTCTTTAAAATTTGAACTAACCGCCAAAAACGGGCTATCTAAGTAAAAAACGTCGTCTCTGTAAAATAGCGTGGACTCGCTGTTTAAAAATTTGACGCGTTCGAGTAAAATTTCGTCAAACAGCCTATCGATCCAGACGATATTTTTGGAGAGGTCTAGTAGCGCTTCCTCGGAGCTATCCTTGGCGCTTTGTTTAGGCATCTCTATATTTTTCGCGCGTAAAATTATTTTTTTATCGAGTTTTATATATAATTGCTCTATTTTAAAGTCGCCCGCGTCGATATTTTCTATCTCGACGCCGTGTTTTAGGACGGCTATAAAAATGACGAATATCAAAACCGCGGGGATCAAAATGCGCCAAATTTTCTTCATTATCAGCGAGATGATTTTCATATTTTTTCTGAGCTTTCTTGTTTATCTTAGCCGCCCGGTGAGCGTGAGCGAGGTCATTTTCGTGCCTCAGGGCAGTACGTTTGGGATTATATCATATCTAGGCGAAAAAAATACGGACGCAAATAAATTTGACGCCGTGATCTTGCGCGCTATGGGGCACGTGCAAGCAGGCTGGATAGACCTGGGCGCGGCAAAGCTTAGCAAGCTTGATTTTTTATATAAGCTCACGACCGCAAAGGCGGCCCTAACTCAAATAACGCTGATTCCTGGCGAAACGACGGCCGTGTTTTTGCAAGAGGTCGCAAAAAAGCTAAATTTGAGCGAGGCGAAGCTAAATGAATTTTACGCCAAATTTGCCCCGCTAGAGGACGGCTTTTTGGTACCAGAAACCTATAAAGTACCGCTTGGCGTAAACGAAGAGCAGCTAGCGGCACACCTCGTAAATTTATCTAAAAAATCCCACGAAAAAACGGCTACCGAGCTACTTGGAAACTACGACGAAAAGCGCTGGAGCGAGTATCTCGTAATAGCCTCGGTCGTGCAAAAAGAGGCGGCAAGCGAGGATGAGATGCCGCTTGTGGCCTCCGTCATCCAAAACCGCCTAAAAAAGGGCATGAAGCTGCAAATGGACGGCACGCTAAACTACGGACTCTACTCGCACGAGACAGTCACGGCCGAGCGCATACGAAGCGATAAAAGCAAATTTAACACCTATTTAAACGAAGGGCTGCCGCCAAGCCCAGTTTGTACCGTGGGTCTAGCGGCGATAAGGGCGGCGATAAGGCCCGCGCAGAGCGAGTTTTTGTACTTCGTGCGGGATAAAAAGACGGGCAAGCATAAATTTAGCGCTACGTACGAGGAGCATGTGGGCGCGATAAATTCCCAAAAATAGCCTATCAAAAGGCGTTTTAATATAAATTTGGATAAGATTTTGCGAAATTTAATTAGGAGAAAAGATGAGCGACATCGTCTACACTAGAACCGACGAATCCCCGCTGCTTGCTAGCTACTCGCTGTTTCCGATCCTGCAGGCGTTTTTGCGCGCGGGCGGCATAGAGATAGCCCAGGCCGACATAAGGCTAGCCGCGCGGATCATCGCCGCTTTTAACGACAAGCTGCCGCCTGATCTGCGCGTGAGCGACGATCTGGAGATGCTACGAAATTTGACGCAAGAAAAGCGCGCGAATATAATTAAGCTGCCAAATATCTCGGCTAGCTTACCCCAACTAAACGCCGCTATCGCCGAGCTTCGCGCCAAAGGTTACGATCTGCCACCGTACCCGTCCGAGCCAAAAACGCCGGAGGAAAAAGACGCGGCCGCTAGATACGCCAAAGTGCTAGGAAGCGCGGTAAATCCGGTGCTACGCGAGGGCAACTCAGACCGCAGATGTGTCGGTGCGGTAAAACGCTATGCCCGCGAAAATCCATATAAAATCACCCCTTTTGAAAAAGATAGCAAAACCGAAGTCGCCTACATGAAGGGCGGAGATTTTTACTCCTCTGAGCGTTCGGTTGGCTTTGAGGCGGATGAAAATTTACGCGTCGAGTTTATCTCAAAAAGTGGCGAAAAACGCGTGCTAAAAGAAAATTTAGCGGTAGAAAAGGGCGATATAATCGACGCTAGCTTTATGAGCGCAAGTAAGCTAGACGCTTTTATAAAAGAGCAAATTGCGGACGCGAAGGCAAAAAAATTGCTATTTAGCGTGCATCTAAAAGCCTCGATGATGAAGGTGAGCGATCCCGTGATTTTCGGGCATTTCGTAAAGATTTTTTTCGCGGAAGTTTTTGAGGAGTTTTCGGACGAGCTAAAAAGTGTAAACTTCAGCGAAAACAACGGATTAAAAGACCTTTTTGCGCGGATTTTAAATTTACCTCAAGCTACGCAGGAAAAGATCAAAGCCAAATTTGACGAAATTTATGCCGCAAGGCCAAATTTAGCGATGGTAAACTCGGCTGCAGGCGTTACAAATTTACACGTGCCTAGCGACGTTATCATCGACGCCTCGATGCCTGCGATGATAAAAAACGGCGGCAAAATGTGGGACAAAGAGGGCGCCCTGCGCGAAACGAAAGCCGTGATACCAGATAAAACCTATGCAGTCGTTTATGAGGCCGCGATCGAAGATATCAAGGAAAACGGCGCGCTAGATCCCGCTAAAATCGGCAGCGTCTCAAACGTCGGGCTGATGGCAAAAAAGGCCGAGGAGTACGGCAGCCACGATAAGACCTTCGTGATGAGCGAAGCGGGTGAGGCGCGCGTGGTAAATGCAAAAGACGAAATTTTATTTAAATTTGAGCTAGAAAAGGGCGATATATTTAGGATGACGCAGGTTAAAGACGTCGCCGTGCAAAACTGGGTTGAGCTGGCGCTAAAACGCGCGAAAATCACGGGGCAAAAGGCGATATTTTGGCTGGATGAAAACAGAGCTCACGACCGAGAAATCCTAAAAAAAGTAAGAGCGCAGCTAGCAAGTGCCGATACTAGCGGGCTTGATATAGAGATCCTCTCTCCCGCGGTAGCTTGTAAAAAGTCGCTTGAGATCATCAGACGCGGCGAGGACTGCATCAGCGTCACGGGCAACGTCTTGCGCGACTATCTGACCGATCTTTTTCCGATCTTGGAGCTTGAAACCAGCGCCAAGATGCTCTCGGTCGTGCCGCTACTAGAGGGCGGAAGTATCTTTGAGACGGGGGCTGGAGGCAGTGCGCCGAGGCTCGCCGAACAGCTACTAGAGCAAAATCACCTAAGCTGGGATAGCCTGGGCGAGTTTTTGGCTCTAGGCGCTAGTCTTGAGCAGCTGGCGGGCTTTAAACAAAGCCCTGAGGCGCAAATTCTAGCTGACGCACTAAATGCGGCCGTAGAGCGCTATCTAAAAGAAAACAAAGTCCCGCGGTTTGAAGTCGGACAGCTAGATACACGCACGAGTCATTTTTATATTGCGCTTTATTGGGCGAGCGAGCTAGTCGCTAGCGGTACGCAGCTGGGCGATAAATTTAAACTCGTCGCCCAAAATCTCGCGCAAAACGAGAGCGCGATCGTGGCCCAAATAAACGCGGCGCAAGGACGAAAGGTCGATATCGGCGGATACTATAAGCCAGACGGCAAAAAGGCTAGCGCGGCGATGAGGCCGAGTGCGACGTTTAATCAAATTTTACAAAACCAAATTTTATAAAAAAGGAAAAAAATGAAAATTTCAGTTATCGGAGCCGGAAACGTAGGCGCAAGCGCGGCTAGCGCTATTTTGCTAAGAGGCATCGCAGACGAGATCGCGCTAGTTGATATTTTCGGCGACGTTGCACGCGCAAAGGCGATCGACCTATCTCAGAGCGCGGCGGTTTTCGGCCTGGACGCTAAGGTTGCCGGCGGCGATGATTTTGAGCTTATTAAGGATAGCGACATCGTGGTCGTGACCGCCGGAAGCCCTAGAAAAGAGGGGCAGACCAGAGAAGATCTGCTGCTAAAAAACGCCGGCATCGTAAAAGGCACGGTGGAAAAAATCGCCAAATTTGCCCCAAACTGCGTCATCATAAACGTAACAAATCCGCTCGATGCGCTCACGTATCTAGTCTATAAAACTAGCGGTTTTGATAAAAGTAGGGTACTAGGCATGGCGGGCGAACTAGACTCAGCGCGCCTAAAATACGAGATATCACAAAAAACGGGACTAAAAAACAGCGCCTTTAGCGCGCACATTATAGGCTCTCATAACGACGATATGGTGGCGCTGCAAAGCAACGTGAGCGTGGATCTGGGCGGCGAATTTGACGCAGTAGCGCAGGAAGCTAAAACTGGTGGCGCAAAGATAGTTAAGCTACTTGGCACGTCGGCGTATTACGCCCCGGGCGCGGCTGCGGCCAAGATGTGCGAGGCGATAAAAACCGGTAGCGATCAGTGGCTAAGCTGCTGCGTGATAGATGGCGAGTGCGCGGGCGGTAGGCTCGTGAAGCTAGGCAAGGGCGGAGTGCGCGAGATCAAGCAACCAAGCGCGGAGGAAAAAGCAGCTCTTGAAAAAGGCGAATCGCAAACGGCTACAAATATCAAATTTTTAAAAGAAAGCGGGGTAATCGCGTAGCCGATGCTTGTAAATTATAAAATTAAAATTTACGCCCTGTTTTTAGCGGCTTTTATGTCGGGGTGCGCTAACGTTTCGTCAAGCGCTCCGAAAAGCAACGTCCCGGTCGCGGCGCTAACGATGCAAAGTCAAATCCAAGCCGAGACTTCGCTAGAAAAGAGCAAAGTCCAAAACTCGGTAGTCGAAGCGACGCAAAGTAAAATCGGCGGGTTTGACGTAAAAGAAAAGGCATTGCTTGACCTTATGCAAAAATATATAGGCAAAAAAGACGGCGGCGATTGTTCCGGCTTCGTAACGCTTGTGAATAAAAAATTAAATCGAGACTTTTTTGACGAAAAAGAGCTTGATAAATTTTACACCAAGCACGGTCTAAAAAGCGAGGCTATGTTTAAGCTTTACGAGAGTAAAAATCTGATCGCCTTTGACGATCCGAAGGTTGGAGATTTAGTATTTTTCAACAACACGACTAGAAGCACGAAAAATAACAAAAAAGCAAAAATCGTCACTCATGTAGGCATAGTAAGTAGCGTAGAAAAAGATGGCACGGTTGGCTTTACGCATAACTCGAGAGGCAAAAATGCGGTGGATTTTATGAATCTAAAAAATAAAAACACGCGTAAAAAAGGCAACAAAGAGCTAAACTCCTATGTCGTATCTTGCAAAAATAACAATACGTCGTGTCTTGCGTCAAATAGATTTGCGGGATTTGGCAAAGCCAGCGTAAGGAGAAACTAAGTTTAACCGATTTTTGCTTATCGCTTCAAATTTACCGCCGTATCCGTATAAATTCGTCATCAAATTTACGGATCAGCGGCGATAAATTTGACTTCTAAAATTACTCTATGCCAAATTTTGCCGCAATGGTCGTTAAATTTGAGTCAATAAGCACAAAAACATCCGCACGAGCGTTTCAAATTTGCTCGTTTTCATACAAAAAATCTCCAAATTTTATTTTACTATCCGATTTAAATACCAAATTTAACTTAAATGCTATAAAATTATCGTTATGAGTTAAATTTTGATAAGGAAAAATATGCTGATAAAAACTGACGTTCCCGTTTGGGTCGATATCTCGCGCTGTAAGGCGTGCGATATCTGCGTGAGCTGCTGTCCTGCGGGTGTACTGGCGATGGCCGTCGAGCCGCGCGCTGTGCTAGGTAAAACGATCGAAGTGGTGCATCCGGGGGCCTGTATCGGGTGCAAAGAGTGCGAGCTGCACTGTCCCGATTTTGCTATTTACGTGGCGGAGAAGGGATTTAAATTCGCCAAACTAACCGCCGAAAGTAAAGAGCGCGCGACCGCCGTAAGAGAGAATAAATTTGAAAAATTAGAGGCTGGGCAATGAGCGAATTTTTAAATAGTAACGGCGGCAAAAGAGAGATCATTGCTAGCGGCAACGAGTTAGTCGCGCTTGCGGCGGTTGAGTGCGGGTGTAACTTTTTCGGCGGTTATCCGATAACGCCAAGTAGCGAGATCGCACACGAACTAAGCGTGCTGCTGCCAAAGCACGGCGGCAAATTTATCCAGATGGAGGACGAGATCGCGGGCATCTCGGTAGCCCTTGGAGCCTCGATGAGCGGTGCAAAGGCGATGACTGCAAGCTCGGGCCCCGGCATCTCGCTAAAGGCCGAGCAGATCGGGCTTGGCTTTATCGCGGAGGTGCCGCTGGTGATCGTAAACGTCATGCGCGGCGGCCCTAGTACGGGGCTACCTACCCGCGTGGCGCAGGGCGATCTCCTGCAGGCGAAAAACCCGACCCACGGCGACGTAAACAGCATCGTTATCGCGCCCTCAAGCCTAGAGGAGTGCTATACGCAGACCGTTCGCGCGTTTAATCTCGCCGAAAGATTCATGACGCCCGTGTTTTTGCTACTGGATGAGACGATCGGACACATGCACGCAAAGGCCGTGCTGCCGCAGGTTAGCGAGCTGGAAATTTACTCGCGCAAGCAGTTTGGCGGCGATCCTGCAGACTACCGCCCGTACAGGGCCGCGGCGGACGAGCCTGCCGTGCTAAATAAATTTTTCGGCGGTTACCGCTATCACGTTACGGGCCTACATCACGGCGAGACGGGATTTCCGACCGAGGACGGCGCTGTCGTGGACTACAACATCAAGCGCCTTTTTAACAAAATTAACGCACACGCGAACGAGTTTGAGCTCTGGGAGGAGTTTATGCTGGATGACGCGGATATTTGCATTATCGCTTTTGGCTCCGTAGCCCGCTCGGCAAAAGAAGCGGTGCTAAATTTACGCGAAAAAGGCGTGAAAGTAGGGCTTTTTAAGCCTATCACGCTATTTCCGACGCCAAGTGCGAAACTATGCGAGATCTCGGCTAAATTTAACAAAATTTTGATCTGCGAGCTAAATTTGGGCCAGTATACGGGAGAGATAATCAAAGCTACGCTAAGAGACGACTTTAAGACGCTACTAAAAGCCAACGGCCGCCCGATCAGCCCGCAAGAAATCGCGCAGAAAATAGGAGAATTTGATGGCATTTAACTACGACGACTACCTACGCACGGACAAAATGCCGACTCTGTGGTGCTGGGGCTGCGGCGACGGCGTGATACTAAAGGCGCTAATCCGCGCAATCGACAAGCTCGGCTGGGACATGAACGACGTGTGCGTGGTATCTGGCATCGGCTGCTCGGGGCGCTTTAGCTCATATATCAACTGCAACACCGTCCACACGACGCACGGTCGCGCGATCGCCTATGCCACGGGTATCAAGCTAGCAAACCCCGATAAACACGTCATCGTGGTAACCGGCGACGGCGACGGGCTAGCAATAGGAGGCAATCACACGATCCACGGATGCCGCAGAAATATAAATTTAAACCACGTTTTGATAAATAACTTTATCTACGGCTTAACAAACTCCCAAACCAGTCCGACCACGCCGACTGGCTTTTGGACGGTGACGGCGCAGTACGGCAACGTCGATCCAAATTTCGACGCGTGCAAGCTCGCAACCGCCGCAGGAGCGACATTTGTAGCTCGCAGTAGCGTGATAGAGCCCGCAAAGCTGGAAAAGATATTTGCCGAGGGATTCGAGCACGACGGATACAGCTTTTTTGACGTATTTTCAAACTGCCACATAAATCTGGGTCGCAAAAACAAAATGGGCCAAGCTACGCAGATGCTCGAGTGGATCGACGATCGCACGGTGAGCAAGGCTAAATTTGATGCAATGAGCGAGGATGAGCGCGAGGGTAAATTTCCACTCGGAGTGCTGCACAAAGACGAGTCGCGCATGGAGTATGCGAAGGCCTACGACATGGTGATAAAGGCCGCCAGAGACGGGGAGAAAATAGACTTTGGAGCGCTAAAATGAAAAGGCAGTTGAGATTCGTCGGAGTGGGCGGTCAGGGCGTGATTTTAGCGGGCGAGATCTTAGCCGCGGCTAAAATCGAGGAGGGCGGATACGGCGTCAAAGCCTCGACCTATACCTCACAGGTGCGCGGCGGACCGACAAAGGTCGATATCATCTTAAGCGAGCGAGAGATATTTTATCCGTACGCAAACGAGGGCGAGATCGAGTTTATGCTCGCTACCGCGCAGGTTAGCTTTGAGCAGTTTAAAGACGGCGTAAAAAATGGCGGCATCATCGTCGTGGAGCCAAATTTGGTTCGCGCTAGCGACGAGGATAAAAAACGGTGGAAAATCTACGAAATACCGATCATCTCCATCGCCAAAGACGAGGTCGGCAACGTAATAACTCAAAGCGTCGTCGCGCTCGCAGTCGCCGTGCAGATGAGCGGTTGCCTGGATACCGAGCTAGTTAAACGCGTGATGCTCTCAAAAGTACCTAAAAAAGTCTACGCCGAGAACGAAAAAGCCTACGAGCTTGGACTTAAATACGCCAAAATTTGCATAGTAAACGACAAATAAAAGCGTGATTTGAAATAAGATAAATTAAGTATCATTTCGTTATAATTCAGGTATTAATTTATTTGATTTTAAGGAGAACGAAATGAGCGTTGGTATTTTTTACACGACGACAAAGGGGTACACAAAGAGCGCGTGCGAGTATCTAGCGGGCAAAATAGGAGCGCAGCTAATAGACGTAAAGAGCGCAGGGGCGGAGGATTTTGCTAAATTTGACGTTATCATCGTAGCGGCGCCTAGCTACGGCGACGGCGAGTTACAGTCTGACTGGACGGAGAAACTTCCGCTTTTAAAAGCCGGCAGTAAAGGCAAAAAAGCCGCCATCGTAGCCATCGGCAATCAAGCCAACCACCCGCAAACGCTTTTTAGCGGCGCGGTGGATTTTCTGCCTTATCTAAAAGATGCGCAAATTTTCGGCGCTAGCGACGTGGACGGATATAAATTTAACCACTCATCGTTTTTATTAAACGGCAAATTTATCGGCCTAGCACTTGACGTTAAAGGCGATGAAAACTACGCAAAACGTATCGACAAATGGGTTGAGGAAAACAAGTCTAATTTTTAATTTATTCTACTTCCTGCCGCTTCGCTAGCTAAATTTGCGGAGCGGACGACCTTTTTCTGCTCACGGCATTAAATTTATTAGTTAACGGCGACGGCAAAATTTGGCGCTTGCGACAATGACTCAAATTTGATGGTAAATTAGCAAAAAAAGCAAGATGTAAAAAGGGGCCAAATTTAGCCCCTTTTAGTTTTAAGTTTAGCTTAACGTCGTGTATCCGCCGTCTACGTCGCTAAATCCTGCGCCGTAAGCTACGCCGGAGATTTTGACTAGAGTGTCGCTACCTTCTTGATAGCCTTCCACACCGTCCGTATTTAGCGCTAGATATGCATTAAATTTATCCGCTCCTACGTTTTCTAGGAAATAAGCGCCTTCGCCGTTTTTTAAATTTGCGAGCTTTTCCGTCAAATTTGACGAATCCGTGCCGTCTGCGGCCTTTGAAATTTTTGCGATATTGTCAGGCAGTTTGATTTTTTCTTTCTCGGATATTTTCATCATACCCGTGCCTGATTCTATCGATATTTCTTTTTGATCCGGATTTTGGGCGAGCGTTTCTTTGAGATCAAATTCCTCTTTGCTCAAAAACGATCCATTATTTCCCTGGGCTTTTGAGATGAGAGTTGTTTTATCAGAGTTTATATTTTCATAGATTTTAAACGTCGTTTGCGTATCTCCGATATGGGCTACGGCTTTTTTATCTAGCGCTTTGTCTGTTATAGTCGCAGTTCCTTCAAAGCCTTTGGTTACGTTATCTAGCGGGGCGATATTCCACGGCGTAGACAAATCCGTAACGAGAGGTGATTTTGATGTGAGTAACGAAGCGTCACTATCTGGGCTAACGTCAAATTTGATAGTTTTGTTAGCGTATTGTGAGCTAGTAGATAGGGCTGATTTTATCTGCTCGTTTTCGTATGTAACGTCTATGGTTCTATCGTTTTTACTGTAAGTAGAGTCTTGCAATACCTGCTTTATTAGCTTGTTTGATGCGTCGTAGGTTTTTGTGACGGTTTGGATAACCCTGCCGCCTTCATTATTGCTTAGGGCTTTTACGATCTCGGCGTTTGGAGTGGATTTGTCTATCTCGTAAACCTTTGCTCTAGTTTGCCAACCGGTCGTATTTAGCACTTTTTCGTTTTTATCGAAAAATACTCCTTGGGCAAATTTAAACCCGCTATTTTCGTCTTGAGCTCTCTCAAAAACTATTTGGTACGTCTTGTTTGCTACCGTATCTTCGTATTCCCAGATTTTAGATTTTCCATCTACTACATCTTTAGCTGCCGCATCTTTAAAACTAGACGGAGTCGGAACGGTAAAATCGGAGTTTAGTTTATTATAGATCGAGGTTGCACCGTCTTTTAACTCCGTAAATTTGCTTCTATATTCGACGTTTTTTACCTCTATCAGCGTATCGCTACCATCTTGATAGCCCTCTACGCCGTCGGTATTTAGCACCATATAGGCGTTAAATTTATCTTCTCCTACGTTTTGCAAGAAGTACTGTGCCTTGCCGACTCCGAGCGTAGATAGTTTTTCCTCGATATTTTCTAGATTTACGTCCTCTTGCGCTCTTGCTAGCTCGGTGATGTTTGATGGAAGCATGATTTTATCTTGAGCGTTGTCTAGTACGGCCATTTTTGAGCCGTTTGATAGATTGTTCGTATCGGCGTTGATGCTTATTTTTTTCAAATTTGCATTTTCTTGTAGGGTCTGGGCTATATCGAAAGTATCGACTCCGTAGCTGCTATTGACTGTATATGCAGCCTTTGACACTAGCGTTACGTCGTCTGAGAATCGTCCGTCGTACGCTCGGTAGACCACTTCGTCTTTTCCGATATCGGCGGTCCATTTCGTATCTAGCGCGCTATCTGTTACCGTGACTTTACCTTTGTAGTTGAAATTCGGCGCAAGAGGGCTTAGATGTTCGGGCGAGCTTGCGTTTAGATACAACTTGCCTTTGAAGTCTAGATTTTCGCTATCTTTACTGATCTCAAAGTTTATATCGGTATTTGCGTATTTTGGATCTGTTTTGCTAGCATAGCTTAGCTTGCCGTCCTCGTAGGTTAGAGTGAGCTTTTGTCCGTCGCTTCTTTCTAGTATTTTTTCTTCCAGTACGCCTTTTTCGTCAAATTTATCTCTAGTGACGTCTCCTATTTTTGAGACGCTAGGCGTGTATTCTTCGGTTACTTTGTAGCCGCCTTTTTCATAAATTTTATAAGCTGAGATCTTGTAGTCCTTGATCATATTTTCGCCGTTATAAAATTTGCCGTCAGGCATATCTACTTTTATATCGGAGTTTTCTGGCTGAGCGTCTCTTTTGCCAAATTCTATCCTATACGTTACGCCCGTCGTGTCATTTGAGTATTCCCAGGTAAAGGCCTTGCCGTCTTTTACGTCGATCGGTTTCATGGCTGCTTTGCCGGTTTGCTCGTTGACCTCATACACTCCGTTATCTTTGTCGTCCCTAGATAATACGTCTTTTACAGCATCGTATTGTGTTTTTATGAAATTTATCTTTGCATTATCCGTACTATCTAGGGTTTTGATAGCGTCTACGTGAGATTTTATATACTCAAAATGCTTAACGATATTTGCCGAAGTATCTTTTATTACAAATTTATCGCCATTTGCTTTTTTGTCTTTTAGCGCTATAAAGGTAGCGATATCTAACATAAAATCTTTACTATCGTCTATAAAAAATTTCTCTACCGAACTGCTTTTTATCAAATTTAGATGATCGCTCGTTACGTTATGTAGCCAAATTTTACCTTCGGAAATTTTGTTTAGTAGCGCCGTAGTAGCCTTGCTGGCGTCTAGCGTAAAGCTACCGCTAAATTTGATAGATAGGACGTATTTTAAATTTGAGACGATTTTATCTATATTGTTTTGTATATTTCCGGCTTCGTCTTCTATGATAAACGATGTGTTTTCGTCGGTAATACTTGCAGCTTTTTCCAAAAACGCCTTAACGTCGGTTTTTTCGATGATGGGATCAGGGTCGGGTTTTGGTTCCGGTTTGGGATCTGGTTTTGGCTCCGGAGTAGGGATGTAATCTTTATCGTAGTTTGGAAATTGACTTTTTATCTCGCTTTCGCTTTTTCCGGTTACTTGCGATATTACGGATATTTTATCGTTTTTGCTTAGCGATTCGTCTAGTTTTGAGTTATCTAGCGTCAAATTTGATTTGTTTTTTATGATGACGTTTTTTATATCCTGAGCGGAAGATGTCGCCGTTATAGCGTCGTTTATTTTTAAACAAAGAATTTAAAGCGATTTTTATATCGCCGCCCGGTATGTCTTGTACGCTATCGGCTACGACGTTTGAGGCGATGATTTTGTTTATCAGCGTTTTATGCGCGTCTCTAGTGGCGGCATCCGAGCTTTGCGCGTGGACCGGGTTTAGCGCCGCTTTTAAGATCTCGCTTACGACTTGACCTCTGTCATTTGTATTATTTAGCATATTTACCCAGCCTGCTTTTCCGCCGACGTCGGTATTTTCATCCTTGTTTAACAATGTTGCATAAATATGCTTGATGAAATTTTCGTTGCTCTCCAGGCTTTTGCCAAAAAACTCCTTCGACGCCGTCGTATCCAGCATCAAATTTGCAATGTTAGATAAACTTGAATTTTTAGCATTTGCCGATTTTAGCCAGGCTTCATTACCTGCACCTTCGCTAGATCTGCCAAATAGGGCAACATAAAGTCCTGAAATTTGTGACTTGGTTAAAGACATTTTCACACCTTTAAATTTTATTTTTTAAATATACGTGTGGAATATTTAAAATTTTATTATTAGCTAGCACTTTTGTATCTTGTCCATTTACTGCATAGATACCAACATTTTTTGTAGCACCACTATCAGATGTTATTTGTCCACCTTTATTTTCTATTTTTTCTGCATTTATTAAGTACATTCCTGTTGAAACATCTCCTAAACTTATATTAGAATTTGAAGTTGTTTCTATTTCTAATTTATTTGGATCTGGACTAGCAGGAGCTCCATCATATTTTCTTGTATCTTTATCATAGAAACCATAAATTCCTATTGAATTTTTTCCAACCTTAATAGTTCCATCATTTTGACCTCTAGCAGAATTTATAAACATTGCTGTTGACTTTTCAGCAGCTGAAAAATCAATAGTTCCATGATTTACTGCTTCAAAATTTCCTTCTACCCAAGTCATAGTAGGGTTTTTAATTCCTTCTGCCATAAGTCCAATATTTTCTTTAGCTGCAATACTTCCATCATTCACAGAAGTAACTATTTTTCCAGTAGCAATAGAAGTTTCACCATCAATAACATGAGCTAAAACCATTTTAGGTTTTAAATTCTTATTTGCATTAATATAGACTCCTCCTTCTTCAGAACGAACTTCTTCTGCTGAGTTTCCATTGTTATTGAAAGTCCAGTTATCTATATTAACTGTTGAACCTTTTTTAGCATAGACTCCTACTCCTTGAATATTTGAGCCTATTAATTCTATTGTTGCATTTCCACCATCAAATGTTGTTCCTTCAGAAGCAATAGCCACAACTCCTTTTGTTCCCTTTAATTTAATAGTATTAGTACCTAAAGTAACTTTTCCTCCTGTTGCTCCAACCTTTTTAGTTATAAATATTCCTGTTCCAGCTGTTGTACCATCACCAATTTCCATATTTCCAGTATAATGAATATTGCTGTCTTTATCAGCAAATATTCCTACTCCACTTTTTCCAGCTGTGATAGGAGTTGTTATATTATAAGGAGTTCCAGCTGTTCCTTGTGCATCTGCATAAACACCTATTGCATATTTAGCTTTATCACTTGGATTAGATTTTGGTACTGTATTTCCAACTGTAATTCCCTTTGTATAAGATTGAATATCTGTTTCTCCCTTTAGTAATAATCCTATTATTCCATCTCCAGTTCCTTGAGCTGTGTAATCTAATTTTGAAGTAGTATTATCTATTGTAGCCTTATCTCCTGTTACTCCTTGTAAATATACTCCAACTCCATATCCTGTAATTTTTCCAATATCAGCTCCAGCTAAGGCACTATCTTTACCATTTACATAATAAGCAACTCTATTTTGATTTGCTGTTCCTAAATTAATTTTAGCTCCAGCTGTATCAGCAACTTTTCCTCCTTCTGAAATATATACAGCTGAAGAACCATTAGAATCAGTTGAATCTTTTAAAGTAATTGTTCCAACTTTTGAAATAGTAGCTTTAGGTGCATAAATTCCTGCTGATTCCTTAGAATTAATATTAATATCTCCTGTATTTTCTAAATCTACATCAGTTATATTTGAAGCATCATTTTTTGCATACATCCCTACTGATTTTTTTGTATTTATATTAATATCTTTTTCATTTTTTACATTAGCATTTTTTCCAGCTTCTGCTTGTGCAAACATACCTATTAATGATTCATGCAATGTTGAGCCATCAGCTTTACCTAAATTAATAGTCCCAGCATTTTTAGCACTATCAGTAGTCCCATTATTTTTTGCAAATATTCCAACTGTTTCTTTGTCCTCTAAAGATATTACTCCTGTTGTTTTGTTTTCTCCTATACCAGTTTCAGAAACAAATATACCTACTCCCTTTTCTGCTAAAATATCAATATTTTTATTATTTTCAGCCTTTCCATGATTTTGAGCAAGCATTCCCAAAGATTTTATTCCTGTTGATGTAGCAACAATCCCTGCATTATTAATAGCAGTAGATATATTACCACTTGCATCTTTTCCATCTGCCAACATTCCTATTCCATCTTCTTCCTTTAAATTTATAGTACCAGAACTTGTGTTATTTTCAATATTAGAACCTTCTTTTGCTAATATCCCTACTGATGATTTACTATTTACATTAATATTTTTTTCATTAATTCCTGTTGTTCTTTTATTAGCTAATATTCCAATATTATCTTTATTTGTTGCACTAGAATTCAAA
>NZ_CALIAV010000024.1 GCF_938045625.1 uncultured Campylobacter sp.
TATTATTAAAGCTTATAGAGCCAAGCTCAATGTCACTCATGGCTTTAGTTTCTAAATTTAGGCTTGCCCTTCTGGTTTTATCTCCTAAAAGCTTACCCGTATCAGAATACAGCTCCGTTACTTCTATTTCTCTACCGCTATCAAATTTTAAGGTTATAGATCCATTATCGTTTAGCTTCATAGCTATTACGCTATCGCTGTCGTTCATCATTAAGGCCGCTTTATTCGGATTAGTATCAAAGGCTCTTTTTACTTTCTCTAAGTTTTCTGGGCTAAATTCTAGCCTTGTAGCCTTTTGGAATTCATTTTCCATGGCGATCATGTATGACGACTTGCTACCGTTTAGCCTGCTTATATATTCGTCTGCATTTTCTACGTTATACTCTTTTAGATTTTTTGATAGCCACTCTACGTCTTTTGCGTGGGCGGTGGATTCTTTTTCATAATCTCTATAAAATTTCATAAAACTATCTCTTTGATAGTTTTCATACGAGAAGTCGTCGCTCGTCTTTTTGCTTGATATGATCGGATTAAATTCACTAAGCTTTAGCTTTCCGTCAAATCCAGCCTTAGCGTAAGCAAAATTGTTAAATAGGCTATTTTTATTAAATACGTTATTGTTTCTTAGGTCTACCCAGCCGTCTTTATCCGCGTATGCATCAAAAAAGTTCTTAATACTATCGGCTTCCGCCTTTTTGTATCTGCTTTCTGGTGCAAATACGGTGTAGGGGTTTGAAGAGTAGTAAGATATCCTATGATCTATATTTGTAGTATCTACGAAATTTCTCATATCGTTATTGGCAAGAGATTCGGAGTTGATGATATCTCTTCTTTTTTGATTCCAGTTAACGACATCTGAATTTATAAATTTAGTTAAATCGATATCCGATACTACGTCGCTTAAATTTGCTATCTTTTCGTTGCCGTCCTTATCGTATCCTCTAACCTTGAGCTTTGAGAATAGCTTGTCGGAGCTATTTAAAATTCCGTCGCCGTTACTGTCAAAGTTAAAAAGCAAAGCATTGCTGGTGAGTTTTCCAATGCCCAACTTATCGTTATCGCCGTATAGATCTAAAAATACCTCTACGTCGCCGTATTTAGTATGCAGAGTACTTGAAGATGCGTAAGAGTTTAAATTTGATGATTTGGTATTCTCAAGATATCCGCTTTGATCTATGAAAGACATGTTGATCGAGTGAGGATCTGCATTTATACCCTGAAAGTATCTCTCGCCCCTAAGAGAGCCGTTGAGATAGGCATTTGAGGTATCGACCCCGTATTTTTGCTTTATCTCTTTTAACGCATTATGATCGTTTACTACGCTATCTATTCTTTGTTCTTGATTGACCGAGTACCTTGAGCCAAGATACGTAAAATCGTATTTGGCAAAGTCTCCCGTCAAAGTAGGAGACGAGCTGTAATGATAATCTAAGCCGCTGTTTCTACCAAGCAGATTGTTAATATTAAATTCGCCCCTGTTTAAAGCGTTGCTATCGCTAATATCCATAACGTTATTTACGCGTAGCTTTGAGATAATGCCGCTTGACTGAGCCCTTAAAAAGTCTTTTGCTCTATACTCGATTTGCGCTTGCCTGTTTAGATATTCCGCAGAAGTCATACTTTCGTCACCCACTCTTACTAGCTCTTGTCCGGCGAGTCTAGATGCAGAAGCTTGCATTTGGTCTTGTCTCAATAATGATAAATTTACGTCATAGCCGTTTCTTAACAGAACATCCATTTAAATTCCTTTTATGCTTTTACATCAAATTTACCTAGCTTTGCTAGTTGATTTAAAATTTCAGTTATATCCGTCCCCTTTTCTCGTTCGGCTTTCAGGAAATTTTCAAAGAATTCTCGTCTGACGTCTTTATCTTCGTATGTTTTGCTTTTACTCGTGGCTTGGATAGGTTTAAATTTATTCTCTTCGGGCGTTTCTTTAGGAGCTTGATCGCTTACTGTGCCATCTTTTAGAGCTATATTTTGTAGCACGTCTGCGATACTCTCGCCTTTGTTAAACGCATCTTTTAAGAAATTTAAAAACTCTTTTTTAGTTGCTTCGTCTGCGTAGCTCACCTGCTTTACCATCTCTTGCCCCCAAAAGACCGCAGGCCGTTTCCCTGATATCCGGTCAAAATTTAGCTTACCGTCTTTGAGCGATATTTTGACCTTTGCATTCTCTCCTAGTATCTTTTCGGCGGCAACCTCAAGCCATTTATCTTTAAATTTTTCTAAATCCATATCGGAGTCTAGTAGGTTTGCCATATCGACCGCCATTTTAAGTCCGGTACCTTTCGTATGACCAACTCCAAAGCTTCCTAGATCCACACTAAACGCACCCATAAACCCATCTACGCTAAAAACATCGTTTTCCATGTTTGAATTGTTTTGCAAGACCTTCGTGCTATCTATAAATTTCTTTAGCTCTGCGACCTCGCCCTTGCTCATGCTTGGATCAAGCCCGTTTATCTTGCCCCAAATGCTGATTTTATCATCTTCCGTATAGCCGCTTAGCGAATACGCCTTACGCGCGACCACGGGATCATAAGGTTTATATATCGGTTTTTTAAAGCCCATTTTTATAGCAAGAAGCCTATTTTGCTGCTTGTCGTTTAGTTTTGAAAACTCCACGTTTTGCGCCCAAACGGCAAGCTCGTTTTCGTCCAGTTCGTCGGGATCGAGAGCATAATAATCAATCGGTTCGGTTAAATTTGATCGAGACGGCGCCGAATTTGAGGTTAAATTTATAGCCTCTTTTTCCTCGCGTGCTTTTAAATTTCGTTCCTGAGCGCTACTAAAATCATAATTCATATTTGCACTAAATCCATTTATGCTGCTTATCATATTAATCCTTTATGCTTTTACGTCAAATTTGCCTAGTTTTGCTAGTTGATTTAAAATTTCAGTTATATCCGTCCCTTTTTCGCGTTCGGCTTTTAAGAAATTTTCAAAGAATTCTCGTCTGATATCCTTGTCCTCGTAGGTTTTGCTTTTGCTAGTGGCTTGGATGGGTTTAAACGCTGTCGCCTCGCTTCTGTTTTCCTTAAATTCAGCCCTGCCCTCAAGCAGATTTTGTATATCCAGACCCTTTTCTATCGCATCTCGCACAAATTTTATAAACGCCTTTTTGCTCTGCTCGTCCTTATACTCGATACTCTCAAGCTCCCTAAACTCCACGGGAGCCTTGTTTTTATTAATGACTATCGCGATATTTTCGCCGTCTACGGATATTCTTTCCGCGCCGCTCTCGCCCAAACGCTTCAGCACGGTATATTCAGCCCACCTATCCTTAAACTCGTTCACGCTCATATCGGAGTCGAGGATTTCCATCCCCCTATTCCCTGCATTATATTCTATGCCCAAAAATGGGTATTCGTGGTTTATGTATTTTTTCGCAAATTCATCAACATTTGTCGTATCGTATCCCGCCAAATCCCGAGTAAGTTTATCGAAACCAAACGCCCCGCTACTATTTATAAATTTCTTCAGATTTTCCGCTTCGCTCCTACTAAAAGAGCCGTCTAATCCACTTATCTTACCCCATACGCTTATCTTTTCATCCAGCGTATATCCGCTCAGAGAAAAAACGCCTCGTATATTAACCGGTGCGCCGGGCGGGAGCTTTTTTATCTCCCTGATGGCCGCTTCCATCTCTTTGATGTTAAAGTCTATGTCGATACCCTTTAGGCTTGATACGTTTTCGCTATTTTTTGGGTTAGCTTGATTTGTCGAATTTGGCTGCGCGACCGCCATACTCGAAGCCTGATTTGAGGTTAAATTTATAGCCTCTTTTTCCTCGCGTGCTTTTAAATTTTGCCCGCGAGCGCTACTAAAATCATAGTTTACGTTTGCGTTAAATCCGTTTATACCGCTTATCATATTAATCCTTTATGCTTTTACGTCAAATTTGCCTAGTTTTGCTAGT
>NZ_CALIAV010000025.1 GCF_938045625.1 uncultured Campylobacter sp.
GCATAATACGCGCTCTCGTTCGGCTGCAATTTAAAAAGCTCGCCCAGATACGGGTACAAAAGCGGTGCAAACTCGAGACTTGCCGCAGCGATGACCTCTTCGGCGTTTTTCCAGCGCGCGCTCTTTTCATCTCTGCCGCGTTGCCGTGCATTTTTGCTTGCGCTTTCGTTCACCCGCGCCGAACGCGCATTCTCTCCCATCTGTGCCGCGCTTTCGCTCTGCTTCGTTTCGCGCCCCTCTGCCGCCTCTTCGCGCAAAATTTTAACCGCCGTAGCGATCAAAGCTTTAAAATCATCCTCGCCTACGTAGCCCAGAGCGTCCTTTAGCAGCGTACCGCCCTCTTGCTGCCCGCGCAGCAGGCTGTCCGCTAGCGTAAAATACGCTGCCTCGTCGCCTTGCAGCCGCCAAAACCGCTCGTATAAATCTGGCACTCTAAAGCCGTCACGTTCGAAATCTCGCGCTAAATTTAGTGCCTCGTCCCGCTTGCCCATACTTATTTTCCTTTATAGTTTTATCGCAAATTTTACCAGGATTTATCTTGCTTTTGCGCCAAATTTAAAGCCATCGGTTGCGGAAAGATTAAGCATTAAGATAATTCAAGAATCATGCGGATTAGGCGATACGAAAACCAAATTTCATCTCGCAAAACCGCAAATCAAACCTGCTTAAATTCGACGCCATAAAAGCAGGTTTAAATTTACGGTTCAAAAACCGACCTTGCGCCGCCCCCTTAAATTTTCGTCGCACTCCCGCCAAACTCCACGCGAAACTCTGTTAGCCCTCCGCCGCTTTTACACGAGATTTTAAACCCAAGCTCCTTGCAAAAGGTTTTAACGATATGAAGCCCGATACCAAAACCGCCGTTTCGCTCGTCAAACCGCGTGTAAAGATCAAAAATCCGCGGCAAATTTTCCTTCGCGATGCCTGCGCCGCTGTTTGAGATCACGAGCGCGCCAGGGGTTAAATTTACGCTTACCGAGCCGTTTTCGTCGCAGTATTTTATGGCGTTACTTAGTAGATTGTCGATGATTTTTCGCGTTTTTTTATAGGATGAGCGTAGCTGCACCTCGGCGATTTGCATGCTTAAATTTATATTTTTTTGCTCCAAATTTAGCCCAAAATACCCGATCCGCTCGCGCAGCAGCTCGCTTAGGCTAAAGCTCGTCGCAGGGGCGTCATCTTTGCCGCTAAGCTTTACTAGCGTGAGGTCCTCATATAGCGTCGAGATCGTTTTGGAGGCGGTTTTTATGTTATTTAGGTATTTTTTCGGATCGGTTTCAAACATCTCTATACTCATCAAAATGACGCTAAGAGGCGTATTTATCTCGTGCGTCGTATCCCTGATAAAGCCGTTTAAAAAGTCGATGCGGCGGTAAAGCGGACGCAGCGAAAGACGGATGATAAAATAAGCTATGATTAAAATAGCAAGCAGTATCATAAACGAGAAAAATATTATCTTGAGTTTTAGCGTGAGAATCGTAAACTCCGGATCTGCGACCTTGACGGCGACGTAGTACTCCTCCTCGCCGAGCCGATTTTTGAGATAAAACTGCACGACAGAGTTCGTTCCGTCCTTATACCTTTGCGGCATGCCCTCGCGCGGCTCAAAATCATCCTCAATCTCCTCACCCGTTTTTAAATTTACGGCAAAAGCCTCGACGTCGTCGAAATCATCGTCGTCTATCTCGCCGTTTTTTTGCAGTTTATTTTGCAGGTGATGCTGCAAATCTCGCACGATAAACACGTCGCGATCGAGTATAAAATGCTTCTCGCGCTCGTAAAACATCTGCGCGAAAAAGACCAAGAATGCAGCGCTCGTGATAAAATAAAGCAAAAATATAGGTAAAATTTGACGGTCCGAAAGCGCTAGAAAGGCTTTTTTAATGGATTTTAGAAGGGACATTTGCCGCCTTTTGGATTAAACTTACGGGTATTTTGCGGATGTAAAATTTGAAGCCTAAAGCGGTAAAAGCTCTGCGCAAATTCGGATGAAAATTTAGACCGATACCTTACTCTTTGTCTCCTAGCGACCGCGAAAAGCTTAAACATATTTATAGCCTAGCTTTGAGGCGCTCACGATACGCTCTTTGCCTAAAATTTTACGTAGCTCTGCGATATAAACGCGCAAACTAAGCTCGCTAGGACTCTCGTCGTAGTCCCAAATTTGAGAATAAATCTCGTCTCTACTTAAAAATTTATCCTGATTTTTTAGCAAAAGCGCGAGTAACCTGGACTGCTTTTTAGGCATCGATACGGCCTTGTCATCGCGAAATAGCAAACCCTGATTCATATCAAAGCCCAAATTTTCGCCCAGATTTACCAGTTCGTTTTTGTTATGCACGAAGGTGCGTTTTAGCAAATTTTGCACGCGCAGATGTAGCTCTTTTAGCTCAAACGGCTTTTTGATGTAGTCGTCGCAGCCGCTAGTAAAGCCGGTTTGCACGTCGTCAAGCGTATTTAGCGAGGTCGTAAATATACAAGGCGTATTTTTGCCCGCGTTTCGCAGCTCCCGAAGTAGCGCAAAGCCGCTGCCACCGATGATCTTGACGTCAAATATCCAAAGATCGAAGTTGCTTTCATAAGCCAAATTTAACGCATCGTCGTAGCTTTTCGCGCCCGCAGTCTCGTAGCCTTGCGCCTCCAGATACGCGCGCATCATCTCAAGCAGCATATTTTCGTCCTCGACGATCAAAATTTTACTCATTTTCGCTCCGTTTTTGTTTGCTTTTGTCGTTTTACGGCGTTTTATCCGCTTGATCTTATTATATCTGTCGGCGCGGCTTTACGCTAAATTTTTCGCCAAACATCTCAAATTTGCGTTAAATTTACCCACATGCGCTCAAATTTAGCCGCAAACAGATCCTGCGTAAATTTATCAAATTTCATCTAAATTTGAAGGTAAAATTTCATAAATTTATAAGTTCGAGCCTCCAAAAAGGAAGCTCGAATTTTATTATTTCATCGGCTGTTTTGGGCCCTTGTAGCCGCCAGCTTGATTGCAATCTCCGGCATTTGCACAGTCCTGCGCCATCATGCCTTTACCGCCGTGCTTAAAACCGCCCTTAAAATCGTGTTTAAATTTCTTATGCAGATCGTCGTCGTGATCTTTTAGCTCAATATCAAGCCTTTTAGCCTCCGCCACGCTTAGCGAGCCAACCTTGTCATTGTAGCTTTTGCGAAAATCCTGCATGAAATTTTGCCTATCGGCGACGCTCATAGCATCCATTTTCTTTACTATCTCGGCTTTTAGTCCGCGCTTAACCTCTTTTGCCTCGTATCTTAGCTTGCCAGCGCGTTTGTCTATCTCAAACGCTACCTCGCTAAGCGTCTTAGCATCGGCATTTGCGACCATTTTATAAAGCTCGTCGTTCGTGCTATTTTCAAGCGAAGCGGCAAAAAGCCCGCCCGCAACCAACATACTAATCAAAACTACTTTTTTCATTTTCTCTCCTTTAAAAAGATGAGCGAAGTTTAAAGAAAAGTCGTGAAAAAAATGTTAATTTAAAATTTCGTTGATTTTTTTTACGAAATTTAGCGGATTTACCTGTACGCCGCCCGCGATCACGCCAAAGTGCAGGTGCGGCCCGCTCACTCGCCCACTAGAGCCGCTAAGCGCGATGATATCGCCTTTTTTGACGCTTTGTCCGACTTTGACGTTTAGCGCGCTTAGATGGTAGTACTGTGTGTAAATGCCCTCGCCGTGGTCTATAACCACAGACCCGCCAGCATAGTAGCGATCTTTTGCGATGACGACTACGCCATCGTTTGCTGCGATTACAGACGTGCCGACCGCCGCTCTAAAATCCGTGCCCCCGTGATAGCTTTTTAAAGTGCCATTAAATACGCGCGCAGTACCGAACGGGCTCGTGATCGCAGAACTCATCGGCAGGATAAATTTGGAGTTAAATTTTAACCCGACGTTAGCAGTGGCATAGATTTTATTCGCCTCCTCGCGCTCCTCCTCGATACGCTTTAGTACCTCTTTTGGAGGCGTCACCTTGCTGCCCTCGACGGTTATTTTTTCTTTTTTGTATTCGCCCTCTACGATCTTAAAAACCATCGTCTCATCGCCGCCTTTAAGCCCGTTTATTAGCTTGATCTCGCCTTTTTGGCGGTATCCCGCGGAAACGATGGCAAATTTTAAATTTTCATCCCCTGGCACGTTAAGCCAGCGCTTTTTCTTGCCATCGATGCTTAAATTTCCTGCAAATTTCGCCTCCACCCGCACTATCTCCACGTCGCCATTTACGATAGTCTGAGTTTCGCTCGGCACACCAGCCTGCTCTTTTGCGCTCAAATTTAAACAAATCAAAACGGCTAAAATAATTTTTTTCATTTACATCCTTTACGTAAATTTAACGAATAATTTTTAAATTTAATAAAAAAATACTATAATAGCGGGTGAATTTTACGAAAAAGGAAACAAAAATGAAAATATTTTTAAAGCTTGCCGCTTGCGCGCTTTTGCTCGGTCAGCTTGCTTATGCGGATTTTACGCAAAATCAAAAAGTACGAACTTCATTTGATATCTTAAACGATTTGGGCTCTAGAAAACTGCTAAATTTAAAAGATACTAGTGAAATAAGAGGCATCATGGTCATCCCTGAAGTAGTTAGCGGCGGGCTAGTCGTAACGACTCATACTGGAGACGGTATATTCGTCGGCAGAAACGACGAAAATGAATGGAGTAGCCCTATATTTATAAATTTTAAAGGCGGCGGCATAGGCCTGCAGGGCGGCTATAAATCAACCGACCTTGTTGTACTTTTTAAATCAAGAAGGTCGTATGCTGGGCTAATAAACGGTAAAGGTCAAATAGATCTTAGCGCCGATGCCGTAGTGTTAGCGGCCGGCGAAAAAGCTGGCATAATGAGCGACCTGCCTGAAATTACGGCTTGGGCTACGCTTAGAGGTAAAAGTAGAGGCCTTTTTGCAGGCGTTAGCATAAATACCTCTTTGGTAGTCGTCGACAAGCAGGCTACGTATGATTATTACGATAGAATGTACGATATGGAGGACATCTACAACAACTCTCCGAAAGACTCAAGATATACAAAAACGCTAAAAGAAGTATTGAATAAATATTTTAAATAATTAAAAGGAAAAAACGGTTTGGCCTAGCGGCTAAACCGTATAAAGAGAGACGAATCTCTTTTTGTTGATTGGCGAAAACTGCGTCATATATTCAAACGCTTCTTCATAGTCTCCGTCCGTGTATTTTGCGACCTCTTCGATAAGCTCGAAAAGCTCTTCATCGTCAAGCGATTCAAAGTTACCTCGGTTTTCCAAAACCTCTAGCAAAACCGCTTCAAGCTCTAGCTCGTCGTACGTCATGGCTTCCCTTTTAAATTTTTTGCGGAATTATGCCAAAATAACCTTTATAACCGCTTAGTCAAAATCCCCATTTTTTGAGAATTGGTCTTAAATTTATCGCATTATCAGCTTTTTTTTACTATAATAAAAATTAATTTTAATCGGCTGAAACGGCGGCAAAATGCACACTTTTGATAAATTTTATATGAAATTTTTAGAGCTTTTACGGGATTACGGATATAAAAATTCCGCTGCAAAAGAGCAAATTTTAAAAATTTTATTTTCCAGCGACGAGCACCTTAGTGCGAGCGAAATACAAAATAAGATCAAAAGCGAATTTAGACGAAACGTTAGCCTCACGGCGATTTATCAGTTTTTAAATTTTTTGCAGGATTTCGGACTCGTTCTTAGCTTTGAAGAGAACGGGATAAATAAATTCGAGCTAAATTTAAAGTCGCATCACGACCATCTAATCTGCATAAAATGCGGCGCGGCGGAGAGTTTTTTCGATAAATATATAGAAGAAAAACAAGAGCAAATTTGTCAAATTTCGGGCTTCAAACTCGAAGGTCATGCGATGATTTTATACGGAATTTGTCCAAAGTGCCAAAACAAATAGCCTATTTTGCGCCTCTTTATCAAAAATGATTTGATAACGATATGCAAAAAAGTTTCAGTTAAATTTAAGCGTAGCAAATAGATAATACGCCAAAAAATAAAGGAGAAACATGAGCGCAGCGCCACATATACCATCGGAGTTAGTCTTACGCATAGCTTCGTATTTCACGCCGATCCACCACGTCGCAGGCCGCCTAAGAGTCCGCGTCAGCAGCGATATCAAAAAAGAAGCGGACAGCTTGCCGTTAGAAAAAATAGATCAAACGATAAAGCAAATAGACGGCATAAAAAACGTCAAATTTAACAAGCTAATCGGCTCGGCTACGATAGAGTACGACCACGAAATTTTCCCGAAAAAGATGTGGGACGATCTGCTAAAAGGCGAAAATTTGCACGAGATCTCGGCTCTAATCAACAACCTAGCGCAAAAAGCTACCGGCGGCGCAAGATGAACGAGGAGCTAAAGCAAGCCGCAAATGCGGTGTTTTTACTAGAGTCGCAGGGGGTAAAATTTTACGAAAACGTCTGCAAAAAAGATGAAATTTTCGATCAAATTTTAGCCGTTAGGCAAAGCGGGCTAGAGCTTTTAAAGCCTTATGCAGATCAGGCCGACCCGCAAGTTTTTTACGCTTTAGCGTGCGAGGATCTTGACGCTTGCTTTATAAAAGCCCTAAACTACGAACTTGAGTTAAATGCGTTTTATGAAAATTTGACCGATAGCCTTGGTGATGAAAACTTTAAAGACGTCTGCTTTAGGCTTTGGGCGACGTCAAATAACGAATATATCCCGGCTCTAAAAGCAAAGCTAGCTCAAATTTTGTCAGTGCGGCTTGAAGGCGCTAGCAACGCCAAAGATGAGCAAGCGCAAACGGCACAAAATCAAAGCGAAAATATCTTAAACGCTTTTGATCCAAGTAGCTTTAATCAAATCAGCCAAACGCTAGAGCGCATAAGCTCCGGACAAGGCGGCAAAGATGACGTAGTCGCACTTTTAAATAACCCGAATTTTTCATTTTTCGGCGGACTGGCGCTGGGCGGACTAGCTAGTATGATGCTAAGTAAAAATTTAGACAAAAACAAAGATAAAGAATAAAATTTAACACAAAGGATAAAAAATGGCATTACCGTTTATCGCAGGCGCGATTTTAGGTGGTTTAGCCGTCGCGGCTTTCGGCAATAAAGAAAAAATCAAATCGGTTCTTGAGACCGGACTAGACAAGGGCAAGGAGTTTGCCCAAAGTGCAAAAGACTATGCGCAAAAAAAGGCTAGCGAAGTAAAAGAGTATGCAGAGGGAAAATTTGCCAAAGCGTCCGAAGAGGTCAAAAGCGAAATAAAAAATCGCAAAAGGCGTACTAGCGAGGAAGTAGCGGCGGAAAAAGCGGCTAAAGAAGCAGCTAGAACAAAACAAGGCGGAAAAAAACCGGGTCCAAAAGCTAAAAAAGCGGTCGCAAAACCAGTAGTAAAAGCCGGACAAGAACAAGTAAAACCTCAAGAACTAAAGCCGGAAGCCGACGTGACTAAGGAAACTAAAGCGATGGCAGACAGTATCGCAAACGCGCTCGAAGCAAATTTGGGCAGAAATCACTAAAAGGTAAAATATGGCACTAACTTCAACCACTAGACTTCCGGCAGACCACTTAATAAGCGGCGCGCTAATCGGCGCGATGGCAGCCGGCGGTGTAGAAATACTAAACTATAAAAAAGGCAAGGTCAGCAAAACGCAGGCCGTAGCTAAAACGACTAAAATCGCTATCCAAGGCGGTATCGTCACGGCGTGCGCTATCAGCGCATCAAATAAACTAGTCTCGGCGCGCTATCTTGCGGCTGCGGCAACGGTTGCAGCCGGTATCGCCGGCGTAATCGCTACGGAAAAAATAATCAAAATTTTAGAGGAAGATAAATGAAAAACCCTTACATAAACGAAACGCAAACTATAAATCAATTAAACGAAGACGGTAGCACGACTACGACTACTACGACGGTAAAGACTACCGGCGCTCCAAGCGCGCTGGATAATAGCATAAATAATGCGCTAAAAGACTTTATCCCCGCAAATTTTAATGCCGCTGGCTTCATAAAAGGCGCGCTAATAGGCGGCGTCGCAGCCTACGTGCTAACTAATGAAAATGCCCAAAAGGCGATATTTTCCGCCATCGTAAAGGGGTCAAATTTGCTTCAAGCAGGATTTGAAGAACTAAAAGAACGCTTTGAAGACGTAAGGGCTGAAATTGACTCCCAAAAATAACGTTCGCATCGCGCATCTAACAAAAAATCGCGTTAGGTTTATCTGCGAACGCATCGGCGAGAACTGCGACGAGAGCCATTTGGAGGCGCAAATTTCCGAATTTAAATACGTAAAAAGCGTCAGAGTAAATAAAAAAGCTAAGAGCATCGTGGTCGGCTTTGATTCAAATTTAGACGAGATTAAAGATTTTATCGAGAATTTACCGATTAAAAATTTAAGCAAGCGTAAAGAAGAGCCAAGCAAGGCTGAAATTTATAAAGCCGCAGCCGCTTTAGCTCTGACTCCACTGATTGGTAGCAATGGCGTAAAGGCTGCAGTTAGCCTCGTCGCCGCAGCTCCTTTGCTAAAAGAGGGCGCAAGCGAAGCCGTAAATGAGGGCGTAACCTCAAAAGCTCTTGAAGCCGCGGCCGTCGGCGTGAGCTTAGCTAGACGCGACTTTTTGGCGGCAAATAGCACGAATCTCATGCTAACCATCGGCGAATATATGGAAGAAAGCGCCGTACATCGCAGCGACGACCTTATCAAAGAACTAGCCCGTCCAAACATCGAAGAGGTCTGGATCGAGATAAATAATAACGGCGAAAAATCTCTCAAAAAAATCTCGACCGCCGACGTCAAAGTAGGCGACATCGTGGTCGTCGGCGCAGGCGAGAGTATCGGTATAGACGGCTATATCGTAGAAGGCACCGCAAGCGTAAATCAAGTCTCGATGACGGGCGAAGCAGAACCGGTCAAAAAAGAGCGCGGCGACCGAGTGATGAGCGGAACGGTCGTAGAAGACGGACGCATCAAAATTTGGGCCGAGAGCATAGCCGCCGAGAGCGCGACTGCGAGGATAAAATCATATATCCAAAGCTCGCTAAACGAAAAATCCGCCGTCGGACTAAAAGCCACGAAGCTAGCCGACAAGCTAGTGCCAGTGACGCTAAGTCTAGCCGGCGTTTCGTATCTGCTTAGCCGAGATATGACTCGCGTAGCTAGCGTCTTGCAGGCGGACTACTCCTGCGCGCTAAAACTAGCCACGCCCGTAGCATTTAAATCAAGCATCTCAAAAGCCGGCCGAAACGGAGTGCTGATAAAAGGCGCCAAAGCTATCGAAGCGCTAGCGAGCGCCGATACTTTTGTCTTTGATAAAACAGGCACGCTAACGCACGGCAGCCTAAGCGTCGTCAAGGTTCACTCGTTTAACAAAGAATTTACTGAAGCGCAGCTGTTAAATTTGACCGCAAGCGCTGAGGAGCACTACTTTCACCCCGTAGCCGAAGCTATCGTAAAGGCCGCGCGCGAGATAGGCTTTCACCACATCCACCACGACGAGGTCGAGTTTATCGTTGCTCACGGAGTCAAAACATACGTAGGCGGCAAAGAGGTCGTGATCGGCTCGCGGCATTTTTTAGAGGACGACGAGCAAATTTCATTTAGCAAACACGAAGAAATCATAAAAAGCGAAGTAGACAGCGGACTCACGCTACTTTACGTAGGCTACGACAAAGAGCTCTTAGGCGTCATCGCCATGCGCGACACCATGCGAGAAAACGCGGCGCAAACGCTAGCAAAGCTACGAAAACTAGGCGTAAAAGAGCTGATAATGCTAACTGGCGACGTGCAGTCTAAAGCCGATCAGGTAGCAAGCGAGCTAGGTATCGATAGAGTCTACGCAAACTGCCTACCTACCGATAAAGCAGGCATCATCGAGCAGCTAAAAGCCGAGGGTAAAAAAGTAGCCTTTGTCGGAGACGGTATCAACGACGCGCCAAGCCTCACCAAAGCGCACGTAGGCATCAGCATGCAAAAGGGCGCCGATATAGCAAAAGCCACCGCCGACATCAGCCTACTAAAAGACGACATCGGCTCGGTCGCCGTCGCAAAAGACGTCGCAAATAAAACTATGAGGCTGATAAATACGAATTTTAACGCCACCGTAGGTATAAACTCGCTCATCTTAGCAGGTGCGACGTTTGGACTCTTTAACCCTATCGCCACAGCCGTTTTACACAACGGTACGACGATCGGACTGCTGGCAAATTCGATGAAAGGCGTCAAGATAGGCGCGAAGTAAATTTGAAGGAATGACGGTTGATAGATAAAATTTTAAAATTTATGAACGATGAGATGTCGCTAGCCAACGACTTTTTGTATGGCTATTTTTTGGTTATCGTGCTCGTTCTTACCGGTATTTATTTTAGCTATATTACTAGATTCGTGCAGTTTAGGATGTTTTTCGAGGCTTGCAAAGTACTAGTCGAGAAAAAGGATAAATACAATAAGCACCACCTTACGCCCTTTCAAGCGCTTATGATCTCAACCGCCTCGCGCGTGGGCATCGGAAATATCGCGGGCATATCCGCCGCTATCGTAGCGGGCGGTCCGGGCGCGCTATTTTGGATGTGCCTGATGGCGTTTTTGGGTGCAGCTTCGGCATTTGCCGAGAGTACGCTAGCTCAAATTTACAAGACCAAAGACGTATTCGGCTTTAAGGGCGGCCCGGCATACTACATCAAAAACGGCCTAGGCATCAAGTGGATGGCGAGCCTTTTTGCCGTCATTCTCATCATCACCTACGCTTACGGATTTAACGGCCTACAAAGCTACACCATGACCTCCGCCTTTCAAATTTACTACGACCAAAGCGCGGGCGCTACGAGCTTTAGCGATAGCGGCTTGCCCGTGGGTATCGGCCTCATACTTACCGCATTTGCGGCGGTGATGTTTTTTAGCAAGAGCCATATTATCGGCAAGGTCAGCTCCTACATCGTGCCTTTTATGGCGCTTGCTTACATCCTGCTAGCCTTTATCGCGATCTGCTTAAATTTAGACAAACTTCCGGCCGTCTTTGATATGATCATGAAAAGCGCCTTTGATTTTAAGGCGATATTCGGCGGATTTGCGGGCAGCGTGATCGTCTACGGTATCAAGCGCGGACTGTTTTCAAACGAAGCAGGCATGGGTTCTGCGCCAAACGCGGCCGCCGCGGCTCACACGAGCCACCCCGTAAAGCAAGGACTCGTGCAGGCGATGGCGGTTTTTATAGATATGACGATCTGCGTGGCTTCTGGCATGATAGTGCTTTTCTCGCAGGCTTATATCACAAAGCAAACGGGCGCCAGCGGCGAACTGCTCACCGCGCTTCCTTTAGTGCAGGCCGCGATGCGCGAGTACTACGGCGAGATCGGCCTTCACTTTACGACGCTTGCGGTGGTGCTTTTTGCGATCACGTCGCTGATCGGCAACTACTACTACGCGCAGGCAAATATCAAATACCTCACCAAAAACCACAAAATCGCCATAGCCTTTAAGCTAACGGCGGTCGCGATGATATTCGTCGGAGCGCAGATGAACCTAACTATCGCCTGGAACATCGCCGATATCACGATGGCGGCGATGGCTACGATAAATATCGCGGCGATCTTTATGCTATCAAAAGTCATGATAAAAGCCCTAAAAGACTACGAATCGCAAAGAAAAGCTGGGCTAAATCCGGAATTTGACCCTGAGAGCATAGGCATCGCAAACACAACTTGCTGGAGAAAAAAATGAACATAAACGGACAACTTTTAAATTTACAAACACACAGAAAAGTCGCAAAAATCGGCATGAGCGTCACTCTAGCCACAGTTTGCCTAACGGCGTTCGGGCTTAAAGGCAGAAACAAAGGCAGCTTTAAAAAGTGGCACGTAGCCTCAGGCGTCGCGTTTATAGGTTTTTCGCTCTATCACGCGGGCCTCTACGAAAACGGCATCTTTAGAAACATGATCGTAAACGCAAATAAGAAAAACGCCGAGGCAAAAAGGCTAGCAAGCGATGATCAAGATAAATGACGCCGAAATTTTAGCCTACATCGGTGAGGATCTGCCCTACTTTGATCTTACGACCTCGCTTCAAGGCATCCGCAAAAACGCCGTCTTAACCATACTGCCGCGCGAGGACGTGACGGTTAGCTGCGTAGACGTCGCCGCTCGCATCGCGCGTTTGCTAGACTGCGAGACGCAAATTTGCGTCCCAAACTCCGCCGTCGCGGCCGCAAAAAAGCCGATCGTAAAAATCAGCGGTAGCTACGATAATGTGCACAAAGCCTGGAAACTAGCGCAAATTTGCCTAGAGTACGCCTGCAAGATCGCCACCTACGCAAGAGCGATGAACGAAGCCGCCAAAAGCGTAAATCCAAAATGCGAAATCCTAGCCACGCGCAAGAGCTTTCCGTTTGCCAAGAAATTTTGCCTAAAAGCCGTGCTTGAGGGCGGCTGCGGCGTGCACAGGCTAAATTTGAGCGACAGCGTGCTATTTTTCAAAAACCACATCAAAGCCTACGACTCGTATGAAGAGTTTTTGGCTCAAATTCCAACCTTCAAAGCAAAATCTCCCGAGCGCAAAATCGCCGTCGAATGCGAAAATTTAGATGATTGCGAAGCACTTTTAAAGGCGGGCGCCGACGTCGTACAGTGCGATAAATTTACGCCGGAGGCCGTAAAGCAAGCAGTAGGCTTGCGAGATAAAATCGCCCCAAACGCGGCCTTGGTCGCAAGCGGCGGGATAAATCTAAAAAACGTTCGAGAATTTGCCGCCACAGGCGCGGACGCACTCGTTACGTCAGCGATGTACACGCAAGGCATGGCCGACATCACCGCGGTTTTAGAGATAGCGTAAATTTGCAAATTTGACGGACCACTTGGCTAGTCAAATTTGTACATGCGTTTAACATATAGCTATCTCAAACTTTCTCATCTTCTATCCTTTTTAAAGAATTCCTCTATCATCTTTTGATTGCAGTCCTGTATCCAAGTGGTCTCGTTTTTATTGCATAGCCAAAACGGACCTCCCGACTCCGGACCCAAAGCATTAGTTAAGACTTGGATTAGCCAAGAGTGATAAGACTCGTAGATGTATGTATTGTCGGCTAGTATCTTGCCCGTATTTATGTCTTTTATTAGTCCGCCGTAGTTAAATCCCATGCCTATTACCTTATCAAACATAGTTTTTATATCGGGCTTTAGTTCTATGACGGCATACGGATATTTTATTACGAGTTCGGCAGACGCTATCTCATCTTCATTGATTTCTTTGCGAGCTATACATTTGTCTTTGTAGATTTGTTTGTAGTATTCCATCTTTTTATCTACGTCTTGCAATCTATCTATAACCCACTCTATTTGATAGTCGTCCCACGTAAATACTTTGCCGTTCCTATTAATAGGGTTTGGGCTTTTGTATCGCTCTTGCACTATTTTTATTATTTTGTCTACTACTATTCTTTGCTGCTGCGGGTAGCTCTTTTTTCTCTCTTCGTTATCAAACCAGGCATTATAATATATCTCTTTATATTCGCTGGGTTTTGAATGATATTCATCGTAAAGTTGCTTAAACTCGGGATAAGGTATTTTTTTATCGGATAAGTATTTTTTTAGTTCTTCATCTACCGACATAAAGCAATTGTTTGAAGTATTGCTATCTACGTAAACTCTAAAAAATTTACCGTTATTAGGGCTATCTTCCGCTTGAACCCTATAATCTATATAGTCCAAATCGCCGTTTATCAACATCGTAAAAGCAATGTCTTTAGTATATTGCGACGATAATTGATTTACTTCAGGAAACCACCTATCAAATTTCTTTTCTCCGGCATAATATCCTCTGCTGGTTGGCTTTTCGTAGACGTTTATCTTTCCGTATAAATTTCCGTAGTAATGAAATATGGCCGAGGTTATAAACCCGTCTGCGAAAAACACCATAAACCAAGCAAAAAGCCAAAGTAGCTTGCGTTTGCCTTTGGGGGCGATTAAAGCAACAAAGAAGCTTACGATTAGAAAAATGAGTGCGATTAGAAGTGCTGCGGCGTCGTGCATATCTGATCCTTTTTAAAACTCAAATTTAAAATACCCACTGCCGTCAAGTAAAGCGGCGATGTTTGGTCTCGCCGCTAGTTTTAAATTTTAGCTAAATTTGGCTTCAAATTTAGATTATTTTGCCGCTACGCTTACTCGCTCGTAGTGTGCGATGATTTTATTGTGAATGAGTAGCGAGATATAAATTACCGCACCGCCAAGGCATAGTCTTAGTATGTCCGCGTCTTTATGCCAAAATACTAAATTTACGATGATAGCTGCTGGTATGAGGGCGTTATTCATGATGGCTAGAGTGCCGCTATCTACCTCGCATGCGCCTTTGTTCCACAAAAAGTATCCTAGACCGCTAGCTCCTATGCCAAGCCACAACAGCACGGCGCCTTGGGTTAGGTCGAGGTTGATCTTTTCAGGATTGCCAAACATGGCAAAGGCTATGCCCGTAACCGCCGCGGCTCCGACGAAAAAGTAGCCAAAAACACCTCTTTGTTCGTTAAAATCACGCTTTTCTAACAAAAATTTATACGCGCTCTGTCCAACGCCAAAGCATAAATTCGCCCCCTGTACGAGCAAAAATCCGTGCCAAAAGTCGCTATTTACGCTGCCGTACTTGATGATGAGCGCGCCCAAAACCGCCGTGCCCACGCTAAAGAGATACAGCAGCCTAAGCCTGCCTGCGAGCACGTCATAAACCACGCTCACGTAAAACGGCGTAAATATCGTAAAGAGCGCAACCTCAGCGACGCTAAGGTATGCAAACGAGTTGTAGTAAAAGATATACATTGCGCCGATCTGCACCGCGCCGATCGCGGCTACTTTGGCGTATAGAGCGAGGTTTTGCGCGGCAAAATCCTTAATCATAAAGGGCAAAAATACGCCAAGCGCAAGAACGACGCGCGAAAACGCGGCAAAGTAGCTATCCACTCGCCCCGCCAAAAACTCGCCGATGAGGCTAAAGCTAAACGCCCAAAGCACCGTAACAAAGATCAATTTTTTCACATATTCTCCATTTGAGTTAATTTTCGTCTGAAATAGTAGCAAAATAGGCTTAAATTTGACGGATTTTACGGCGGAGGCTTGAGAATTTTACGCGAAACCTAGTAATGTAAATTTGAGAGATTTTGGCGCGGCGATTTGTATTTTTGCGCATTAAATTTTACTTGTAGCTATGGCTTTCTTTTGCCGAATCCAAATTTAAAGGCATGGTCGCTAAACTACGCCAACTAAAATTTAGCTCAAAAATCCCCGCATCATGTACGCACCGGCCACACCCGTATCCTTAATCTTGCCCAAATTTTCAAAATTTATCCCGCCGATAGCGTAGGTTTTTATGCTTAATTTCTCGTAAATTTCTCGTAAAAATTTAAGCCCCCTGCCCCGCTCTAGCGAGTGAGAAGGCGTATCAAAAATATGTCCCGCCACGACGTAATCAGCGCCAAGATCTTGCGCCGATAAAGCCTGGTCTAAAGAGTGTACCGAAACGCCGATTTTAAGCTTTTGCGTTAAATTTGACGCGCAAATGCCAGGAGCTTCGTCTTTATCCGAGCTGGCGCCGTCAAATTTAACTAAATCTCTCAAATTTGTAGCCCATTTGACACTCGCAGACGCAAATTTAGTAAAAGGCAGATGCAGTTCGCTCACGCCAAGCCTGCTTGCGACGCTTGCGTAAGTATGCAAAATAAGCCGCACGCTAGAGCCGCACTCCGCGATAATATCAAGCGTTTTGCGGGCTAAATTTTCGTACTCACACTCAGGCAGATCGCTCTCTCTTAGCAAAATTTTATCCGCCTTGTCGCTTTGCGCTACCCGCCTAACGTCCGCGAAAAAATCCTCGCTCAAGCGGCGATTCGTCACCCAAACGAGCTCAAATTTATCAAATTCCATCGCCATTTACCCCAAAAGCCAATTTTTAGGCCAGCAAAAACTGCCGTCCTAAACGTAAATATGCTCGCTCATCACAGGCTGCAAATTTAGCCCTCGCACGGCACTTAGTATCTCCTCGACTGAGCGCGCGTCGCTGATCTCAAACTGCTCGTCGCCCTTTTTGGCTTTATCCGAGTGTGTCCCCACACCCGTGCTAACGCCGGCTGAAATTTTGTTCGCGGCGACTGCAATGACGCCGTCTCGAAAGCGCGCCGACTCGCGCGTGGAGATCGTGATATTTGCGTACGGCAAAAAGAGGCGGTACGCGCAGATGACCTGAAACAGCGCCCTCTCATCGACGTCCCTCGGGCCGACGTGAGCCTTGTTTATCGCGGGGCGCAGGCGCGGGCAAGATAGAGCGATCTCGGCATGCGGGTACTTTTGCTGTATGAGGTGCGCGTGTAGCGCGGTGGCTAGCGCGTCTTTTCTAAAGTCATCAAGCCCCAAAAGCGCGGCAAATCCGACGCTGCGCATACCGCCCATGAGAGCGCGCTCCTGAGCGTGGAAGCGGTAGGCAAACGAGCGCTTGACGCCGCCTAAGTGAAATTTCGCGTAGGCCGCCGGGTCGTAAGTCTCCTGAAAAACCACGACGTAGTCCGCGCCGCAACCGTGCAAAAACGCGTATTCGTCGGCATTTAGCGGATATATCTCGACTCCGACGTTGCTAAAAAGCCCAGACGCCTGCTTGCATACCTCGCCGATATAGCCCAGGTCGCTTTTTTTCGCGCTTTCGCCGGTTAGGATCAACACGTCTTTTAGCCCGCTTTTTGCGATATTTGCTAGCTCCGTCGCTGCCTCATCCGCCTTTAGCCGCACGCGCGAGATTTTATTTCGCGAGCTAAAGCCGCAGTAGACGCAGTCGCTATCACAAAAATTTGAGATATAAAGCGGCGTAAAAAACTGCACCGAGTTGCCAAACTGCCTGCGTGTCCTATCTCGCGCCGCCTCCGCCATCTCGCCTAAAAATACGCTAGCAGCGGGGCTTAGAAGCGCTTTTAGTCCCTCAACGCTTAGATTTTCTTCGCTTAGAGCGCGCCTAACGTCGCTAGCGTCAAATTTCGCGTAGTCGTAGTCTTCGCGCGCAGTTAGCACCCGCCGCATCAGCGTTTCGTCTATGCGCTGCGCACCGTCGGCATACTCCATCACGTCTAGATTTTTCAAATATTTCTCCGTTTTTCGTCTAAATTTCGGGCGTTAAATTTGATCGTTTTTAGGGCGCGAGGCGGCAAATTTTACGCGCCTAGACCCGCGCCTTTTCGGCGCTAAATTTAAAAACCGCGCGAAATCGTCAAATTTAAAATTCGCAGGATTTAACGAGGTAAATTTCATCCTCGCCCGCCTCAAATTTGACGCCGTTTTTCATGCCGTCAAATTTAAAGCCGAATTTACTCCAAAAATCCCGTCAGCGGACTCGACGCCCGCGCACTTTCGCTCACACCACCAAGTCCGGATAGATACGCCAGCCTGCCCGCCTGAATCGCCAGCGCAAAGGCTCGCGCCATCGTTTTTACGTCGCCCGCAGTCGCGATAGCGGTGTTTGCCATCACGGCCGCGCAGCCCATCTGCATCGCCTCGCACGCCTGCGCAGGGCTGCCGATACCAGCATCCACGATCACGGGCAGATCTATCTCGGCGAGCAAAATTTTTATAAATTCGCGCGTACAAAGGCCTTTATTCGTCCCGATCGGAGCACCCAGAGGCATCACGCACGCAGCACCCGCCGAGGCCAGATCGCGCGCTACGTTTAGGTCGGGGTACATATAGGGCATCACGACAAAGCCCATGTTTGCGAGCTTTTCGGTTGCTTTTATCGTTTCGTAGTTGTCGGGCAGCAGGTATTTGCTGTCTCTGATAACTTCAACCTTGACAAGATCGCCGCAGCCCGCCTCTCGCGCTAGCTTTGCGATACGCACGCACTCATCGGCGTTTCTAGCGCCCGAGGTGTTTGGCAGTAGCGTCACGCCCTTTGGGATAAAATCTAAGATATTTTCAATCCCGCCCTCATTCACGCGGCGAAGCGCCAGCGTCACAATCTGCGCGCCCGCCTCGTGTACCGCAGCCTCCAAAAGAGGTAGCGAAAATTTACCCGATCCCAGGATAAAACGCGAGCTAAATTTATACCCGCCTAACTCTAAAATATCGTTATTTTCGTCAAATTTCATCTCAGCCTCCGCCTACAAAATGCACTATCTCAGCCGAGTCGCCGTCTCTTAGCGCCGTATCAAATTTATCTTTCGGCAAGATTTCGCCGTTTAGCTCGACCGCGATACGCTCAGGCTTTAGCCCCTTCGCCGCGAGTAGCTGCGCTACGGTTTCGCCGATAAACTCGCTCTCGTCTTTGCCGTTTATTTTTAGCATTTTCTTTCCGTTTTGTTAAATTTAGCGCGCCCGTACGGGTCAAATTTCGCGCCCTAGAGTCGCCGATTATACCGCTTTTTGCTAAATTTAAGCCAAATTTTTCATCGCGAGCGTGCATGCGGCAAGCCCGTAAAACGCGACGCAAAGGCTAACGGCTAGCCCAAAAACGCTAACTGCGGGCGTCTGGCTAAAACTAAGCGCGAAAAACGAGATAAAGCTCGTGATAAACGCGGCAAATATCCCAAAAACACGCTCCCGCTGCGACAAGTCGTCGTTTAATGCAAAGATGAGATAATCAATCCCGACCGCGCTCGCCAAAATGAGCCCGAAAATCGCAAAAATATTTACGTGAATGCCAAGCGCCGCAAAACCGCAAAGCACGGCTAGCACGCCAAGCGCGATGACGCTCATAACCAAAAGTGAGCGCGCCGCCCCGAAAAACGCCCACAAAAGCGCAAACGCAAGCAAAAACGCACCGCCCTTTAGCGCCGCGGCCCAGGCCTTAGCTTCGGTCAAATTTTGATTTAGCGCGCCGACAAAATCGACGCTAAAAGCACCGTTTGCTTTTAAAATTTCATCCGTTTTCTCGCCGCCCGCAAGCCCCTCGGCATACACCGCGGTGCTGTTTTTGCTCGGTAAAAATCGCGTCAAATTTTTTGCCGCGTCAAATTTTAAAATCTCTCTAACGCCGATAGTTTGCGCATTTGCGATCTTTTCTAGTTCTGACTTTACTAGCTCGCTAGGCAAGCCAAACTGGGCGTAAATTTTAAAGATCTCCTCATCTTTTGCGGCTTCTTTAAAGATATTTTTTACACTTTCCTGCTCGGCGCGGCTTAGGATAAATTTAGAAATCGAAGCGTAGTCTTTGACGAGATTTGCCTGCTTTAGCTCGTGCATCAACCGCTTTTCGTCGCCGACTAGATCGCCGCTGCCCTTTATCACGATGACGGAGTTTTGCGGCGCGGCGCCCGTTATCTCGCTGATCTTTTTAGACTGCTCCAGTAGCTGCGCGGGCGAGCTTGCGTAGTCTTTGATCTGCTCGGGCGCGCTTAGACTTTTAAAATTTAGCGCCAAAATTCCCGCGCAAAGCGCAAACGCGGCAAGTAAAATTTTTAAATTTACCGCTCCCGCCGCACGCTCGCAAAGTCCCGCAAATTTATCAAAAAACCGCGAAAATACGGCGCTTTGCGAAAACGTCGCGCCCTCAAAAACAAAAGGCAAGCAAAAATATGTAAATAAAAACGCCCCAAGCAGCGTAAATAGCGAAAATATCGCGGTTTGGCGCAACAGCTCAAGCGACGAAAAGGCAAAAACGCCGTATCCGCTCATCGTAATGCAAAGTCCGAGCAAGAAAATTTTAAGCATCGGACGCACGCTTGCGGCCGCCACGGGCGCATTTTGATTTTTACCCAGCCAGTGCAGCGCAAAATCAAACATCAGTCCGACCAGGCTAGTGCCGATAACCACGACCATGACGCTAAGGCTCTCGTAGATCAAAAGCGAAGCCGCAAGCCCGCACGCAAAGCCGAAAATCGCGACGAAAACGACGCAAAAAATGCGCAAATTTTTAAATGCGAGCAGCAAAAAAATCGCGCAAAGGCTAAGCGAAACCGCGCTCATGACCGCACTTTCCTTGTCACCGCTAGCTTTGCCGTAGGCTCCGTATAGCGCGCCGCAGCTAGCATAGGCTTGCGCTCCGTCCTGCGCCGCGAGCTCGTGTACGCTTTCATAAAATTTGATCAAATTTTGCGGCTCGTAGCCTGGCTTTAGGCGCGCTTTTACGAGGTAAAATTTACCGCCCTCGTGTGCGGCTTCTAGCATTAAATTTGACAAATTTAGGCTGATTTTAGAGCCATCCAGGCTCATGTGCGAGCTTAGAGCGAAAAAATCGTCCTTCGCGTTAAGCGGCTTAAAGGCGAACTGGTTAAATAAATTTTGCGCGCTTTGCTTGAAAAACTCGTTTTTGTCTTTTACTAAAAGTTCATAGGTTTGCTCGTTTAAAAGCGCGATCTTTAGGGCGTTTAGCTGGGTTAGATAGGAGGTTAAATTTACGTCCTGCTTTGCGCGATACTCCTCAAAAACTCCGCTTTGTGCGGCTAAAATTTCGCTTTTTTCTAAAAACTCAGGCGAATTTGAAGCCAACAAAAACTCGCCCGAAGCGCTATCAAGCATCGATTTTAGCGCGGTTTGCTCGGCGGAGTTTTCGTAATTTACGAGAGAAAAAATATCCGCGTTTATCTTTTTCGCGTTTGCAAAACAAACGGCGAGCGCGGCTAAAAAAGCCGCTAAAAAGATAAAAAAACGCGCGGATTTTTTCATTTTACGTTGTAAAAATCATTTACCGTTTTATCGCCGCTAACTTCGTTTAGTACGATCTTTTTGACGTATTTATCGCCTCCGACCAAAATACGCGTAAAGATTTGTTTTAACAGTACGTTTTTTGGCGTTAGCTCGATTTTCCAGTTGTTTTTGTCGCCTGAGATTTTAAAGATAAATTCCTTCTCAAGCTCGGCCTTATCGAGCTTTATGATGGACAAAAAGAGCTTTTTATCAAAATTTTGATCGATTTTTATGAGCTGGTTGCCGCTTTTTTGAAAGATACCGCGCTCGTTTATGACGATGCTCACGGCGACCGGGCTTAGCGTGTCGTAGAGCAGCTCGCTTTGGCTGAGTTCAAATTTGCCGTAGCTTTTAAACTCCACGTTAAAACCGCTCAAAAACTTCGTCTGCGCGAAATCACCGCTGATATTTTGCGTTTTGATTTGAGATTTTATCTCGTTAAAATCAAGCCCCATCAGGCTCGCCGCCAAACTAAAAATTATTGCTATTTTTTTCATTTATATACCTTTTTATTGCATTTTGTAGCTCTTGCGGGATCTCAAAGCACGTCTGCATCGCGCGCATATCAACAGCCGCCTGTGAGCTCGTACCCGTACACAGCGTCTCGCCGCTTTTGGCGCTTTTTACGACGTAGCCGATCTTTAGAAAGCACTCGCACTCCTTTAGCGTCGCCTCCACCTCGATCTCGTCGCCAAAAAACACGGGTTTTACGTATTTGGCCTCGATTTTTACGATCGGGTAGGCGTAGCCGTCCGCCCTCATCGCCTCGTAGTCGTAGCCTATCTCCTCTAGCAGCGCACACCTAGCCGTCTCAAAATACTTCACGTAGTTGCCGTGCCACACGACGTTCATGCTGTCCACGTCGTAAAACTGCGCCTTTAGCGCGACCGATTTTGATATCATCTCATCTCCAAAAATCAAAAAAATTAAACCACTGCGCGGGCGTTTGTTTGCAGCGATTTTCTAGCTCGCGGACGTAAATTTGCAGATATTCGCGCGCTGCGGCGGCCCTGTCTCGCCCTAGCTTTACGGTGCTTGCTAGCGGCACGAGCTTGATCCTAAATTTACCCTCTATCTTTTGACACCACAGCGAGCTTATCTTTACGCCCAAGATCCCCGCGATCAGATACGGACCGTAGTTAAAGCTCGCCTCCTTGCCAAGAAATTTCACCCGCGCGGCCTTATCGCCGCCAAGGGGCGTTCTATCGCCCATTATGCCGATGTGCTCGCCGCTTTCGACGATATTTTTTAGCTCCAGCATCGCGGCAACGTCGAGCTCATTAACCAGCATTATGCGCACGCTGCCGTCGTTTTGGCTGATCTGTTTTAGCACCTCGTTAAACTCGCGCGAGTTTTTGTCGTAAACCAAAATCACCATCCTAAAGCCATCGACCCGCGCGCCCAGAGCCTTGCAAATTTCGACGTTTCCAAGGTGCGCCGTGAGCAAAATTTGCCCCTTTTTCGCGCCGATTAGTTCGCTTTTTATACGCTCTAAATCAATGATTTCTAGTTCGCTATCCTTGATCTTTCCTTTCCAGACTCTAAATTTATCGCAGATAGCGCCGCCAAATGCCTCAAAATGACTAAAAACGCTCGTGCCTTTTAGTGTCTGCGAGCCTGTAAATTCGCTCAAATTTTGCCTAAACGCCGCGATGTTTTCGCGCTCGTTTTTTGAAAATATATAATAAAACCAAACCACGATTTTAACGATAATCTTTAGTATAAACTCAGGCAAAATTTGCGCCAAAAATAGGCTAAGTCTTAGAAAAAACGCGCCGCCTCTTTCCTGCTTTTTCCACCAGAGATTTTGCTCGGCATTTTCTTGCGATTTTTTTAAATTTTGCGCGTCGTTTGCGCCGTCTTTAAAATTTGCGCTTTTGCTTAAATTTAACCCGCACGCTCGCCAAATTTTACTCAGCATAAATTTAGGCAGAGAAAAGAAGCATTTTGCGTGCATGAGGCTGATTAGCGCGTTATCGCGCAGCATCTTAAAGTGCGAAACGCCGCCCTTTTCGTAGCGCACGTAGGTATCTATCCAGCGCATATCTACGCCCTGTCTAGCGGCATTTACGAGGATTTCGATGTCAAATTCCATCCTATTGGTCTTGCTTTTTGCCGCCGCTTTTTTAAGCTGCTCTAAAGGATAGACGCGAAAGCCGCACATAGCGTCTTTGATGCCAAGGCTTAGCGTATTTATCGCAACCCAAAAATTCGTGATTTTCCTGCCGTGGACGCGGGATTTTGGCGCATCATCGCCGTAGATAGGATTTGCGCAGACGATGCTTTGCGGGTGCGCCTCGCTCTCGCGCAAAAACTCGCCAATGAGTGCCGCGTCGTGCTGAAAATCGGCGTCGATTTGCAAAACGTGGCTAAAACCGCGCTCCAGTGCAAATTTAAACCCGTCCTTCATCGCGATGCCCTTGCCGCCGTTTTGCGCGCGCGTGAGCAGCAAGATACCCTCCGTTCGCTCAAGCTCCGCCAAAATTAGCTTACTAGCCTCGTCCGAGCCGTCGTCCACGACGATAACGGGCAAATCGTAGGCTTTTAGCGCCGAGATCAGGGCTTTGATATTTTGCGGGTGATTGTAAAAAGGCACCAAAAATGCAAATTTATTCAAAGCGCGGCCCTGCCCGTCGAGCATTTTTCGCCGTTACAAAACAGCTCAAAGTAAAGCTTGCCGCCGCGTTTTTCAAAACAAACGCGAAGCGCGTCGCCAGGTCTAACAAACTTCATAAATTTTAGATTTTCCACCGTACTGGCGCCGCTAACGTCGATACCGACGCCGCTAGCTAGCTCAAAGACGTAGTCAAGCTGCATAAATCCCGGTAGCAGCGGTAAATTTGGAAAATGGCTCTCGTAAATCTCGAGCCCTGCGTGCATGATAGCGCTAAATTCGTACTTTTGCGCGCCGTCAAGCCACTCGCCGTTTGCGTCAAATTTAACGCAGCTAGCATTTGTGCCGCAGCTTAAAGCGCTCTCTAAATTTTGGCCGTTTTGGCAAATTTGACCGCTGCAAATTTTACCCGCTTCATTTACCGCCCCGCCGCTCCAAACGGGTTTAGGGCTAGCAAACAGCGCATTTTCAAATTCGCTTTTTTCAAATTTACCCTGCTGATTTCGCGGCATTTTTTTTACTATTTTAAAGTATCGGACGCTGTTTTTAAACTCGAGCTTCAAAAGCTCTTTTAGTTCGGCTACCACGCCTTTTTTGCCGATTTTTCTAAATTTTTTAAGCCCTTCGCCGTTTAGCTGTAAAAGCGCGGCGATGCGCTTAAATTTCGGATGCGGCGCGCAGTAGCAGTCCGCTAGCAGGCCGCTTTCTAGCAGCTTTGCTTCGATGCTCTCCAGACTCACGCGCTTGTCGTTTAGCTTGACGATACGGTCTATCCTGCCTTGTAGCGCGAGGCGGCCCTCGTCAATACTCGCCGCGTCGTTAGTCTGAAAAAACTCGCACCAAGGCGAGCTTACGTTTAGCGCGCCTCTATCGTCTAGCCCTGCGTCCACCGCGCCAAACAGCCTAAGCCCGTCGCCGCAGTCTTTAGCCACTATGCCCGTTTCCGTGCTGCCGTAGATCTCGATGATACGCGCGTTGCAGATTCGGTTTAGCTCGCCTCTTAGCTCCTTTTTTAGCGGCGAACCCGCACTTACGATCCCGCTTAAGCCTTTTAGCGCGCTTGCGGCGGGACTTTGAGCTAGAGTTCTAAGCAGCACCGGACTAGCGATAAATACGTGATTTGCAAGCTCTAATCCCAAAATCGCCTCGGGGTAGTTTAGCTCGTCCGCGATGACGCGCGCACCTAGCACTAGCGGTAAAAAGACCTTAAAGGTAAGCCCAAACATGTGCCTATGCGAAACGCTCGAAAAAAAGGTATTTCTCTCGCTAAAATTTAGCTCGCCCGCTAGATACTCCCCCTCTTTTATCATCTGCGCGAGCGTTTTTTCTATCATCTTGCTTTTGCCGCTAGAGCCTGAAGTCTGCAGATAAAATTTAGCCTGCGGATCAAATTTAAACCCACTTACGGGTGCATTTGCAAGAAAATTTAAAAAATTTTCGTCGTTTACGGCGGTCAAATTTGGCTCATATATCGGCTTTGCCAGCACGTAAGGCGCAGCGCCAGCCAAAAGAGAGCCAAAAAAAGCAACGTAAAATTTAAACGTGTCGTCGATGTAAATTTGCAGCTCTTTTACGCCCTCTTTTTCTAAAAACGCGGCAAATCTAATACACGCATCAAAGACGTCGCGCGAGTCGTCCGTAAATCTAAAATTTTTTAAATTTTCCTCAAAGCTCATTATTTTTTATAAATCTCTTTCTAAACAAAATTTCCCCGAAAAATAGCGCCCCCATCAGCGCATAAGAGACCGCGCCGCTATAAACGCTCCAGTAAAATTTATTCTCCATCAAGGCTAGCGCGAGCGAGAGGGCGGCGTTAAAAACAAAAAACGCACACCAAATTTTGGTCAAATTTCGCGTATAAGCCACGCCTTTTTCGTCCAAATTTGGCTCTTTTAGTTTTGCTATTTTGGTGATGACGGCTTCGTTTTTTAAGCTAAAAGCAAAAAAGGCCAAAAACACCAAACTCACCAAAACCGGGTAAAGATACGCTAAAAATCCGCCTCTAAAAATCATACAAACCATGAAAAAAACGGCGGCCGCGATACTAAGCCTCCTCTCAAAGCCGCTCGAATACGCTCCGCGAGCTATCCATAGCACGGCAAGCGCCCAAACGACCCAAAAGGCAAAATCGCCCGCAAAAAATAGTGCGAACGGGTAGATGACGCTAACTACGCTTAGGGCGATTTTAAGCTTGCCCGTCAAATTTTTTAGCCACCGCGTTTACGATGTCTTCGAGCGTTTTTACGTTTTTAAAATCTTCAGGCATCAATCGGTGGCCCGTTTTGCGCTTGATGTGGTCTATTAGATCGATCGCGTCGATGCTATCTATCTGAAGATCCTCGTAAATGCGCGTTTGCGGCGTAATTTTGGCCTCGTCGATCTCAAAAAGCTGCACTAGCGCGGACTTTAAAATTTCAAAAATTTCTTCTTTTTTCATCGTTATTTCCTATTTTCAAAGATGTATTGCGCGAGGCTTTTTACACTGTAAAAAATCTCTTTTAAATTTGCGGTTTTAGAGTCCAAAACCAGGCCGTAGTTTTTTTGCACCGCAAGGCCAAGCTCGAGCGCATCGACGCTATCAAGCCCTAGCCCCTCGTTAAAAAGCGGCGCGTTCTCGTCGATATCGCTTGGTTTCATATCCTCTAAATTTAAGCTCTTTATGATGAGCTCTTTTATCTCGTCTATTAGTTCGTTCATTGTTTAAACTCCTTTGTATAATTTTCGCTGATAAAAGCGTGCAACTCTCTAGCTCTGATCGGGTTTGGTCTATCCGCGCAAAATCCGTCCAAATTTAGCCTAAAAAGCTCTTTGAACTCGTATTTTATCATAACGCTCGGGGTTTTGTACCAAGGCTCGTTTTTTTTGAGGCTGGGCGGATCCATTTTGATGGCGATGGCGACTAGCTGCTTTGCCGCATTTACCGCGATGTAGGCGGCAGCTTTATGAAAGACTATCTCGCCCGCCGTGCGCGTGCCTTCTGGAAATATTATCAAACTTTCGCCGCTCTTTAGGGCGTCCGCGCTTTTTTGCAAGAGCTCCTCGTTTGCGGTATTTAAGATATATCCGCATGATTTTATCGCAGGAGCTAAGAAGATATTTTTACCAAGGCCCCCTTTTACCACGCAGTTTGCGCGGCGGATGAGTGCTATCAAAAAGACGACGTCTAAAAGCGAAGGGTGATTTGCTATGATTATCTGCGAGGCGGAGCCAAGCCCCAAAGGAAGGTCAAATTTGGTGCGCTGATAGCCGCAAATTTGAGTAGAAAATATAAAAAATCTCCAGGCTAAACGCACCAGATCGCGGCAAAAATTTCGGATAAACTTAAATTTATAAAGCCCAAGAAGCGCAACCGGAACAAAGATCAAATTTCCAAGCGCGCAAATGAGTCCAAATAGCGCAAAATTCGACCCTACGATAAAAATTTTAAACCAGTGACGAGGGCTCATAATCCCACCGCCAAGCGGAGTTTTTATCCGCGCTTTGCCAGGAGCATTTTTGCTTCGGATCAAAATTTTGCAGGAATTTAACAAGCAAATTTTCATCCGTTTTGCCGCTAATTTCGCTTTGCGATAGGCTCAAATTTTCGCCCTCGCTAACTAGCAAACAAACCATACAAGAGGGCGCAGACTCGTCAAAATACTCCTGCGAAATGCTCTCGTGATAGGCTAAAACCAGAGCGTTTTTGGCTCCGCTTTTTAGCATCAGATGTGCCTGCACCAAAGCGTACTCTAGCGGCGCGTATGCTGAAACGGCCGAGATTTCGCTACGATTTTTGAAATTTATCGCTAAAAGCGAGGAAAGTGCGTTGTGAACCGAGAGCGAAAACGAGGTCGGCGAGATAAGTTCGCCGTGAGCTAGCGTGTTTTGCAGCTCAAAACAGCGATTTATCTCCCCTTCGTACGAACTAAACACGATAGGCATATCAAGCGGCGCAATGTTTTTGGTTAGATCAAAGGCGCATTTTGCCGCGCGGCTAAGCCTACGCCGCTCAAGCGGGGGCACGTGCAAGACGTCAAGCTCCCTCTCGTATGCCGCCAGCCTCGCGTCCTGCGCGCCGTTAAAAACAACTGCGTCAAAAAAATCGAGTTTAAAATTTAGCCTCATTCGCCCCTCTCGCCGTTATTTCGCGATATCGCCTTTTAGCGTTACGCCGGCCATCAAAGCGCCCGCACCGCACTGAAACTGAGTTTTGGAGTCAAAAGGCTGTTTTTTGTAGTAGCCAGTTAAATTTACCACCTTCGCGCCGCCCTCTTGCACCGCGCGCTCCTGGAAGGTCTTTATCGCTGACAAAAACGCCCACTGGCACGCCTCTTTGTCGCTTTTATTGAAGGCGTTGGTTTTTTTGTTTGCCATTAGGCCGCTTTTGATGATGCCGTCTTTCGTGCCAGAGCCGAAGCTTAGCTTGATGTTTGGATTTAGCACCTCTTTTGCCTTCGGCGAGCTTAGCGCCTCCTCGATCGAAAAGCTAAGCACGTCGTCACGCGCGCTCAAATTTAAAGCCAAGGCGCAAACGCCCGCTAAAACCAGTAATTTTTTCATTTTTTCTCCTTATTTCAAATTTGCTTTCAACGCCACCGCAGTCGCCATATTTCCGACTACGCATTGAAATTTATCCTTGCTGTCTAGTAGCTTGTCTTTAAAATTTCCTTGTATGTTCACGACACTGCTTTTGCCCGCGTTTTTAGCCGCCGTTTGCAGATCGACCAAGACCTTAACGAATACGTATTCGCAAGACTCCTTGTAGTTATCCTCGCGCGGGTCTTTTACCGCGTCGCCGAAGCTATTTTCCTCTACCGCGCGGTATTTGTTGCTACGCCTTTGCGATTTTACGGGCTCTAGCTCCTCGTCCATCTGTTTAGAAAACTGCAAGCTTATATCTTTTAGCAGATATTTCTTTGCAAATTTAGACTCCAGCGCGCTTGCGATATCGTGCTCGTAAAACTCGTCCTTCGCCGCCGAAAAAGAGCAAACCAAAAGCACAACGGCTAAAATTCGTTTCATATTTTACCTTCAAATTTTAAATTCTTTTAAATATCAGCGACGTATTTACTCCGCCGAAAGCAAAGTTGTTACTCATCACAAAGTCCGTATCTATCGCGGTTTGCTCGGTCAGGTAAAAAAGCGGCGCGCAACTAGGATCGACGCGGGTCAAATTTATCGTAGGAAAAAATCTTTTCTCGCGCATCATCATTATGCTAAATATCGCCTCCAAACCGCCGCAGGCTCCTAGCGTATGGCCGAGGTAGCTTTTTAGCGAGCTGATAGCGATCTTATCGCCAAAAAGCTCGTTTGTAGCGATACTCTCGGCGATGTCACCGTGCTTAGTCGCCGTGGCGTGAGCATTTACGTAGCCGATCTTTTCGGGCGTTAAATTTGCGTCTTTTAAAGCTAAAACCATCGCGCCTTTCATCGTCGCGCTTTGCGGGCGCGTTACGTGCGAGCCGTCGCAGTTTGAGCCAAAGCCCACGACCTCGGCGTAAATTTTAGCCCCACGCTTTACGGCACTCTCTTCGCTCTCTAACAAAAGTATCCCCGCACCCTCGCCCAGCACTAGCCCGTCGCGCTCCTCGTCAAACGGAGTCGGCGAAATTTCAGGCGAGCCGTTTTTCACGCTAGTGGCGTAGAGCATGTCAAACACATATGCCTCGCTCGGACACAGCTCCTCTGCGCCGCCCGCTAGCATCATGTCGATCTTGCCGCTTTTGATACTCTCGTAGGCGTATCCGATCGCGTGCGAACCGCTCGTACATGCCGATGATGTCGGGATGATGCGCCCTTTTAGCGAGTAAAAAAGCGCGATATTTGCCGCCGTGGTGTGAGGCATCATCTTGATGTATGTATTGGCATTGCACTCGTTTTCGCCGCGCTCGAGCAGTTTTGCCATCGCTAGTATCGACTCGGTGCTACCCGTAGACGAACCGCACGCGACGCCTAGTCTGCCGTCCTGTACGCTAGGATCGAGGCTTGCGGCGTCTAAATTTTCGCCTCGCATGAGCCCGGCATCTCTTAGCGCCAAGCCAGCCGCCTCTACGCTGTACATCGAGACAGTGCCCAGGCTTCTTAACTGCTTACGGTCCCACGAGCTAGGGCACTCATAGCCCTCTATAGGTGCAGCTAGGCGGGTATTTAGATCAGCGTACCTATCCCACTGAGACATGTATCTCACGGCGTTTCGACCAAGCTCAAATTTGGCCCTTATCTCCTCCCAGCTCTTACCAAAGGCGCTCACCATACCCATACCGGTTACAAAAACTCGCATCAGCAAAGCCCTCCGTTTACGCCGATCACCTGCCTCGTTATGTAGGCTGCGCCCTCGCTTAGCAAAAACTCGACCAAAGGCGCGACCTCGTCTGCTTTGCCCGCTCTTTTAGCAGGGATAGCCTTTAAAATCTCCTCCATCGGCAAACCGCCGTCCGTCATATCGGTCTCGATGAGTCCAGGCGCGACACAGTTTACGGTGATATTTCGCGATGCTAGCTCGACTGCGAGGGACTTTGCCGCGCCGATGAGGCCTGCTTTGCTCGCTGCGTAGTTGCTCTGTCCGCGGTTGCCGATGATACCTGAGACCGAGCTCATGACGACGATACGAGCGGGCTTTTTAGCGCGGATCATAGGCATTAAAGCGGGCTTTAAGACATTATAGAAGCCGTTTAAATTCGCATCAATAACGCCGAACCAGTCCTCGTCCTCAATGCCGACGAAGGTGTTATCGCGCGTGATTCCGGCGTTTAGTACCACCGCGTAATAAGCTCCGCTTGCCTCTATATCAGCCTCGATCGCCGCCCGTGCCGCCTGCGTATCTGCAACGTCAAATTTTAAAGCGCTCAAATCTAACTCGTTTTGCAAATTTAAAAGCCGCTCGCTCGCGCTTTTGCCGTGTAGCACGACCTCGTATCCCGCCGCCGCCAGCCGCCTAGCCACCGCTTCGCCGATGCCGCGACTCGAGCCCGTTATCAGCACTCTTTTACTCATCTAGTATCCTTTTTGCGTATTCTTCGTCCGGACTTAGCACGTTTAGAGTCGCGCGTGCCCCAAGCTCGCCGTTTACGTAAAGCTCGCAGTCGTAAACGCCAAAACCGCTTGCGTCTTGTATCGAGCAGGCCGCCTCGATGACGACTTCGTCTCCAGCCGCTAAAAACGGCTTAAATATCTCAAATTTTCTACTGCCCAGCAAAAAACCCAGTCCGAATTTCATCCCCTTTAGCTCGCGCATCTTTGAGTCGTAGATACCCAGCGACTGAGCCATCATCTCGACGGTTTTATGCATAGCGAATTTGCCCTCCGCGAGAAATTTATTATCCTCTTTTATTACGCTTTTGGTTTTTATGCGCCCCTCTTCAAATTTAAGCACCTCGTCGATAAAAATGATCGCCGTGCCGTGCGGGAGATAACCCTCTAGGCTCATTTCGCCCTCCCAAACACGATCGCCGCGTTATCGCCACCAAATGCAAACGACAGCGACATGGCCGAATTTACGACCGCTCTTTGGCCAAATTTTACCAAATTTATCTCCTCTATCTCATCATCGTAAACGCCGTCGTAAACATGCGGCGGCAGTGCGGTTTCTCCACTAGCGCAAAGCATGGCGCAAAGCGCGCTCTCTATGGCTCCTGCAGCTCCTAACGTGTGACCGATCAGAGGCTTAACGGAGCTAGCAAAAACGCGTGGCATGAGCGAATGCACGATCTTTGCCTCGATTTTATCGTTTGCCTGCGTGCCGGTACCGTGCAAATTTATATAATCCACGCTGCTTAAATTTGCCGCCTGCAGCGCCTTTTGCACGCACTGAGTTTGCATCTGTCCGCTAAAATCAGGCTGCGTCATATGAAACGCGTCGCAGTTTGAGTGCTCGCCTGCGATAACTACATTTGAAATTTCATCCCTGCTCGCCACGAAAAAGGCCGCCCCTTCACCGATATTTATACCGTCACGATTTTTAGAAAACGGATTCGTCTCTCGCGCGCTTAGGATGCCCAGGCTATCAAAGCCGTTAATCGTGAGCGTGTTTAAGCTATCCACACCGCCGCAGATCACCGCGTTGCAGACGCCCGACTCCAGCAGCCTTTTTGCTGTTATTATCGCCTTGACACCCGAGGTACAGGCGGTCGAGACGGAAAACGCAACTGAGCTAAGCCCGTAAAAATCAGCGATAAATTCGGACGGGTTGGCTAGAGAATTTCGGTTTATACCAAATTTTGAAGCATCGAAAAACCCCGTCGCTGCGAAATCCTTAAACGTTTCGTAGTTTTCCTCCACGCCGCTAGTAGTCGTACCCACGACTACGCCGACACGATTTTTACCGTATTTTTTGATGGTCTCTCGCACATCTTTATCTATCTGCAAAAGCGCGCTTAAAACTAGAGCATTTGTACGCGTTTGTAGGTGTTTTGGCGTATTTTGACTAAATTTAGCCAGCCGCACACCGACCTTGCCAAGGATAAAGCTTTTATCCGCCCTAAAGCCTTCGCAAACGCTCAAAAATCTCTTTTCGCCACATAAATTTGCAAAATTTTCCTCCGAGTCGGCTCCAGCTGCGCTGATGATGGCGGGCTTGCTAACGTATATCAAGAGCTCTTACCTTAAAATTTTCGTTATTTACTGCTATGATGGCCTCTTTTTGATTTGATTTTATGGCATCCAGAATCTTTACAAAAAGTTCGTTGTAGGCGCTATTTGGAGGTAAAAAACCGATAGCTTCAAACTCGCCGCTCGGCCTTAAAACTCTCCTAGCTAGCGGAGTGCCCATGGAGTTTATCATCGTAAAATAAAAATCCTCTTTTTCATGCGAAACATAGAGCAAATTTGAGCCACTTTGGGAAATCACTTCAAACTCGCGTTTATCAAAATTTACGATCTGCGGAACATCAAATTTAGCCTTTGCCGCACATCCGCCGAGCACAAATGCCACCGCAAAAATAGATATAAAACTTAAAACTTTTTTAAAACTCACCTTTTGGTCGCCTTATTAAATTTCACTTGTTTTAGAATAATGCACAGATTATATCTTTTTAACCTTTAAAAACAATGCTTGGCGCAAAATTTGGCGCCCAAGATATATTTTTAACAAAATTTGCTGATTTTTTGTTTATAAATTTACCCGGCAAAATTTTAGTTAAAAAAGTGGAAATCTAAATTTGATGGCGATGTTTTGAAAATTTAGATATTTTGATTAAACACATAAACTCGCGCGCAAAGCATTGGTTTGCATTGCCAGTAATGACGCCATATTGGTATTTTAATATATTACTTTTACAGCTACCTAAGGGTAAATAGCGCGTGATAAAATTTTATTCATTATTGTTTACTAGCATTTGCCAATAGCAATTAGCTATTAATATCTTGAATTATATCTGATGTAGAACTTAAATTTTGCATTTGCCTCAGTATAGATAGCGCAACTTTAGTCGATTTGGTTAATTGCAAGGTTATAGAATCAGCAGGAGATATTTTCGCGTAAATCCTTTCTGATAATTTGTCAAAAACAGATTTACGCAGTTTAATTTATAGGCCCAAATTTGAGCCGAAAATAATATAATGTTATTCTGATTTTTTCTTTGTAGGCTTTTTAGCTTCGACTTCCTTAACTCCGCTTTCTTCAACCTTCTTCTTTGAAACTTTTATCTTAGTCTTAGCCTCATCAATATCTTTTTCTATTTTATCTTCGCCAGATTTTACTTTACTTTTGATGCTTTTAGAAGCCTTCCCCTCTATGTCAGTTTTAGATTTATCCACATCTTTTACAGGCGCAGCTATTTTGTCTTCTACATCTTTTGTTTTTTTAGCGACTTCTTTTTTGCCCTGTTTTACTTTGTCGGTCACATCATTGACTTCTTTTGCCTTTTTGGATACTTTATCGCTTGTAGGCATTACGCTCGTGCCGCTCGTAGATATGTCGCCTTTTAAATTTTCAAAAGTCTTATCGCCGATACCGTTTACGTTTTTAATATCCTCTATGCTTTCAAATTTGTTTGTTTTTCTGTATTCAATAATAGCATCAGCCTTTGCTGCACCAATGCCGTTTAAGCTCATAAGCTCCTCTTTTGTAGCGGTATTTAAATTTATAGCGGCAAATACCATCGAAGCGCATGCCAACATTGATAACATAAATTTGTTCATAGTTTTTCCTTTTTAAAAAATTATTTCACATGGTTTGCGAGTTCTTCTTGGGCCTTTTTATTAGACTCTTCTTTTTCTTTTAACCATTTTTCTTGAGCTTTTTGGTAT
>NZ_CALIAV010000026.1 GCF_938045625.1 uncultured Campylobacter sp.
GCTTTAGTTCTCTTGCGATATGTTATCTGTTTTTGTAAATTTGTTTTTGGTTTTAGAAATTTGTGTTTTTGACTAATAGCAATATAGAAAAGGTGTTATTGAAGTTCGGAAATTTAAACATTTGTGTCCATATACGATCTTGATTTATTTTTATGAAAATGTCAGCAGCTAATATTGATTTATCTTATTTGCTATAAAGTCCTATAGACTAAATAAATGCAAAGAATTAAGTGGGGCGTTAAAAAATACACACAAATCTTCATTAAACTTTATCCAAGTATTTTTTAGGGAAAATACTAAATTAAAATTATTTGGAGCATCATGAGTATTTACGAGCTAAAACCCAAATTCCAAAACCTACTTCGTCCCCTAGTAAGACGCCTTTATGGCGCGGGCGTTACGGCAAATCAAGTCACATTAGCAGCCTGCGTTTTGTCTATTTTACTAGGTGCACTACTAATCAAATTTGCCGACGTCTACACTCTATTTTTTCTTCTACCAGTTTGGATGTTTTTACGTATGGCCTTAAACGCTATCGACGGTATGCTGGCTCGTGAATTTAATCAAAAAACGAAGCTAGGAGGTTATCTAAACGAAGCTACCGACGTCATCTCTGATGCCGCTCTTTATATTCCGTTTGCTTTTGTGGCGCCTTTTGGCTGGGGCGTTATCTCGCTCGTTATTTTTTTATCTTTTATGAGCGAGTTTTTAGGAGTTCTTGGGCAGGTGCACGGTAGCGGTAGGTGTTACGATGGACCTATGGGTAAGAGCGATCGCGCATTCGTATTCGGGCTTATAGGCACTATATATGCGGTATTTGGTCAGCTGCCCACATGGTTTAGTTGGACGCTTTACGCGGTGGCGCTTTTGCTTGTGCTTACCTGCATAAATCGCGTTAGAATGGGGTTAAAAAGTTAGTTTAATAAAATACGTGGCATAAATTTAAGGAATGAAGCAAAAATAGGATGACGTATTTTTGCAAATTTATGCCTAGACTCCCATAAATCAAACGATATAATCCCAAAACAATATCCAACTGCAATGCTATAACATTTGGCGCAGTTTACGGTACGGCCAAATTTGGTTTAAAAGGTTTATAAAGCGCTAGCGTGGGGTTAGCGGGTAAGCAATAAATTTCAATCCGTACTCAGATGAATTCTTTAAAAATAGCCGAAAAATATAGCATGGTCGTGGGAAAACTTTATCAAAAAGATAGCCAAATTTACGGATGACGCAAGCTAGTCAAATTTAAAAAACAAGGATTACGATAACCGTACAAAAAACTAAATTTGGCGAGTATGTCAAATTTGCAAATTCTGTTTTTACTAAAGTTATCTTATTGTTAAGGCGAGCGGGTATTTTTGTTTAAGTTGTAGGTTTGGTGGTTAAGATCGCTTTTTATTAAGCAAAGACTATGTAATACTCGTGTTGTAAAACGAAATTTGTCGCCCGCCGAAATTTTAAAATTTAGCGAGCGGAAGCGGATTACGGGCGCGAGAAATCGCGAGAAATTCCGCGCGCCGTTTTATGCAGCATTCGCGCACCCGCAAAGATTGCCCAAGCGACGGTTATTCGCCCAGGAAGTATTTCAGGTCCGCCTGCGCGTCGCCGCTGATTAGGCGAAGGCCGAAATTTTGCACCAAAAAGCCCAAAATTTCATCGTTGAAAAACTCAGGCACCGTAGGGCCTACGTTTATATTCTTAATGCCCAGGCTAAATAGCGCAAGTAGGATGATGACCGCCTTTTGCTCCATCCACATCAGTACGATCGAGACCGGCAGGTCGTTTACCGCGATGCCAGTAGCCTTGCTAAGCGCCAGAGCGATCTTGACCGCGCCGTTGCTGTCGTTGCACTGACCTAGGTCGATATAGCGCGGAAGCTCGGTGCCGGGCACGGTTCCAAAATCCACGTCGTTAAAGCGGAATTTGCCGCAGCTGGAGGTCAAAATCACGCAGTCTTTCGGCAGGCTAAGCGCTAGCTCGCGGTAATACTCGCGTCCTTTGCCCGGCGCGTCGCAGCCCGCGATGACGAAAAAGCGGCGGATTTTGCCCGATTTGATCGCATCTAAAATTTGCGGCGCGAGGCTTAAAATCGTCTTATAGTGTCCGCCCGTCACCAAGCTCTCGCCGCTATCCATACTCACGTCGCCGCATGCAAGCGCGCACTCGATAAGCGGCGTAAAATCGTCGTTTTGGATATGTTTGACGCCGTCGGTACCCGCGATAGAGTAGCCAAAGAGCCTGTCTGCGTAGCTACAGGAGGAGCGAAGCGGCACGATGCAGTTTGTTGTCATCAAAATCGCGCCTTTAAACTCGTTAAAAAGCTTGGTCTGATCGAACCACGCCTTGCCGACGTTGCCCTTTAGGTGCGGATACTTGCGAAGCTGTGGATAGCCGTGTGCAGGAAGCATCTCGGAGTGGGTGTAGATATTGATGCCCTTGCCCTCGGTCGCTT
>NZ_CALIAV010000027.1 GCF_938045625.1 uncultured Campylobacter sp.
ACTATATCCAGATAACTAACGCGTAATCTTAAGTGGAGCGGAGTTTTTCCGCTCCCTACGCTATACGACTAACGACTATCAACTCTATAGCCAATTTTACGCAAACATATCTAAATGTAACTCTTTTGGCAAATTTAAGCCTAACTACTAACCGAGCAATAATCTTTCGCGGTTAGTCTCTTAACGAGCATACAAATCAGTAAAACTAATTTTTACTCCACGAGGCCATAAGAGCACTTTTTCCACAAACCAAACCATACACAAAGCGATTGCCGATTTTAAAAAAAGCAAATTTTAGATCGCGAGTACTGGACTCCTAAAACTCGATTATTTATAAATTTAAGTGCATAAAAAATGTCGCCAAACAGTAAAATTTGAAGTTAAATTTGTAGATTTCGCCGAAACGCCGCTACCGCAAACGCCTCGGCAAGAGAGTCAAATTCGACCGCCCGAAGCGATCAAATTCAAGATAAAATTTACAGGATAAATCCGCTGCCGATAACCAGCTCGCCTCTATAAAATACTGCGAGCTGACCGCTAGCCACGCCAAACGCGCTCTGTTTTAGCTCGACCTCGGCCGTGCCGCCCTCTAGCACTTTTACGTGCGCGTTTAGCCCGATGCTGCGGTAGCGAACCTTCACGTCGCAGTCAAACTCGCTCTCGTCTATGAATAAATTTAGGCTATTTACAGCTATCTTACCGCGCTCAAGCTCCTCTTTGCTGCCCACGACGATGCGGTTATTTGCCGCGTCGATAGCGAGCACGAAATGCGGCTCGTGCGCCCCAAATACCTCAAATCCGCGCCTCTTGCCGATCGTGTAGCGCATGTAGCCGTTGTGCCGCCCGATCACGCGCCCAGAGCTATCGACCACGTCGCCGGGTAGATCCGTCTCGTAGTGCTTATTTAGCACCTCGATATAGGTATCCTCGACGAAGCAGATCTCACTGCTCTCGGCCTGCTCGCCGTATTCGCGAAAGTTCGGCAGAGATTTTGCCAGCTCTTTTATATCTTTTTTAAATTTATCCCCGAGCGGGAAAATCATATCGGCGATTATCTCTTTTGGTACCTGCGCGACGAAGTAGCTTTGGTCTTTGCTAGGATCGGCGGCGACTCTGATAAAGCCGTCTTGTACGCGGATATAGTGGCCTGTAGCGAGCTTTTCGCAGCCGATACTTTTGGCAAATTTTAGCAGCTCGCCGAATTTTATAAAGTGGTTGCAAAGCGCGCAGGGATTTGGCGTCTTGCCCTCTTTATAGGAGCTAACAAACGGCGTATAGACGTATCTGTCAAACTGCTCTTGTAAATCAAGCACGTGATAGGGGATGCCCAGATACCCGCACGCGCGGGCGACTTTATCGATATTTTTTTCATGATATCCGGGCTTTTTGTGTAGTTTCATATAGCAGCCCACGACCTCGTGACCCGCTTCTAGCAGCATTTTGGCGCTCATGGTGGAGTCGACGCCGCCGCTCATGGCCATTAGTATTTTCATTTCTCTTTCCTATTGTGAGGGCTTGTCTTTTTAGCGCTTTTTACGGAGTTTGTAAATTTTCGGCTCGATGAACCAGACGTTCTATCTACGCCGAAAATTTAACGCACAGCCGCAAAAATCATCTAAAAATACCGCGCTCTAAAGTTTTGTACTTTAAATTCAGCTTTAAAATTTACAAATCTCGCCCTAGCCCCACAATAAGGCAAATTCGTATAAATTCGGTGCGATTATATAAAAATTAGCTTAATGCGCTATAAATTTGTAAATCTAGGTTCGCAAGCAGGGTCAGCATTTATCTTTGCTTGGGTTTAAATTTTATGCGCCAAGACGATGTAGAATTTACAAACGGCGATGACGCGGTTAAATTTACCGAATTTGACGCAAAAGGCAAACATATCGGCAAATCCGCTTAAAAACACAAACCAAACCGCGCGAACAAATTTACAAAAACCAAAATTTAACGCCGTGCGCTAGATAAATGCAACCAGCAAATTTACCGACCGAATTTAACTAACCCTCAAGCCTTGCGGTATTTTAGAGCTTTAAATTTTCGCGTACCGTATGCGCCGTCGTCGTAGCGGCAAAAACAGTGGCAGTTAAGCGCCACCAAATTTGATGGCACTATACGGACAAAAACAAAGCAAAAAGCGCAATAGCAGCCCCGTCTCGCATCCCGTCAAACATCGCCAAATCCTTAAAATTCGTAAAATTTTAGCACGCTAATTTAGTTTAATATCCCCAAAATCTCGTTCCGCACAGTATCTAGATCATCGCTGATCGTATAAAGCGAAAGATCCTCCTCGCTGACGGCTTTTTCGCGTATCAGCGTGGTTTTGATGAAATCATCGAGCTTGCTCCAAAACTCGCTGCCGATGAGGAAAATTTTAGCTTTTTTGGCGCCGATTTGCGCGAGCACTAGGATCTCAAACAGCTCATCAAGCGTCCCAAAGCCGCCCGGAAACACCAAAAACGCGCTCGAGCGCTCGATAAGGGCAAATTTGCGAGCGGATAAATTTGAAAAAACGAAGTTGCTAGTGGCGTATTTATTCGTCACTTGCTCAAACGGAAGCACGATATTTAGGCCTATCGACGGACTTTTGCCGCTCTCGTACGCTCCCTTGTTCGCGGCCTCCATCACGCCAGGCCCGCCGCCGCTAACGACGGCAAAACCGCCGTCGGCAAGCTCTTTTGCGAGACTAAAGGCCATTTTACAGTATTTACTATTTTCGTCAAATCTGGCCGAACCGAAAAACGTAACGCTAGGATTTTTATAAGTCGCAAAATCCCTAAATTTGACCAGATCGTTTAAAATTTCATCCATTATTTCTCTTTTTCTTAGTTTAAATTTACGTGCTAGAGCTGCAAATAGCGGCTAAATTTACCACGCGAATCTAAAAGTAATGATATCCAAAACGGATTTAAAAACAAATGACGCATGATTAAATTTGAGATTAATTTTAGGTAGATTTCAAATTTGCAAAGCTATCAAAGCGGTTTAATTTTGCTCAAATTTGCTGGCAATTTTAGCGCTAAACGGCGCAAACTCGTAAGGCAAACCTATTTTAAAAGCACAAAACCGCCGCCTTAACCTTTAGCGCAAATTTATGCGGTGGTTTCTAAAAATGCGGCGGCTTGCAAATTTAGGTCTCCAAATTTGCTCGCGATTTCGTACTAAATTTGGCCGAATACGACTTGGTTTTAAAAAGCGCCCCAAGGCGGAATTCGTCCAATTTTAGCCCTTAACGTAGCTGCTCGAGGCGCTCTTTTTTCGTGCCGATCTGAGTGATCTGGATGCCGAAGTTGCCGTCCACGATGACGACCTCGCCTAGGGCTACGACCTTGTCGCTGATCAAAATCTCAAGCGGGTCGTTTGCGAGCTGATTTAGCTCGATGACCGAGCCTATGTCCATCGTGAGCACGTCTTTTAGTAGCATTCTTTTTGAGCCGATACGTACGTGAAGCGGCAGGCGCACATCCATTATGAGCCCGATATTTCGCATTTCATCGATGCTTAAATCGCCTTTTGCGGGGGTTGCTTGCTGGGCTGGTTCTTTGTGATCTTTATTTAAAAATTTCACCAATGCAAAATCAAGCACTATGGCGATTTGCTCGCTGACGTCTCCGATTTTAACGGAATAGACGTATATTTTTTCAAACGCGTTCAAATCAAAATTTGCGCTCTCGTCGAGGAAATTTACTTTCGCGACCTCGAAATTTAGCTTCGGCATGCCTTTTTGCGCGCCAAGGCTCGTGGAAAACGCGCCCATGATATTTGAAAACACCTCTTTAGCGGCATCAAGCTCGTCCTCGTTTAGATTTTCGTTGCGCGAGATCTCTTCTTCTCCGAGCATCCATTCGCCGATCGCGCTCATCAGTACCGGCGTGGCTACTAGTATCATCTTTGCCGTCGTATCGCCGCTAACGGCTATGTTTGCAACGGCTAGAGGCGGCTTTATGCCTTCTTGCTTAGGAGCGTCGTATTCGTTTCTCTCGCCTATTTCAGGCGTCCTACCCGTTAGCCCTTCGACCGTAGCCTTTACCTCGTTTACGAAAATTTTAAAAAAATCATTCATTGTTTTCATCCTCGCCTAATATATCGTCGTCTTCGTACTCATCCTCGTGCTCTGTGCTCATGAGTTTTGCTCTGCGCTCTTCTTCATACTGCTCGAGGATATTTTTGATCTCGTCTTTGTCGCTTCTGATTAGCTCTTCTATACGGATAGATTTTCTAAATCTATGCAGCCCGACCTCAGCCAAAAATACCTCTTTTTTATCGATCGTTACGATAGCCTTGTCGTTTGCCGAGCGGTCAAGACGCAGTATGTCGCCCTCTTTTAAATTTAAAAACTCGTTTACGCTAACGATACTTTTACCCAGTATCGCCTCATACAGCACCTCGGCGCGCCCGATCAGCGTTTTTAGCTCTTTGTTTCGGCTCTTTTTCGCGCTCGTTTCGCCAAGCATTATGTCGCGGTTGGCTAGACGGCTTAAGATCGGCTCGAGGTATATGACCGGATAGCAGATATTTATCATGCCGCTTGAGTTACCTACGATGATCTCCATGACGACCATTATCACGATCTCGTTTTGGCTTACGATTTGCACGACGTTTGGGCTACTTTCTTTAGCCTCGACGTTTGGGTACATATCGGTGATCATCGACCAGCTCTCTTTTAGGCGCTGCATCATCATTCTTAGGATTGCGTCGAGCAAATTTACCTCGATATCGGTTAGCTCCCTGCTAGTCTCAAAGCCCTCGCCGTTACCGCCTAGCAAGCGATCTATCATCGGAAACGCGATGCTTGGGTTTATCTCCAAAACGCAGTTTCCGTCAAGCGGCTTGATCGAAAAGACGTTAAAGCTAGTAGGGCTCGGCAAACTCATCAAAAACTCGCCGTACGTCATCTGATCGACGCTGTGCAGACGGATCTCCACGATACTTCTCATAACGCTTGAAATTTGAGAAGCCAAATTTCTCGCAAGCTTGTCGTGTATGCCCTTTATCGCGCGCAGTTGTTCCTTGCTGACGCGGTTTGGGCGTTTAAAATCGTAAATTATTACCTGCTGCTGTTCTTCTTTTTTTGATTTTTCGCCGATAGATTCGCTAGCATCGTCGTCGTCCACGACTTCTAGTAGCGCGTCTATCTCTTCTTGACTTAAAATGTCCGCCATTATTTACCCTCAAGCTTTTTTCTTATTTTTTCCATCAAACGCTTATGTATCTGCGAGATCCTACTCTCGGTAATCTGCAAAATTTCGCTGATCTCCTTTAAACTCAGCTCTTCGTAATAATAAAGCTGTACGATGAGCTGATCGCGCTCCTCAAATTCGTTTAAAATTTGAGTTATCTTTTCTATCAAATCCTCTTTTTCGACCCGTTCTAGCGTATTCTCCTCGCTCATTAGCTCCATTTGATCGTCGATGTTTAGGACGGCGACGACGGCGCTCACGTTTCTTGCTTCGCTTACTTTTTCTACGTCGACACCTAGCTTGCCTGCGATATACGCATCGTCGGGTTCGCACTCAAATTTATTAAAATACTCATTTACTAAAGCCTCGATAGACTTTACCAAAGTACGGTCCGAGCGGCTAACCACGTCAAGTCCGCGCAAAAAATCAAGCATCGCGCCGTAAACTCGCTTTTGCGCGTAGCCCCAAAAGGAGTCGTTTTGCTCTTTGTCGTATTTTCTGGAGAGCTTTACCATCTCCTCCAGCCCAGCGCCGATCAGGTCGCTAACGTCGATATGAGCGGGCAAACGCTCCTTTAGCCTAAAAGCCATCGCGCGAAGAGCGGGCGTGTAGGCTAGCACGACCTCGTCTTGTTCTTTTTTTAAATTTGAGGCATAAGGATTATGCGGCTTTTGCATTTCTTTCGCCATTTTTACCTAGCGCTTGTTTTATTAGGATATTTTCGCTAGCTAGCTTACTTAATATATTATCTATACGCTTTTCTCTAAGAGCTAGTTCGCCGATAAGATAATCAGCCGTTTGCTCGTATTGCTCTTTATCAAATCTCTTTTTAAGAGATAATCTTACGTCGATATAGTTCATTATGATAACGTGAATCACGAGATAAAAGAAAAACGTAATCACGAAAGTATAAAGCAACATCTGTATCGGGTCGCTTAACTTTAACGCCGAAAAAACGACTCCCGTAAAAAATCCGCAAACAGTAAAAAATGCTATAAAATTTTCCGCTTTCAAAACTAAATCCTAAATTTAAAATTGCTCAATCATGCGCCTAAAAAAGGCACTAAAGCTATTGACTTGACCATCTTTAAGCACTTTTTGTTCCAATCTCGAAATAAGCCTTTGAGCTATCTGATTCAACTCCAAGCTCGGCAGACAAAATTCGCTATCGTCGGTAAAAAGCGTACGCTGTTTTATGCTCTTTGAGACGCTTTTATCCTCGCTAATAGCGCCTAAAAACTCCAAATTTAACGGATTTTCGATATTTGCCTTGGCTACTTTTTGAATATGCTCAAATATCCTCATTGCCTCTTTTTCGTTTTTCACCATGTTAAAAACCATCAAAAGATTGTCTTTATCTTTTGAAGTGATTTTTATAACGGCATAGGCATCCGTTATCGCTGCAGGATCGGGCATAGTAACCACCACGACCTCGTCTGCCGCCTCTAAAAATAGCCGCGTGTTTCCGCCTATACCCGCGCCCGTGTCGATGATGATAAAATCAAGCCCGTCAAGGTTCGCCGACTCGGCAAAAAACTGCTCGCACAAAAATTGATTGTTAAATTTTAATATTTCCTCGCCGCTTTCGCCAGGAATCAGCGTCAAATTCGGCTTTATCTCGATCAAAATATCTTTTAAGGAACATTCGCCTTTTAGTACGTGGAGCAAATTTTTATTAACGCGCACGTTTAAGATGACATCTAAATTCGCTAGCCCGATATCCGCATCAAAAAGAGCAACTCTATACCCGCTTTTGGCCAAGACGTTAGCCAAATTTGCGCTTATGGTGCTTTTACCTACTCCGCCCTTGCCGCTAGTTACAGCGATAAAATACGTAGTTTTTGCCTTGGCTTGGGCGGCCACTATGCCTTTTAGTTTCTCGGCCTGATTACTCATTATGTTCCTTGCTAAATCCCTCTAATACGCAGCTTACTAAAAATTCGCTCTTTGCTACCAAGATATCGTCCGGCACCTCCTGGCCGACGGAGAAAAAACTAACCGGTTTATTCGTCTCGTAAACTAGCGAAAATACATTGCCGAAAATCTTCGTCTCGTCAAATTTGGTAATAATCAGGGTATCGATGTCAAGAAAGCTAAAACCGTTGTAAATTTCAAGCATATCTTCGATCTTTGCCCCGGCCGATAGCACCAGATGCACGTCTATGTGCGTATCCGTACTTTTTATAAACTTTTCTAGCCTTGATAGCTTTTCTTTATCGTACTGCGAGCTGCCCGTGGTGTCTATGAGGATAACCTCGCAGTGATTTAGCTGCTTTAGTGCGTTTTTAAAATCATCAACTTCGATAACGTCAAGGATCGGTAGCTTCATCATCTTTGCGTATTGAAACAGCTGCTCGACCGCCCCGATACGGTAGGTATCAAGCGTGATGATGCCCGTTTTTGCACGCTTACCGTCTCCATAAGCAAATCTTGCAGCAAGTTTAGCTAGAGTCGTGGTTTTACCAACTCCCGTAGGCCCTACTAGCATCATTATCTTTTGTTTTCTATCGTCCTCTTCGCTCCTGCACGGCAGCATCTTTCTAAGCAGCGAGCTAAAATATCTCCTAACCGCGGTCGGATTAGCCTTCATCTGAGGCGACATATTTTCCACGGTTATTTTCATTATTTGCTCTAGGTGCTCTTCTTTCATGCCGCTATTTTTGGCATCTTTGTAGATGCCGGCAAACTCGGGCGGTATGCTTAGGTTGTTTCTAGCACCCGCTCGCTCCTCCCAAAACATATCGGCTATCATATTTACTTTTTCGCTTAGCATACTCACCTGCCTTGCGACGTCGTCGATCTTTTTATCGTAGTTTTGATCTTGGCGGCTAGGCATAGTTTCTATATTTGCTATTTGGCTTATCTCCTTTGCGGCTTTTGAGATGTTTAGGAGTATGTCCTCGCCGCTGTTTTGAACGGTTTTGTAGTTTTGATTTTGCGAGGCTGAGCTCGTGGAGTTTTGGCTAAAATTTGCCGCAGCTAAAGCGCTTTGAGCTTCGACTTCAAAAAGCTCGCGCTCGTCTAAAATGATCTTTTGCGGCCTTTCCTCTTTTTTTGCTGCCTGAGCGCGCAAAAACTCATCGTAGCCTTTTAAATTTTGCTTTTGCGGCTGATTTTTTTTCTGCTCGCTCGCGTCCTCTTCGACGCTAACTAAAATTTCATAAAGAGGCTTTTTGTTTATCGTCTTTGGCTGAATTTGCTTCGTCGTTACCAAGATCGCCCTCTCGCCGCACTGAGCCTGAGCCTTTTTTAGCGCCTCCATACTGCTCTCGCCGGTAAACGTATAAAACTTCGTCGCCAAATCTTCTCCTTCGTTTCTCGCTAAATTTAGCCGCCTTTAGCCCAAATCGTCGCGGCAAAGGCTATGCATTTTCCGTTCCCGCTTCAAATTTAGGCTTTGTGGCCGCTAAATCTTAAAATCTCACTCCGCTTTTATAAACGCGCCTCATCGTCCCAAGCGGCAAAATCACGCTAGCCCTGCTTTGCGCGCCGGGGTGGGGCAACCTAAGCCGCGCGTCGTTTCTACTTCGTCCGCTAAAATACAAAATATCTATATCAAGCGTCCTGGGCGCGTTTTTAAAGCTTCGCACGCGTCCGAAACGCCTTTCTAAATTTGCCGTTATTTTTAAAATTTGCCTCGCGGCAAGGCTCGTTTGCACAAGCATTACGGCATTTGTAAAATCAGCCTGCTCTTTAAACCCAAACGCCTCGTTGATAAGGAGGGCTGAGTTTTCTACGACATGAAACCTACTGTCTCGGCTGAGTTTAAAATGCAGCCGACAAAAGCGCTTTTTCACGTCGCCGATATTACCGCCCAGCCCCAAAATAACGCTATTTTTAAAACCAGGTCTAAAATCAAAAACCTTCGGGAAAAAGAGGCATTTGCTAAACCGTCTCACCCCCGCTACCCTCATAAAATTTCGACTCCGTTTTCGCGCACGACCACGACGTCCTCGATACGCACGCCAAACTCGCCGGGTAAGTAAATCCCGGGCTCCACGCTAAAAACCATCCCCTCTTTTAGCACGGTATCTCCGCGCTTTGAGATAAACGGAAGCTCATGGATATCGATTCCCACGCCGTGTCCAGTGCTGTGAAAAAACGCCTCGCCGTAACCCTGAGCGGCGATAAAATCCCTAGCCGCCGCGTCGATCTCGCACGCCTTTTTGCCGGGCATAACCGCTGCGATCGCCAGAGCCTGAGCCTCTTTTACGATTTCGTAAATTTCTTGGCGCTTGGCGTTTTTAAAATTTTGCTCTTTGCCGAAGTTAAAATTTTCATCAAAGCACGCCGTACGCGTCCTATCGGAGCAGTAGCGGCTAAATTTAACCCCCGCGTCCAGTAGGAGCAAATCACCCCGACGCAGCCGCTTTTTACTGGGCAATGCGTGCGCTTTAGCGGCGTTTTCGTTGATCGCGACGATAGGCGAAAAGCTAAGCGCGAGCTCGCCCTTTTTCTTAAAGATAAGCTCGGCGTTAAAAAACAGCTCCTCTTCGCTCATGCCTTCGCCGCTATAGCGCACGAACGCGGCAAATTCGTCAAATCTTTCCGCACCAAGCTGCGCCGCGCGTTTTAAAATTTTTATCTCGTCTTCTGATTTTACTATGCGCGAAATTTGCGAAAAATTCGCCCGCGCCTTAAATCTTATCCCAAGCCCCTTGCTTAGGGCTTCCCACTCTCCCGCGCTAAAATCGTACGGGTTATAGCTAAGCTCCTTTACGCCCGCCTTTCGCAAAAACAGCCGCGCGTCTTTTATCAAATTTCGCTCAGCCTCGATCACTTCGGTACCTTTGCAAAGCTCGCGCGCCTCGATGCTATAACGCGCGTCGGTGAGGAAAAATTTGCGCCCCGCGAGACTTAAAAATATCGCGTTGTCGCAGCTGTATCCGCACTCGTAGTAAACGGCGTTTTCGTCCTTTAGGATAAAATTTTTCAACTTCGTCCTATCTTACTCCGCTTTTTCTCTAGCGGCCCTTAGAGCTTTTATCTGCTCGAAAATTTGTAAAATCGCGATCATAGCTAGGTGGTAGCCCACAGGCCCAAAGCCCACGATCTGCCCCGCAGTTACCGGCGCTATGAGGCTTTTTTGGCGGAATTCTTCGCGGCGGTGGATGTTGCTGATATGCACCTCGATGACCGGGAGGCCGACGGCTGCGATAGCGTCGCGGATCGCGATAGATGTGTGCGTGTAGGCGGCAGGGTTTATGATGATGCCGTCAAATTCGCCGAAGCACTCTTGGATCTTATCCACTAGCTCGCCCTCGAAATTGCTCTGAAAAAACTCGATCTCGATGCCGTTTTGCTCGGCAAAAAGCTTCATCTGCGCGTGGATATCCTCCATCTTCATTGAGCCGTAGATATCGGTCTCGCGCGTGCCCAGCATGTTGATATTCGGGCCTTGGATGACCATTAGTTTAGATTTTGTTTCCATTTTTAGCCTTTTAAAAGATTTAAATTTAGCCTTGATTATACATTTTTTAAGCTAAATTTTCGCTACAATCACGAAAAATAGGAGCTTAAAAATGATCATCGTTAAACCGAAATTTACAATACCGTGCGACGAAAATTTTACCGTTTTAGAGGACGCAGCGGTCGCCTTTGATGAGCGTATCCATGCCGTTGGCGAGGCTGAGCAGCTGCGCAAAAGATACCCTAACGCGCGGTTTTTCGAGTATCCAGACGCCGTTTTGGCGCCGGCTTTTATCAACCCGCACGTGCATCTGGAGTTTAGCGCGAACAAAACCAGCCTCGTTTACGGCGATTTTTTAGAGTGGCTAAGCTCCGTTATCGCCTCTCGCGGCGCGCTCTCGCAGGCGGCAAACGACGCCGTCATCGCCTCTGCGATAAAAACCATGCAGCGTAGCGGCGTAGCGAGCTTCGGAGCGGTTTCTAGCTTTGGCGGAGATTTAGACGCGTGCGCGAACTGCGGCGGCAGAGTCGTGTTTTTTAATGAAATTTTGGGCACTAACGAAGCCGCACTGGAGCAAAGCTTGGCAAATTTTACCGCCCGATTTAAAGCGTCTCTAGAGCGCAAAAGCTCGCTTTTTACGCCTGCAATTTCGGTGCATTCGCCCTACTCCACGCACCCTGATTTAGCCGCTGCGGCGCTAAATTTAGCCCGCGAGCAGAACTTGGTCGTCTCGACGCATTTTATGGAAAGCCGTCACGAAAAAAGCTGGCTAGAGCAAGGCGCTGGCGGCTTTAAAGAGTGGCTGGGCAAATTTAACCCAGCCGCGCGCCCGCTTTATACGCCAAGCTCGTTTGTAGCGATGTTTGCTGGCGTTCGGACTCTTTTTACGCACTGCGTTTGGGCGGATGATTTTTCGGGCTTTGACCGCGAGTTTCACAGTCTCACGCACTGCGCGGTTTCAAACAGGTTACTTAGCAAACGCACGCTAAATTTACGCGCCGCGCTAGATGCGGATGTGAGCGTAAATATCGGCACGGACGGGCTTAGCTCAAATATGAGCCTAAATTTCCTCGACGAGCTGCGGGCAAATTTACTCATTCACGCGGATTTTGATCCGCTAGAGCTTGCTAAAATTTTACTTCTAGCCTCGACTAAAAACGCCGCAAGCGCGCTAAATTTAGAAGCAGGCGAGATAAAAGAGGGCAAGCTAGCCGACCTCGCGCTATACGGCGGTTTTGCAGACGCTGACGCGGCGCAGCTACCACTCATGCTCATTTTGCACGCAAAGGGCTGCGAGCGGCTATTTGTTGGCGGCGCAGAGGTAAATTTAAACGATTGAGCCGAATTTGCGGTTTAGACTTTGGCGTGGCAAAAACAAAAATGCCAAATTTAAGCTCAAATTTGAGGCTCGTTTCTCAAATCCAGCCCGCTAGCTAAATTTATAAATTTAAATGGTAAAATGCGCCCGAATTTCACGAAAACGATAAATTTAAAGGAAAAAAATGGGATTTTTGAGGTTTATTTTTGCGCCGATCGCGGCGATTTTTAGGTTCATAAACACGTATTTTAAGGCGATGCTGTTTTTGCTCATCGTGTTTTTAATATTTTTTAGCGGCAAAGGCGAGAGCGTAAATCCGCCAAATCTAACACAGATCAACCTCTCAGGCGCGATCATGGACGCAAACGAGGCGCTAGAAAAGATCGAGGCTGCGCGCAAGGACGCCAACATCAAGGGCGTACTGCTTTATATCGATAGCCCGGGCGGTGCGCTGGCGCCTAGCGTCGAGCTGCACCTCGCGGTAAAAAATCTACGCGCCAAAAAGCCCGTAGTCGCGTATGCGGGTGGGTCGATGACGAGCGGGAGCTACTATGCGGGCGCGGGCGCGGACAGGATTTTGGCAAATCCGGGCGCGTTTATCGGCTCGATCGGCGTGATAATGCAAGGCGCCGACGCCAGCGAGCTAGCGGCTAAAATAGGCGTCTCGCAGCAAGTCGTAAAAGCGGGCGAGTATAAAGAGGCGGGGACATTTCTGCGCCAGTGGAGCAAGATCGAGCGCGAGCAGTTGCAAGAGCTCGTAAACGCTAGCTACGAAATGTTCGTAAGCGACGTGGCGGCGGATAGAAATCTAGACGCAAACAAAAGCAAAGAGTGGGCAAACGCGCGGGTATTTTTGGCTCGCGATGCGGCAAAACTCGGGCTCATCGACGAGGTGAGCGATTATTATTCGGCGCGCGCCGAGCTAGAAAAGCTAAGCGGCGTGGCCGAGCCCGTCTGGGAAAAGCCGTCCGTCTACGAAAAAGCGATGCAAAAATTTATAAATCAAGGCGCAAACTCGCTAATCTCGGCGTTTTTTGAAGCTAAGGCGAGGTAAATTTAAAGACGCAACGTGAAAATAATCTCGAAATTTAAAGACAACTACGACTTTATGGTCTCAAAATATGGCCTTGACGAGACGCTAGTCTATGACCGCAGAAACTCGACTCCGGTAAGCGCGGATAAGCTATGGAAGTTAAACAAAATAGATCAAATAGATTTTGAGCGAAAACTGGGCGGATACCGATTTGCGGGCGGTAAATTTATAAATTTAAACAAAACCGACATCAACGATGTGCCGCGCCTGCTACACTCTATCATCTTTATAGGTATTTATAGGTAAAAAATTAGTTCATATTTTCGCCGCTGATGGCAAGATCTATACCAGCCTCGATCTAAAAGAAACCGATAACAAAACTGGGATCTTGACGTTTAACAACGATTTTCGCGCCTATCCCGTTTCGCAGTTTTGGCAGATAGGCGATCGCGCCACGAGAGAGGATATTTTACTTGGCACAAAGTACCATCTAGATGCCCTCTGCGATAAGTCGCTAAAAAATACCGCCCAAAACGATACGACGATAAATAGCGACAAAATTTTAAATGCGCCAATCGTGCTTTTTAAAAAAACGAAAACTACCGACTTTGTAGCGATAAATCCGCAACTTAGCGCTATGGGGCTTTATCTGGATGCTGATTTCGTCTGGCAAAGCTTAGTAGAGTTTTTATCCGCCAAAAAGGACGCCTCCGCCCCAGTAGGCGCAATCCCAAACGATATAAAAATCGCCAGCAAGGGCTTTGACGTAAAACGCTCGTTTCGTCCGAAGATAAAGTAGCGTAGGTAAAATTTGACTTCTTGCGAGGCAGGCGCATATTTGGACTAAATTTTACGATAAAATTTCAAACTAAACTTCGGTGTAGCCAGCCAAACGCAAACGACTAGCAATAGACCTGGCGGGTAAATTTGGTCAAATTTTATATAAATTAGACCAAATTTACAAATCTTGCATACGATAAATAACCGATTTTAAAGCCAAATTTGACGCTGCATAAATGCAAACTCTCAACTTTATCGCAACGAAATTTCCTCAAATTTAACGCAATCAAAAACTCGCCAAAGCCAAATTTAAGCGCAAATTAAAAATGCCAAACCTCTCGCTAAACGTCGCCGTCAAATTTAAACCTCCTCAAGCCCCATCAAAAGCCTGATAGCAAGGTTTGCCTCGTGATTTGCGCAGATCGCCACGCGCGCGGCCATGAGCCCCTGCCCTACGCCTGCGGCATTTTGCAGGTCGCCGCACAGATAGACGTTTCGCGCAAATTTGACCGTTTTTATGAGATTTGAGCTAAAGTAGCCCGCCATACCGGACGCGCCGACGATCTTTTTGTCCCGCAGGCTAGCTCCTGCCTCGTTTACCATCATCGCCTTGCCCGCGACGTTGTCAAATGCTTCGCAGATAACGCCGCACGGCGCGAAAATCTCGGCGACGTTGGCCGCAGTTAGCGTCACGTCGTGCGTCACGACCTCGACGAATGGATTTACCTCAGCGATGAGCTCTTTTAGGGCGTCCGTCTTTTTCATGCCGATGTGGCGGACGAAGTACTGCTGGCGGTTTAGGTTGCTAGGCTCCACGACGTCAAAGTCGGCCAGCACGAGCTTGGCGACTCCCGTGCGGGCTAGGCTTAGCGCGATATTTGAGCCAAGACCGCCAAGTCCCGCCACGCCCACGCAGCCGCTAGCTAGCGCCGCATTTAGCTCGGGGCTGTTTCTGGAGGCGATCATGGCTTTTAGCACTTCGCGCCCGGGCATCACGCCGCGCCTGATAAATACGACGTTTGCGCCATCTTTTAGTTCCAAATTTTCCTTCGTCGCAAAACCGTCTAGGATAAAGATATCAGGCTCGCTCGCGTTAAATTTAGCTAGAAATTTATACATCTCGCCGTTTTTGTCGCCTAGAGCCTCGTTTTTTAGCTCCTCCATCGTGTTTGCCGCGACCTTAAATTTCGCTCCGTTTAGCGTTATCTCTTTCATTTTTCTCCTTTAAATTTACAAAATCATAGCGCAAATTTATAAAATATTTCGTTAAAAAGTCGGCATAGTCGCGTTTTTAAATATTTGCGTAATCTACCGTACGCAAAATACTGGCGCTAGCTTTATCTTAAATTTTAGGTTTTGCCGTTTGCTTTTATATAAGATAAACGTAACTACCAACGGAAGAAAAAGCAAAACAAGCACTATAAAAATCTCAAAAAACTTATACCCCGATTTAACACAAGTGCCAACACCCCCGTAAAAGCTAAAAAGCCAGTAATTACAAAAGCAACGCCGAAAACAGTTTTTTTAAGCGGCGACATAACGGCTTTATTCCATTCGTCTTTAATATCCTCATAGCTTTTTTGGCGTTTTTCAGCTATGATTTGCAAGATGGCTTCATTAGGATTCGTTTCGGCGTGCGCCTTGCTTAGTATTTCGTCTATTTCAAACGCCAGATCTGTCAGCCGTTCACGCCTTTTGGAAGATAACGCCCCAGAAAAATTTATCTTTTGAATTTCGAGCCCTATTTCTTTTTGTATCTCTATAAGTCTGTCAAATAATGCGTTATTTTCGCTTCTTTTGAAAAAATCAGAGCTATTTAGGCCAAAATCGCAACTTGAGGCGTATGTTATAGTTTTTACGTTGTATCCGCATCTTTGTAAAAAATCGCCTAGGCAAAATTGGGAGACCTGAGCTACATTTTTTAAAAATTGTTCCTTTTTAGCCGCGGCTATCTGCGCCTGTGTCATCTTTTTTGCCCCAAAGCTTTGACTTGAATAAATCCTAAAGCCGCCGCCAAGACTTTTGCTAAAACTCAATCGCATATAAATCTCCTTGTTTTAATCCAATATTGCATATAAGAAACTTAAAAAATATAGTCAATTTTTTGAAACAAATTTATAGATCTCGCTCAAATTTATACCACCCGTAAACGTCGCTCTCAAGCTCGCCGTGAAATAGCGGCTTTAGCTTTAAATTTATCCTTACTGCGGGTGCGTCCAAAAGCTCGCTCGAGTGGTAGAGTAGCAGCCATTTTACGCGTTCATCTAGGGCTTTTAGCGCGTTTTCGCCGCCCTCAAACATCGTTAAACGCGGCGCAAAGGCTTCGTTTATATCACTCGTTATGCGCACGCTCCTGCCCTCCACGCCAAACAGCGGTATAGTCGCGTCAAACCCCCGCTCGCGCGAGTAGATCATCACGTTTGGATTTTTGCCGCCCTCTATCAGCCTAGTATCGATCCTCGGGCGGTCGGCGCGGACGGTGGCGCCGCCGATAACTAGCAGCTCGGCTGCGCTGCGCAGACGGTGAGAGTGCGTGCGGCTGGCTAAATTTGAGATAATCTTGCTCTGCGCGGTGCCGACTGCGACGCCGTTTGCACTAAGGGCGAGCTTAAAAAAGCTAAAATTCCCCCTCTGCCACGCTAGAAACGGCTCTACTAGCTCATCCGCCTCACGCCTTAGCACGCCAAATTTGACCGCTAGCCCGCCGCTTTGCAAGATGTGCGCGCCGCCGCTTGCTACGGCGTTTTCGTCGCCTCTAGCGATGACGACTTCGGCAAATTTTAGCCGACTTAAAAGCTCGGCGCAAGGCGGAGTTTTGCCGCGGTGAGCGCATGGCTCGAGCGTCACGTAGGCCTTGGCGCCTTTTAGCAGATTGCCGTGATTTTGCAGGATGTATTCGTAGGTGAAATTTGGCTCCAAGTCCGCATTTTCAAGCTCGGCTACGTTTTTAAATTTGATACCCGAAGCCGCGTTGTAGTCTCGTAAAAAATCCCTTAAAAACGCCTCGCTTTTTTCGCAGAGCGCCAATAAAATCGCGCTTGGCTCGGCGTGTAAAAAGCCCGCTCTTTTATGCGCGGCGATTGAAAGTAGTCTGCCGCCGGCGTCTAAAATCGCACAACCGACGGCGGGATTTGGGTAGGTTAAAATTTGAAACTCCCAAGCCTTTTTAATCGCTAGAGACATGTAAAATTCGTCGTTTATCATTGCCTTTGCCTAGTTAAATTTTGGGGTATTATACTAAAATTTGCGCGGCTAGTTTTTAAATTTAACGCCCCGTTTTACTAGCCCGTCCTTCCAGATCTGCGCCTTTACGGCGTAAATTTCGCTCCAAACAATATCAAATTAATCTCACGAAGTCATGTGTATCATAAACTATGAGAAGCTTTCAGTTTCCGAGTGATAATTTTTGCGTAGGAGACGATAAAGGATATGCAGGCATTCAGCGGCTCGATCTTGGCCTGCGAGTTTTACAAGAAATTTAGCGGTCAAACGATAGTGGAAAGCCTCACGCTAAATACTAAATTTTTAGGAGAAAAAGAGCAGATAGACGATACTCTTTTTAATGATGAATTTAGAGTTTTTACGGACGACAAGGTCGAGGCGAGATATCTTTTGACGC
>NZ_CALIAV010000028.1 GCF_938045625.1 uncultured Campylobacter sp.
ATAAATATATAAGAAATATAGTGATACAATTTCATATCAAATATTATTTTCAAGGAGCGATTGTGAAGAAAATTTTACTTTTAGCGGCGATTTGCGGCGCTGTTTTTGCAGAGCAAACCTACGAACTAAACGTACCGAATATGAACTGCGGCGGCTGCGCTAAGAAAATCGAAGATGCCGCAAAGGGCGTCAAGGGCGTCACCGCAGTGAGCTTTGATTTAAAAAGCAAAGACGTAAACATCACCGCAGATAGCGGCGTAAACGTGATGGACATCGTGCACGCGATCCAAGCCAAAAAATACAAAGTCGGTATCAAAGAATGAAAAAGCTAGCTCTAGCGCTGGTGCTTTGCACGGCGGCCTTTGCAGACAAGACTTTGGTTTACGAGATCCCAAACATGGCCTGCGTGAGCTGCTACGAAGTCATCGTGCAGACGCTAAATACGCTTAAGGGTGTGAAGAAATTTGATGTAAATTTGGAGGCTAAAACGGCCGATATCGTCGTCCAGGACGACTTTGCCGAAAATACGGTCGTAGAGGCGCTCAAAAAACAGGGCTATCAGGCGGTTTTAAAGTCTGAAAAATAACGCCCACGCGGGATAAATTTAGCTCTTAGCGCGGTTTTTAGGTTTTTAGCAAAAGCGACTTTAGAGCTTAGCAAACCTGCTTGGCGTAGCTTCTTTAAGCGGCGAATAAATTTGGGCGGCGTTTTTTATTCAATTTTGCGGTTTAAACGTGCGTTTAAAAAACAAAGCCTAATTGCTACGAGGGCAAATCGCAAATAGCCGCCTTTTTATAAACTTTGCGGCGTAAATTTAGCCGAATTTAGCAACTGTTCAAAGCTAAAATGTAAGGCAAGTAAAATTTATCGTCGCCTAAAATACGCGGTTTTGACGCAAACGCCCAAAACCGACAAATATAACTAAGGATAATTATGAAAAAAACGGCTAGCCTTTTCGTAGCGGTCGCGGCGCTAAATTTGCCGCTTTCGCATTTGGTCGCGAGTCGCGACGCCCATCAAGGCTCTTTAGATTTAACCGCTTTAAAGGCGTTAAATTTTAGTACGCTAAACGCCGCGGAGGTCGTACTGGATAAAGTCGAGGTCAGCGCCGACGCCAACGCTACGAAAGAACCAGGAAAACTAACGCGCGCGGATATGGATCTGATAACGTCTAAAAATCACGGCATAACCGATCTTTTAAAAGGTAATCCAAACGTCGCCTTTAGCGCGAAAAACGCCAAAAGCGTGCGCGCGGGCGAGCTGGCTCCGCAAGATATCAGCATAAACGGCGCGAACTACTATCAAAACAACTTTACCCTAGACGGCGCAAGCATAAATAACGACCTAGACCCTAAAAAACGCACGCGGAATAACCACAACAACATCTGGAGCGATAGCACGATAGGCTCGCAAGCCATGAGCGTAGATACGGATCTGCTAGGTAGCGTCGAGGTGCTAGATAGCGCGGTCTCGGCTAGATACGGCGGCTTTCAAGGAGGCGCCGTAAACGCTAAAACCAGAGACCCCAAAAGCGGCTTTCACGGCGTGCTTAGCTACTCTTATACGGGCGGGGATTGGAGCAAAATTTATAAAGACGCCTCCGCCGAGCAAAGATACGACGACGGCGATCTAGCCGATATGAGCGACTTTAAAAAGCGCAGGTATAGAGTCAGCGCCGAGGGGTATTTGACGCAGAATTTCGGCCTTTTGCTAGACTACTCGAGGCACCGCTCCGTCATAGAAAACCACTACAACAAAAAACAGATAAATCAAAATTTATACTCGTTTCCAAACGACAGGCAGACTAATGATAATCTTTTCGTAAAAGGCGTTTGGGGCGTGAGCGATAAATTTACGCTAAAGCCGAGCTTTTTGTACTCTAGGCTAGATAACTACACCTCCGCCAAGCGGTACCTAGACTCCCAGCTCACGCTAAAATACGGCGGTTACGTCGCAACGCTCGAGGCGCAGGCCGATCTTGAGGGGGTATTTTTAGAACAGACGCTTAGCTACTCCGCCTCGCAAAACAGCCGCGACTATGAGCATGATACCGAGTATTATATCTACAAATCCTCAAACGTCAAAAACTGGAGTACGAGCGGGAGTGCGGGCATCGGCGGGTATAACGACTTTACCCAAAAGCAGAATACTCTCTCGTATAAATTTGATGCGAGCATGAAAGAATTTGACGCTTTTAGCGCGGTGCATCTGATAAAATCGGGCTTTGAGCTAACTAGGCAAATCGGCGGTTACGAGATACCCAAAACCTACGTTCACAACAGCGCCCCAAAGTCGCTAACGGGCGCGTGCGAGCCGGGGGATAAAACTTGCGTCATAGACGATAGCTTCGCATCCCAGGGCGCGGTCGGTCAATATCTATCGAGAAAAACCTACTACTACGCCGTAAAAACCAAGGCTACGCAGACCAATCTCGCCCTTTATCTCGAAGACGAGATGAGGTTTGGCGCGTTTAAATTTCGCCCCGGACTTCGCATCGAGCGAAACGGCGATAATAACGACGTAAATTTGGCCCCGAGGTTGCTAGCCGAGTATGAATTCGCGGATAAAAATTTTGTAGGACTCGGGTTAAACCGCTACTACGGGCGAAATTTTTTCGCGTACAAGATGTATAATGGCATCTATAAAATGAATAAAACTTGCACTAGAGGTTCATACGGCGCACCCTACGTGTGCGGTGATTACGATAGGGACCGTTACCCGATCAGAGAGCTAAAGACGCCTTACGACGACGAATTTAGCGCGTATTATCGCGGCGACGTCGGTAACGCGAGGCTAAATCTAAAATACGTCAGACGCCAAGGCCGCGACGAAGTAGCGACGAAATACGTAAGAGAGCCGCTAGCGGGCTACGGAAACGGATATTCTATATTTACCAACGAGGGGCAAAGCAAGCGCGACATCGTAACCTTAAGCGCGGCAAACATCGCTCCGATCGAAATTTGGGGCGTAAAAAACGATTTTGAAGGCTCGCTAAGCTTTACTAAGCAAAGCAGGAGCTTTACGGATTATGAAGACGATGAGATGAACGACGACGTCTCGTATAACAGCAAAATCATCAAAAAAAGCGAACTACCCGTCGTTGATTACCATGTGCCCTTTTCGGCTAAATTTCGCCACTCGGCTAAATTTAGCGGCTTTAGCGTTTCAAATTTCATAAACTATACGAGCAAAACGGACGCGCTACTAGGCGGCTGGAATAGAACTCGCGGGATGTACGTCTACGAGCGCCAAAAGCTGCCCGCATACGCGACGTGGGATATGCGTATAGGTTACGAAAGGCGGCTGGCCGGCGATTTTCGAGCGTTTGTAAATCTTGACATAAATAATCTTTTAAACAAAAAATTTATCGCCTCAAACGAGGGCAACTACTACGAATACGGCCTTGGCCGCAACTTTTGGCTGGAAGCGGGTATGAAGTGGTGATTTGCTAGTATCCCGCAATTTATCGCGCAAGACGCGGTAAAAGCGGGTTTGCGGCAAACTTTGCGAGCTTTAAAAGGTTAAAGCGCTTTGGTTTGGTTTTTATGCGCACCTTAAATTTGCGCCTTTTGGCTAGTTTTGGTTTTTGCCTTACGGCGCAAAGTCGCAAATTTGCCGTTTGTGCGCGGCGCAAATCCGTGCTTTTGCCCTCTAAGCTTTCTAGTAAGCGTAAATTTGCCTACTTGCATCCGGCAAAATCGGCAAAATAGCTAAATTTTGCATAGAGCGCGAGCTGTAATTTCCTTGCCTAAACGCAAAACGCACGGGATAGGTTTGACGGCTCGGCGAGTGTGCCGTTTAAAATGTTAGTTTTTCTCTCGCGGCTTAAAACTCTGAAGCTGCGAGAAAATATGTTTCGCGCTCTTTTTGGCATGTTTAAAAATGCTATTTTTGCTCTTGCGGCTTAAACGGCGCTAAATTTGCGATGATTTAGCTGTTAGCTCGCGTAAAATCACCCTCAAAAGATACGAATTTATCGCGGCAAAAGGCCGTGCCGCCCGTGTAGGCGAAATTTATAGGCTAGATTTTACCTGCCGATCGCCGCCCGGCAAGGGCTTGCGCCGAGCCGTTTTGCCTGCGCGTACCTACTTTGGTTTTTGTTTAAAAATAAGACTCAACTCGCCCGTAACGCAAAGTGCACAAACGGTTTATCCAAAAGCGTATTTTGCGTTTTTAAGCCTAAATTTAAGCGAAAAAATCGGCCGCAAGTCTTTATTTTACGGCAACTGGCCCTTGTATCCGAGATTTGCTCGCAAAGCGGCTTTGCAAAGACGAGCGAAATTTAGCGTTTTGGTCGCAAACTCCGAGCGACCTGGCATCTAGCGCGGCAAAAACGAGTATAATTTTCCGGTTTCAGCAGCTTTTTGATATAATCAAAACAAAAGTTAAATCAAAGGAGTAAAATGTACATCGTCCTAGGCATCATCGCCGTTCTAGCACTCATCGTCATTTCGGTCTACAACTCGCTGGTGGGCAAGCGAAACCAAGTCCTAAATATCAAATCAGGCGTCGATACGCAGCTAAAAAGGCGCTTTGACCTCATTCCAAACCTCGTCGCCACCGTCAAGCAGTACATCACGCACGAGCGCGAGCTGCTGGAAAACATTTCCGCGCTTAGAAGCGGCATCCAAAAGGCCGCGGGTGACGAGCAGAGATTTGCGCTAAACGGCGAGCTATCCAACCTCATCTCAAAGCTCAACGTCGTCGTCGAGAACTACCCTGAGCTCAAAGCCAACGAAAACGTTATGCACCTGCAAAAGACGCTAAACGAGATCGAGGAGCAGATCTCCGCCGCGCGCCGCGCCTACAACGCCGCAGTGACCGACTATAACAACGCCGTGGAGATGTTTCCCTCAAACCTCGTCGCTAGCTGGGCGAGGTTTCATAAGGCTGCGTTTTTCGAGGTACCGAAAGGCCAAGACGATCCGCACGACGTGCACGAGCTTTTTAATCGCTAAATTTGCGCTCGTTTCGTCAAATTTGACGTTAAATTTGAGCGCTTAACAGCACTCTTTAAAATGCAGACGGGCTTCGTCGGTTCGTCAAATTTGAATATAAAAAGCGGCGCGGGCGGTAAATTTGAGTCAAATTTGATCCGAATTCAAAACGCCGCGGCCCGTAAAAAAGAGCTTAAATTTAAGCGGTTTAAAACGCAAATTTAAAGACGAAAGCTCGTAAAATAGCCAAATTTGCAAAAATGGCGTTAAATGAAAACAGGAGCGAAAATGGACGATCTGGTCTTGCTAGAGCTTGAGCGGCAAAAGGTTTTGCGCTCGCTTTTTAGGCTAAAGCTTGCCTGCGTCTTCGTCGCCGCGACACTTGCTTGGCTACTTTATCTAGCCGCGCAAAACGCCGCCCTTAGCGCTGGTACGTTTGTGGTCTGCGGGGCTGCGATGTATTATTTTTTCGAGAGTATTTTCACGGATAGCTTTACCTTTAAATTTAAACGAGAAGTTATACGCAGTATCGTCGAGAGCTGCGGCCTAACCTACCATCCGGGTGGCTTCGTAGAAAATGATTATTTATATATGATTTATGATTTTGACATCGACAAGTACTCGGGCAACGACCTGATTTTCGGACAGATAGAGGGCGTGCGGGTTAAATTTAGCGACGTAGAGGCGATAAGTATCAAAGAGGATCTACACGGAAACAAGACACATAGGGTGCTTTTTGCTGGGATTTTGTTTGTCGCGGATTTTCCTAAACGGCTAAAGGGCGTTACGCAAATTTGCAGCGGGACGGATGATTTTAAGGACTACGGCGGCAAGCGCGCGAGGATGGACGACGCGGAGTTTGAGCGGCTATTTCGCGTCTATACGACCGATCAGATCGAGGCTAGATATGCGCTCACGCCTAGCCTGATGGAAAATCTAAAGCTACTAAAAACGAGATTTCACCGCCCGATAAACATCGTGCTAATAGGCGACAAAATCTGCATGGCGATCCGCACTGGGCGCGATAACTTCGAGCCTGATCTGCGCCGTCCGCTCGTGGGCAAAGGGGCAAATAGATTTTACAAAGACGAGATCGGTGGCTTTTTGCGTATCGTCGAGGAGCTGCGGCTAAACCGTAAAATTTGGCTGGACTAGGGAGTGCGGCGTTAAATTTGATGGGTGGCACAACCCGCACCCCAAAAATGCAAACGAGCGGGCTAATCTAAAATAGGGCGGCAAAAACGCAAAAAGGAGAGTTGGTGAAGGGTGTAGCGATAAACGAAACGACGATAATCGGCGATGACGGGAAATACTATAAATTTAGCTTTGAGGACGTGCGCTCGGGGCGGCCTAGCGGCGGCGAGCGAGCGGCGTTTCGGCCTGATGGGGCGTTTGCGAGAGATGTATTTGTGATCGCAGACGATGGCGAAAAGCGCGCGACGAAAGACGTCAGAAGCGAGGAGACGAAGGCTGCGCTAAAAGAGAGCGCGGCGTTTGATCGGGCTAGGATGCTAGGTATCGCATCGGGCATCGTGCCGGCCGTGATCAAGATCTACGCGTACTTTATCGCTAGCTACGGGGGACTAGCACTACAGATCGCGGATAACCTCGCTGTCATAGCAGCCGCGCTGCTAACCTACGCGGCGCTAGACGGAGTCGCCGGGCTCGCTCACAGCGAGGATCTGCACGTAAACTACGGCAAGGCGATGATCGTGATGTTTGTCGCTCACGTCACGGCGACGCTGGCGTCCTATATGGCGGACGCGGCTCATCCGCTCGCTAAGCTAGTGGCCGTCATCGCGCTACTGCTACTTGGCTACGTCGCGTTCGTGTGGGGAAAGGTCTTTTTCGAGCTTGCGAGACTAACTAGAAACGGGCTTTTTCGCGTCTACGTTTGCACGTTTTTTGCGGGCGAGCTGCTGTGGGCGAGCGGTGTTTTGGCGGTATTTGGCTTCTTTTTGCTCGTGGCTTCGTTTTTCATCTACATCGCGGCCTGGGTGAAAACGGACAAGGTCGGCGAAGCAAAAGACGCGGGGCTTTTTATCTATTAAATTTGACTCGGATTGGGTTTTAAATTTACCCAAATTTGAGTGATTTGGTAGAGGCGAAGTCGGTAAACAGATCGCCAGTATCGACCGGTTTACTAAAAACTAATTTTGAGCTCAAGCGAGCCTAAATTTATTCTCCCGGATAGCCCGAGTCGCCGCTACCAGACGGATAAAGTCGGTATCGTCAAAACTCAGGTAGCCGCGCACTAGCTACTGCAATCTCTCTAGTGCCCTTTTGGCGTATTTGTTACCTTGCGCCGCTCCGCGCTTGTAAAACTCTATGGCCTTATCCATATTCCTTGCGACGCCGTAGCTGTTCTCGTAACATATAGCTAGATCGGTTAGAGCCTGAGGATCGTCATCGGCAACGCCTTTTTGGATGTAGACGAGCGCTTTTTTATAGTCTTTTTTAAAGTGTATTCCGTTTAGATACATATTTCCTAGCATTGCGTCCGCGCCCGTGTCGCCTAGTTTGCTTGCCTTTTCAAGGGTCTGCGCAGCTAGCTTATAGTCCGTCATGCGGTAGTAGATCCGCGCCATATTCGAGTGAGCGAGCGAATCATTTAGCCCCATGGCTTTTTTGTACCACTTTACGCCTTCGCCGATATTGGACATCCTCACCTCGTATAGGTAGCCTACGAGCGTGACGACTCTAGCGTCGCCGCCATCGGCCTTTGGCTTGATAAATGCCAACGCTTCTTTGTATTTTCCGCTATCGTCTAGCGCTATAAATTTATCGTAATCCTCGTTAGAGAGCCCAAACGCCGCAGTGATCGCAAACGCGCATAATGTTATTACCGTCTTTTTCATCTTAGTTCCCCAGTACTAGCAGGTCTTTAAATTTATGCTTGACGCTCCTTATCGCGTCTCCGTCCTCGGTGTGGTTAGTGATATAGCCGTCTTTGCCGGTAGTAAAGTAAACAAAGCCGTAGGTGCTGTAGTTCACACCCGTTACGCTGCAACCCCAGAAGTTGCACGATCTTTCTACCGATAGTACTTCGCGCGGTTCGTGCTGCATATAAAATTTGTTCGAAAGCATACCTATCTCGATATGCGACCAGCCGCCGGAGTACCTTTCCATATCTAGGATATGGCGGCCTTTTAGCTGAGTTAGCTCTTTGTTTTCTAAAAATATATTAGAGGGGCCGATGCCGTACGTAGTGCATCCGCCTAGCAGAAAGGCGCATAAAAGCGGCAGGAAAATTTTTCGCATTTTTGATCTCTTTTGATTTTTGCGCCCGATTTTATCCAAAGGTACGGCGCAAGTCAATATTTTGGGTTTGCGGTTAAATTTACAGCCTTGCGGAGTTTTAAATTTGACGCCAAATTTGATCTATCTTGCGTCAAATTTGGCTTCGTTTCAGAGCAAAAAGGTGGGTAAATTTCGGCCATAATTTTAACTCTGCCACTAAATTTACCGCACGGCAGGCAAATCGCCGCCGTTAGCTAAACAGCCTAGTCTGCTAGCCCCTCTTCGCCGCATTTCGCGATGAGCGCGTCAAATTCTGCCTTGCTAAACGCGCTTACGACGATATTTTTAGCATCGATAAATTCGTATTTATCTTTCGGCAAATTTTGGATGAAACTTTCATATTTCAGCGTCGCTAGAATCTCGTATTTTTCCTCATCGTCGCCCTCTCCGCCAAATATCGCGACCGACCAGTGCGCGACTTTCTCATCGCCCAGCATTTGTAAATTTTTATACTCCACGCTAGGTTCATACGGCAGCACAGTAACGACGCCTTGCGACAGGACGTACTGCCCGATGATCTCGCCGCTATCGTTCCTGCGGAAAAACATCTGATTTGCAAAATACGCATCCAAATTTTGGATATCGGTTACGAATTTGCTAAATTCGCCCGCGGGATCCTTTGCGCCAAGTATGCGAGCTATGATCTTTTTGTCAAACGACACTTCGTTTCGCGTGCCGTAAATAGTGCTGATTTGCGCCTCTTTTTGCAAATTTTGCTCTATCGCCTCTAGCCCCGTGCGTATGTCATGCTCATAGTTAAAGCTTTCGATATTTTGCGCGCTAAATTTCTCCCCGTCCTCGCTCACGATTTCGCCGTCCATTTTTATGGCTAGGTTTTTTAGGTACTCTAGCGCGATTTTCCAGTCCGTGCGGGTACTTGGCGTGCCGATGCGGACGTTATAGGCGCCGTCTTCGTAGCCGATCTCAAAGCCGCGTCCACTAAGACCGTCCGTGCCGGTAACAAGGCAGTCAAGCTCGTCGAGCTTCGCGCCGTAAAAGCTATCTGCGTCAAACTCCTCGTCGTCTTCATCGGCGTTAAACTGCGATAAATTCGGCACCAGTCGCAGCGCCTCCTCCACGCTCATCACGGGCGCAAGGCCGACTAGAAACTTCTTTTTATTTTTGACGAAAAACGTGATGCTCATTTTTGTTCCTTTGGGGTTAAATTTGACTTTCGCGGCGTTTTGGCGAAGGCAAATTCGAGCGCAAATTTACCGCGTCAAATTTGCCGCCGTTTGTAGCGGGTAAGTAAAATTTGGGCGCAAATTTAAGCATACGCGCCCAAATTTGGCTCACTCGTCTTTTTTCTCGTCCTCTTTTTTGCCGATCTTTTCTTTGGCGGTTTTTATGAGATTTTCGGCGGCTTTGTAGAGCTTTTCGCCTAGTTCTTTTGATTTTGCTTTGAGGTTTTCGCCGATCTCGCTAGCATTTATCTCGGTTAGCTTCTCCTCGGTTCGTTTTTCAAAGTCGCTGATCTCTTTTTTTAGCGCTTCGATGCGTTCTTTGGCGTTAAAATTTTCTTTAAGCTTATCGCCGGCCTGGCCGACCTCGCGCTTTAGCTCCTCAAATTTAGCTCCGGCAAGGCTAGCGAATTTATCGATATTTTCGTTAAATTTTAGTCCCTCTAACTGAAGCTCGATCTGGCGCGAAACGTCGTTTTGCAGGCGCTTAAATTTGGCGAAGTAGCTATCGACGGACTCGTCTAGGATTTCGTTTATCACGGCAGCAGACGGCTCATCTGAGCGCGCCATATCGCGCAGCATCGCCACAAATCTCTCCTCAAGCCTTATAAATTCTTTAGCTTCGCCAAGCAGCGTCTGGCTGTCGGGGGCAAATTTGATCTCCTCGATAAATTTCTCCGTCCTTTTGCCAAGCGCCTCTTTTACGCCGCTGATCGCGCCGCTAATTAGCTCTTTGGCAAAGGCCTGATCGACGTCGGCTATTTCGCACGCCGCCTCGCAGACCGTCCTTGCGATCTCTAGGATGTGCTCTTTGCTCGCTTCCCCCTCGTTTATCGCGCTAAGCACGACGTTTTTGGCGATTTGCTCCACCGTGTCTTTCACGTCGTCGCCCTTTTCGATCGCGGTTAGAAACGCCGCTTCGGTGGTCTCTTTTAGGATTCCCAGCATTTGCAGCTCGCAGAGCATTTTTTCGTCTATCGCGGTTAAAATTTCCTCTTTATCCGCCAGGTCGCTGCTTTTGATGAAATTTTCCATATTTTCAAGTAGCTCGCGAACATCGTTTTTGATCTCGTCTTTTTGCGCGTAAATTTGCCGCTCGATCTGCTCTTTTTCGTAAATTAGGCGGTGGATATACTGCTCTTTTGCTTCGCTGAGCGCGTCGCCTGCGCTTTGGATGAGGTTGGCGACGTTTTGGCGGTTTAGCAGATCCTCGCCTTTTAGCACCTCGCAAATTTGCTCAAACTCTTTAGCCAGAGCCGCGTTTGCGTCGCCGTTTTTTGCGCCTTTGAGGCTTTTTCTAAACTCGCTTAGCGCAAATTCCCTGATCAAAACGGAAATTTGCGGGTCGTTTTTGTTCTCTTTTATGGTTTGGATGAAGACTAAATTTTGCATGAAAGTCCTTATAGTACGTATTTGCAAACGCGTCTTAGCGCGGAAAATATCTCTAATCGCTCCTCGTTAGAATTAATCAAAACGCTTAGATTGTAGCTTTTGTATTTGCTCTCTTTGCTCGATTTTGACGGCGTTATCTTGTGTTGCCTCTCGCCTACGACGCCCTGCGCGATAGCTTCGGCGTTTTCACTATCAAGCACGATGATTTTGTATTCCCAAAAATTTGGGTATGAGATTTCAGGTTCTTTATTTAGATCGCACATAGTCGCCACTTTTGCCTCCGCTCTTGCTTTCTAGCGTGATATCTGTTATCTGCATGGTTTTATCTATCGCTTTTATCATATCGTAAATCGTTAGTAGCCCGACGCTAACGCCTGTTAGCGCCTCCATCTCTACGCCCGTTTTGCCGTCTATCTTGACGCTAACGGTTAGCTTGTAGGCACAGATTTCGGTTAGCTCCTCGATGTCGCAGTTTATGCTGCTAATTAGCAGCGGGTGGCACATCGGGATGAGTTCGCTCGTCTTTTTCGCGCCCATTATCGCGCCTATGACGGCGGTTTGCAAAACCGGGCCCTTTTTGCCGGTGTTGTTTTTGATCGCGTCAAAGGCCTCGCGCGACATTTTTATTATGCCGCTTGCTACGGCTATGCGCGTAGTTACGCCCTTGTCGCTTACGTCGACCATTTTGGGGCGGTTGTTTTCGTCTATGTGAGTTAGCATTTTCGTCCTTTCGCCTAAAACGCTAAATTTGCTTAAATTTGAGCTAGGCGGAGTAAATTTATGAGAAGGATTATAACTAAAAAAGCTTAATGAATAAGACAAAAACGCCTCGGCAGGGGGAGCCGAGGCGCCGTTACAAAAAGGAGGTTTTCTTGTCGGACGCCGAAATCATACCAAAAAGGTCTAAATTTTATCCCAACTTTTCGTAAATATATTATTCCCTACTTTTTGCGTAGGCTAGAGCGCCTGATTTTAGGCGTTTTAGCCCCTCCAGCACGCGCGATCTTTGGGTTGCGATATTGAGCCGCAAGAAGCATTTTTCCGCGCCTCTGTACGCGTTGCCGTCGTTTAGCCAAAGTCCCGCTTTTTGGCGTAAGAATTTATGAAAATCGCTCGCGTCGTCGCAAATTTCGCGGCAGTCAAGCCAGAGCAGATAGGTCGCGTCCTGCTCCACAAGCCTGATCTGCGGCAGTTCGTGTTGCAAAAACTCGCTCACGATTTTGCGGTTTTGCTCTACGTATTCGCGCATCTGCTCGAGCCACGCTTCGCCTCGCTCAAATGCCGCGATCGCCGCGATACAAGAAAACACATTGCCTTCGCCGACCTCGTCGTCGTTGATGGCCTTTGCCATTTTGGCGCGCAGTTTTGGGTTTGGCACTACGGCGGCGGAGCTTTGCAGGCCCGCGATGTTAAAGGCTTTTGTAGGCGAAACGCAGGTGATCGAGATGTTTTTGCAAGTTTCGCTCGCGCGGATAAACGGTACGTAGTTTTTGCCAGGGCTCGTGATGTCGCAGTGTATCTCGTCAGAGATCACTAAAACGCCGTGTTTAGCGCATAGTTCGCCGATTTTGGCTAGTTTTTCCTCGCTCCAAATTTTACCGACGGGATTGTGCGGATTGCAAAGGATAAACATCGTCGTTAGCGGATCGGCGAGCTTTTCTTCGAGGTCCTTAAAATCAATATCATAGCCGCGCCCGTCGTAGGCTAGCTCGTTTGTGAGCGCGACCCTGCCGTTGTTTTCGATACTGCGGTAAAAGACGTGATAGACGGGGCTTTGGATCACGATTTTATCGCCCACGCTCGTAAATTTGCGCACCGCAGAGCTAATGATCGGTATCACGCCCGTGCAAAAAATCAGCCAGCTCGGGTCAAATTTGACGTCGTGGCGCCTGCTCCACCACGAGCAGATGGCCTCGCTCCACTCCTGCGGCACGTACGAGTAGCCAAAAACCCCGTTATCTAGGCGCTTTTGCAGTGCTTCTAAAATCTCGGGTGCGACCTTAAAATCCATATCCGCCACCCACATCGGTAGCTCGTCGCCGCTTGTTTTCCACTTTGACGAATACGTCCCGCCTCGCTCTACTGGTGCGTCAAAATCGTATTTCATTTGCTCTCCTTGCGTAATTTTTGCGGATATTTTAGCGAATTTGATTGGTAAAATTTGAAATTTTGCTAGATTTTTTAGTAAAGTCGATTTTTAATGCAATATTTTTTATAATTGCATTAAAAAATTAGCAAATTTAAGGATAAAAATGCTCACAATAACCTCACGTTCGCCAAGCGCAAATTTAAAAATTTCAAGGGCATTGCCTCAACTCATCCAAGGCTACATCTACCGCTATCTGCCAAGCGCCGAGCATGAGGGGTACAAACACGAGCCAAGCGGTAAAATTTTTAAACGAACGAATTTCGATTTTCGTTTAAATGGTGCAAATTTGCGGATTAGATTTACCTCTTACGAGCCGGAATTTGAAAAAATAATCGCGCTTGCCGTGCTAAAAGACGGGCTAAGCTTGGGCGAGCTTTGCCTGTGTGATACTACGGTAGCTGTTAGCGAGCATAGGACCACGCAAAGCGAAGCGGTGCTGCAAGGCTGCGTAGCATGCGCGGTAGGCGGGCTTTTGGGACATAAAATTTATCTGCAGCCGCAAGACTCCAGGCATCTTGAGATGATGAAAACAAACGCGCTGCAAAGATTTGAAACGCTTACCGGGCGCAAATATAGCGGCGAATTTGAGCTAAATCTACTCTGGCAAAATTTGCAAAATCCATTTAATTTTTACTACGGCAACAACCGCTCGCCGGTTCAGGCTTGGCAAGCGAAATGGAAAATTTGCGCGCAGCCTGAGCTTATAAATTTGATCCTTGACGCCGGCGTCGGAAGCGGATGTATGAACTGCGGAGCGGGGTTTGTGGAGATAGCAAAAGAAAAGCAAGTTAAGTAAAATATAAATTTAAAAGCCTATAAGGAGAACAAGAAATACTTGCTTTTCAAAGAGTATTTTATAAAAACTTACTTAAAAAATCAAGTAAAATTTATGTAAAATATAATAACTTGACATCAAAGATTACTTGCAGTATAATTATGCCAACTTAATTTAGGGGAATCTCTTGGGCGATATAGTTAAAATTTTCGCCGACATAGGCGAAATATACCAAAAAGACGAAAAGCGTCTAAAAAACGAAGCCTACAAATACGATGCAATCAAAGTATATCTCTGCGACACAGAAACCAAGCGAATAGAGCCGAATTTAAACATAAGCAAAGATGATCTGATAATATGTAGATTTGGCGTCGGAGCAAATTCCGGTAATCTATTTCCAAATTCTCAATTTTTAAACAAAGAAGTAAATAAAGACGAAGCTAAATTTATAAAAGGCGTTTTGAGATCGGTTTCAAATTTGCTCTCGTTTTTTGAGCCGAGCAACATAGAAAAAGACGCTATTTTGTCTATGTTATCCAGTATAAATGAAGAATATTTCATCGACATTATAGATGAGATCAAAGACCTTGATGAGCTAAAAAAAGAAAAAGGCAAAAAAGTAGCCACTTTTTTCTCGCTCTCATACAAGGGCAAGCCCGTTTCTGCCTATTTTAAGCAAATTTTTGAAAATCACATCAGCATAAAAGAGCAAAAATCATCCTACGGATACGATATTTTGACAAATGAAAAAGGTGTCGGCGGCGATGCAAATTTAGCATTTTGCTCGGTAAACGAGATGCCAAATGGTATGCAATTTATCAAATCAAAACTACTGCCGCTAAGTACTATTAGCGCAAAAAAGGTAGAAAACGGCTTTAAAGCGATAAAAGATAAGCTATCGCATAATTTTTACGGTATGAAGATGACAATTTTGCCGACGATTTTGGGTAGCTCGGTGAATTTAGAAGAGATTGTAAAAATACTAGAAGAAACTTCAAAAAGCGATATGAAAAGTATTGAAATCGCCGAAGAAGTTATAAAATTTAGCATAAATGATTATCTTGAGATCGCTGCTAAAAAGCAGGAAAAATTGCCTGTTTTAAATACGATTTTATTTTATACGCAAAGCAACGCAGCTATCGATTTAAAGCTTGCGATAGATGACGTTTTACCCTCTTTTATCTCCCATATTTCAAAATTAATGGGTGATTTTAACATAAAAGCTTTCTATGAAAAAAACAGCGGAACCGATGAGACGATATATCTTCAAAATTTATTTGAAGATAGACTAAGCGTGATGAGTTTTTTGCTGTCGCGAAATAAATTTGATTTAGAGATTATGATAGAAAGATATAGCGATCTGATTTGTTGCGGTAGCGTCAATAAAAGTTATGCAAAAAAATTGGAATGGAGCAAATACTTTAACGATTTTTATAAAGAAAGAACGTTTGAGAATATTGCAAAATATCAAAATTTTTTTAATGAGATCGACGTGTTAAATAAAAAACTAGTGTTTCAAAAGGAGTGCGATTTGGAAAATTTAACCGATAAAAAAGAACTGATTAAAGAGCTAATCAAAAATAGCGAATTTTTAAATCAAGACGACGCGCTTATTAGCGCTTATTTACTAGGTATGCTAAGCGCAGCTCTGATAAACTGGCAGCTCGGCGTTAACGGCGGCGTATCGTTTAGCAACTGGCTTGATAACTGCGGCTCAATAAGCAGGGAAAATTTGGAGCGAATTTGGACTAAGTGCGATGAGATGATTAGAAAGCTTAAGGCAGCTTCTGGCAAACCAAATTCTAACGTTGAAAACATAAAAGAGTGTTTGATTGAAATTTTACCGCAAGTCTTTTCTAAAGAAGGAAAAATAGTAAAAAGCTCTCATACTACGCTTGCTTTTGCTATGGGCGGAAGTGATTATCGTAAGTTTCTAAAAGATAAGACAAAATAAAAAAGGAGAATAAGATGCAGAAAAAAGAGATACTTTTTTTATGGGACGGAGAGAACTGGAATCCAAACGGCGATATGCTAAAGGATAACGCTCCAAGATGCGATGATGAGACCGGCATCGCCGAAGTAACAGACGTGCGCATAAAAAGAACAATCAGAGACGAGATTATGAAAAAAGATGAGGCGTCGATTTTTATAAAGGAGTATAGGATAGAAGACGTCGTACTAGACGCTAAAACGGCGATTAGACAAAGTATAAACATAAAGCAAAGCAAAAGCGAACTACAAAAAGAAATTTTGTCTAAATTTATCGATATTCGCGCATTTGGAGGCGTCTTGCCGATTTCGGATAAAGACGAAATGAAACAGGATAAAGAGATAAAAACCGCGGGCGTTCAGTTTACCGGTCCGGTGCAGTTTAGATTAAGCAAATCTCTAAACAAGGTTGAGATAGAGCACGTAAGAGGAACCGGCGCTTTTGCCAGCGATTACGATCCAAAAGATCCTAAAAAGCAAAAAGATCAAGCGACTTTTAGAGAGGAAAAATTTTTAAAATACGCTATTTTTGCTACTTACGGCATTATCGATAACTACAATGCGGCAAAAACGGGCTTTAACGAAGCTGATGAGGCTAAAATTTTAAAAGCTTTGTGGCACGGCACTAAAAATTTAACGACTCGCTCCAAAATCGGCCAGACTCCAAGGTTTATGCTAATCATCACGTATAAGGACGATACGTTTGTGGGCGATCTAAACAATAGCATAAGCCTAAAAAGCGAAAAAGAAGATAGGGCGATAAGAAGCATTAATGAATATACTATCGACTTTACAAATTTAAAAAATAAGCTCGCAAGATATGCTACAAATATAGAAAAAATAGAGTATATGAGCGATTATGATTTTGAAGCAAAAAACAAAGCAAATTTTGACAGTAGCTGGAAAAAGATAGAGGCGTAAAATGAGCATTATTGCTTTTAGATTATTCGGCGATTATGCTCATTTCTCGCATCCGGCGACGATTTATTCTAGCCTGACCTATCCGGTGCCGCCAAAGACAGCTATGATGGGCTTTTTAGGCGCCGTTATAGGCGAGGAGGAGTATTTTAAACTATCCGGTATCAAATACAGCATAAAAATAGATAGACAAATTTTAAAAAAAAGTTTTGTTTTTAACGGTATAAAATTTGCTCTCTCAAGCAATATGCACATAGAGGAAGGCTACCAAAACGCAAAGGAGAAAAAGCAGTTTTACAGAGAGCTCATCTGCTCGCCGTCTTATGTCGTATTTTTAAATTTAGAAAATTTAGAGCAAAGCTACCGGGATAAGATAATTTCAAATTTAAAAGAACATAAAATTGCCTTTACGCCGTATCTTGGGATAAACTTTTGTATAGCCGATTTTAGCTGGATCGATATAAAAATATGCGAAAAAATATCGCAAGATGAAAGTTTTATAAATACATTTACGCTTATGGACGACTTTATTTTTGACGGTATTAATGAAAATGCGAAATTAACTACGGCTAAAATGCCTTGCGACTGCGAAAATGGACGAATTTTTAAAGATTTTAAAGACTTTGTAATGGAAATAAACGGCAAAGAACCCATAAAATCTAAAAATCATGGAAATATATACCGGATAAACGATGAAAGAGTCTATTTTATTTGACGAGTTTTGGTCTCATCCAAATAAACTTTTAGAAAATCATATAAAAAATATGATCTCTGCCGGCGACGAAGAGCTGGATAAGCAGGTTAAGCTCTATCACGATATCGCAAAACTAAAAAATAATTTTCAAATTTACATCAGAGACACCTCAAACGACAAGCTGGATAAAAACCACTCACTTCTGTCGGCATATTTTTTCATATTAAACTCAAAATTTGATGAAATACCAACCCTATTTGGCTTTCTTGCCATTGTTTCGCACCACGGTGACGCGGTAAATTTAATGACGCTAGCCAGGGAAGCTAATAAATTTTTTAAAAACTCAAAAGAGCTAGAATACTGGGAAGAAGTAGCTAACGCGGCTAAAAATACCCAGGTTTATTCGGGATTATCTATAAAAAAAGATGAGTTTTTATATAGGGCGGAACGGCTTCGCCAATACTTAATTTTATTGCAATACAGATACAAATTTACTTATAGTGATTTTATAAATTTCAAAAGTCTATACTCAAATTTGGTTTATAGCGATAAATTTGAGGCTATCTTTAGCATGCCAAAACAGGAAACTAAAAATATACCGATAGATGCTTTAGAGGGGAATATCAAAACTTTGCCGCCAAATAAAAAGCGAGATGAGTTTAGAAATTTTGTTTTAAACAACTTTGACGAAGATTACAAACTTTTTACTTTGACTGCGCCGACTGGCTACGGCAAGACCTTGACTGCTCTAAATTTTGCCTTGAAATTTAATAAATCTCGCATAATTTATGCGCTTCCTTTCACTTCGATAATTGATCAGACCTACGATATTATCGCAAAAATTTATAAAAATAGCGATATTTCGGTTGGCAAGGCTCACCACAAAACGACGATAGACGAAAAAAATCTGACCGAAGATGATAGGTACTCTAAGATCAAATTTTTGATGGAATCTTTTAGCGGCGAGATAAACGTAACTACGCTTTATCAGCTTATATTTGCGCTATTTGGCAATAAAAACAAAGACAACGTCAAATTTAATCAGCTCAAAAATAGCGTCGTTATCATCGACGAGGCGCAAGCAATCCCATATAATTTTAGAAAAGATTTTATCCTGCTTTGCGAGATCATCTCGCAGCGGCTCGGCACTATTTTTATATTTATGTCGGCGACGATGCCTGTTATTAAAAGCGAAAATTTTAAAGAAATTTCAAATTTAGAGTATTTTTCAAAGCAGGATAGATACGTCATAAAATGGCTTGACGTAAGCGGCGAAGAGGGGCTTTTGGAGAAAATTTGCGGAATCGCAAGGGATAAAAATACCCTCGTCGTCGTAAATACGATCAAAAAAGCGCAGGAGCTGTTCGTAAAACTAAGAGATAAATTTAGCTGCTTTTGCCTAAACGGATATATGTATGATGATCACAAACGCGCTACTATCGAGGCGGTAAGGTGCGCAATAGATAAAAGTAAAGACGATCCGCTTGCGAGTAAAATTTTACTAATTTCCACGCAGTCTATCGAGGCGGGAGTGGATCTTGATTTTGACGTTGGATTTCGCGAAGTTGCGCCCATTAGCTCGATTATACAGACCGCAGGCCGCGTAAATAGGCATTTTGGAGAAATCCGCGGCGAGCTATACGTCTTTCCCGAAATAAGTAAATTTACAAATTTGATTTATGGCGATTTATATAAAGTAAGCGGAACTATTTTGGAGGATTTTAGACGAAAAGAGGTGCGAGAGAGCGAAATTTTAGAAATTTCAAATTTGTATTTTCAAAAAATCAGCAATCAACTGGAAAATTTATATATAGAAAGCGAGATAAAAAAGCTAGAATTCGAAAATATAAATCAAAAAATCGAAGAAATTATGAACGATAACTGCAAACAAACGCTAATAATCGAAGCTAAAGAAAATTTTATTAAGGATTTTGAAGCTAAAATTTTAGAAATTAAAAATAGCTCAAATGGCGAATTTACGATACGAGATATTTTAAAAAACCACATCAGAAAGTTATCGAAATTTAGCATAAACGTAATACTAAAAGATAAAGAGAAATTATTACCGAATTTAAGGCAAATACGCGGGCTAAAAGATATGTTTTATCTACCGTTTGGCTCGTATTATTTTTATAGCGCGGATTACGGGCTTAAAAAAGATACAAATTTAGACATCACGGACGAGGTATTTGACTAATGTTTTGCAAAGACCAAATCACCGGTACGCTTGTGAATTATTATGTCACCTGCAAACGTGAGGCGTGGCTTTATGCGCACCATATCCACGCAGATCAAGAGGATGAAAACGTGCTGATGGGCAAGGCGCTAGCGGAAATCAAAGAGCGCGATTTGCAGGACTTTGCATTTTCAAATTTAAAATTCGACAAACTTTCCAAGCAGCGCGGACATTATCTCATCACTGAATACAAAAAGAGTATAAAAAACGAGCTTGCGGGCAAGATGCAGCTACTTTTTTACATCTATCTTTTAAAAACGGGCTTAAATTTAAAAGAGGTAAAAGGCAAACTAATCAGCGGTAAAAAGGTGATTTTGGTGGATGATAGCAGTGAAAATTTCGCTCTAATCGAGCAAATTTTAAGCGAGATAACGACTCTCGTAAATCTAGAGCGACCGCCGAAATTTACGCAGGGTAAATTTTGCGCAAACTGCGCTTATAGCGGATACTGCGTGAGTTAAAATTTAGAAAAATGTACGTGATTTTATTTTACGACATCGCCGGCGCCGAGCAAAAAGAGAAAAACAACGCAAACCGCATCAGAAAGGCGGTCGAGAAGTTTTTGCCGCGAGTGCAGTTTTCCGTTTTTGAAGGCGAGATTCGCGAGAGCGATTTTAAAAAACTAAGCGCGATTTTGCAAAAAGAGTGCATTACGCAGCTCGATTCTATCGTGATTTATACGTTTAATTCGCTGAAATACTCCAAGCGTATCGTAATCGGGCAGGATAAAAGCGGCGCGCTGTTTAGCTAAATTTGCTCGCGTAAATTTACTGAGTTTGGCGGCGCTTGAAATCCCGGCTAAATTTAAGGAAAAAAGATGCAAAAAAGCGACAGAACGCATTTTATTTTGAGCGCAGGCAGGCTTCGCAGGCAAGATAACAATATCTATTTTGATAAATTTGACGATGCGGGCGCGGTCGTCGCCAGTAAAATTTTGCCGATAAATGCGATCGATGAAATTTACGTGCTGGCAAAAGTGCAGATCGACACCTACACTATGGCGTTTCTGGCCGACAACAACGTCCTTTTGCACATTTTTAGTCCTTATCAGAGCTTCCGCGGAAACTTTTATCCAAACACCTCAAACTCGGTCAATAAAAGCGGCTTCGTGCTACTAAATCAGGTCCGCGCCTTTGACGATCCCATTAAACGCGTCTACATCGCCCGCGAGATCACTCGCGCGCACATCCTAAACGACGCGGCAAACTGCAAAAGGCACGGCGTAAAATTTGACGTATCGCCCCACATAGAGGCGCTAAACGCCGCCGCGGATGTGCCTGCGATAATGGCTGTGGAAGGGGCGTTTCAAAAGCTATACTACGAAAAATGGAACGAAATAATCGCGGATCAAAAAAGTTTTAAATTTACCGTCCGCTCCAAGCGCCCGCCCGCCGATAAAATCAACAGCTTCATAAGCTACGTAAATACGCGCATTTATAACGTCTGCCTCAGCGAAATTTACAAAACCGAGCTTGACCCGCGCATCGGCTTTTTGCATGAGCCAAACTACCGCGCTCTGAGCCTGCACCTCGATCTTGCCGAGATTTTTAAGCCGATTTTGGGCGATACGCTGATTTTTAATATGCTAAATAAAAAGGAGATCACGGCAAAGGACTTTCAAACGGACGCCGGTCGGATAAAATTTAGCAACGACGCCGTGCAAAAGATCGAGCTAAAAATGATCGCAAGGCTTGGAGAAACGGTCTCGCTGGGCGGGCGCGATCTCACATGGCGGCAGGTGATCCGCCGCGAGGCAAATCAGATCAAGAAATACGTTTGTGAAGGCGCGCCCTACGAGGGATTTAGGTGGGGGTAAATTTGATATTTTGTCGGTAAGGGCCAGCAAAAGGTCGCGGTTGCATTTTGATGATTTGATTGTGCGAAGCGACTTCATTAAAAACGGATTGCTAAATCGCTACGGCGTGCTAGCGGCATTTGATTTCTGGGTATCATTTTGAAATCTAAACCATGTCGATAAAGCTTTTTCTAAGATTTTAGAAATAATGAAATTTGGGGCATTTCGTATCGATGTTATTTTACTTTTTATGCAAATTTAAGGCGTAAAAATATAGACTCTTAGTTTTAATAGCCCTAAAAATGTATATTTTGGTGCTGTTAAAATTTACTCCGTTGGAGTTTGAAACTTTATACAGTATAGCCCAAATAAACATTTATAGTTGTTAAAATTTACTCCGTTGGAGTTTGAAACACAGAAACAATAAAAAGCCGCCGACGGCAAAGCCAACGTTAAAATTTACTCCGTTGGAGTTTGAAACTCTGCGCTTGGTGTATTTAAAGCTTTTTGGGACGTTGTTAAAATTTACTCCGTTGGAGTTTGAAACAAGGGTTTAACCGATTCATCAGGCTCTAGCAATGAGAGTTAAAATTTACTCCGTTGGAGTTTGAAACAATACCTTTTTTCGGTCGAGCAAGATCAAGAAATCGGTTAAAATTTACTCCGTTGGAGTTTGAAACTTGCTTGACCCCGTGATCGCGGTTGCGGTTCTTATGAGTTAAAATTTACTCCGTTGGAGTTTGAAACGCTTCAAGCGTATCCGGCTTTGAAGTTTGAGGGTTTTGTTAAAATTTACTCCGTTGGAGTTTGAAACGCTTCTCGCCGCTAGCCCTTGCTCCGTCCATGCCGGTTAAAATTTACTCCGTTGGAGTTTGAAACCCACGCTTGCCGTATGAAGCCCCCGAAGCATAAGGTTAAAATTTACTCCGTTGGAGTTTGAAACATAATGGCGGTTCGTCTGATAGGCCTCGTGCTTTGTTAAAATTTACTCCGTTGGAGTTTGAAACAAGTGATTGTTAAAAATACGCCCTTTTGCTGATAGTTAAAATTTACTCCGTTGGAGTTTGAAACGCTCTTCGTAAGGGATGATTGTTTCGTAGAAACAATGTTAAAATTTACTCCGTTGGAGTTTGAAACTAGAAGAGCTACGAGTTCCAACGCAGAGCAACACGCCGTTAAAATTTACTCCGTTGGAGTTTGAAACATGTAAATGCCGAGTCTAACAAGGTTAATAAAGTCGTTAAAATTTACTCCGTTGGAGTTTGAAACTGGCTTGAAATAACAAAAGATA
>NZ_CALIAV010000029.1 GCF_938045625.1 uncultured Campylobacter sp.
CTAGAGAAGCGGTATCTAGGGTGCTAAAAGAGCTTGAGAGAAGCGGGCAAATAACGCAAAGCCGCGGCGAAATAAGGCTTGTTTCTTAAAATTCTCGTTTTAAGGTAACTTTGTTACTGATAGGGCGGCCTTTTTTAGGTAGCATTTCATAAACTCGTTTGAAAGGAGAATTTATGAAAGGACTGCAAAGAAGAGACGCTTTAAAGCTAATGGGGGCCGCGGGACTAGCCGCGAGTATGAGCGGTTGCTCGGCAACGGGCGGCGAAAACGACGATATAAATTCTAAAATCGTCATAATGGGCGCGGGACTTAGCGGTATCGCGTTGGCGGCTAAACTTAGAAGAGATATGCCTAACGCCAAGGTAATTCTCGTGGATAAAGACGAGAAATTTTACTATCAGCCGGGCTTTACGCTAATCGCCGTCGGAATCTACGAAGCTGGCGACGTCGTTTACGAAAAAGCGGATTATATCCCGCAAGGAGCCGAGTGGATACGCAAAAACGTATCGGAGATAAAGCCCGAAGCCAATCTACTCGTCCTAGACGACGGGAGCGAGCTGGGGTATGATTATCTAATCGTAGCAAGCGGCGTGGAATACGACTTTGAAGCCGTTAAGGGGCTGAGCTTAGAGGATATTAACGATACGAGCGGCAACATATCCTCCGTCTATACTCTACAAGGCGCCGTAAAAAGCAACGAGCTGATGAAAAAATTCTCTCAAAACGGCGGTGCGGCGGTATTTTGCGATCAAAAAACCCCGATGAAATGCAGCGGCGCAAATAAAAAAGTAACTTGCATGAGCGAAGATAGGCTGAGGTTGGCCGGCAACCGCGATAAAGGCAGCGTTAATCTTTACGTCGGCGGCGGCAAGCTTTTCGGCGATCCGACTTATGCCGCGGCGATGACTCAAATAATGATAAAAAGAAAGATAAAATTTAATCTTCGCCACCAAATCGTAGCCGTCGATAAAAGCTCAAATACCGCTACTTTCGAGTTTTGGACGGCGTATAGGCAAAACGGCGAAGATAAAATCGCGTCCGAGCTAATCGATGTAAAATACGACTGGCTTCACTTGCCGCCTAAGCAAA